>MWBC01000001.1 GCA_002068885.1 archaeon ADurb.Bin336
ACAAGGAGAAGTAACGCCAAGAAGAACAATTACTAAAAAAACTAAAACTTTGAAAAAAACAACTCCAAAAAAGAAAGTGGTAAAAAAACCAACACCAAAGAAAAAAGTAGCAAAAAAAACAGCAAAAGTTGTTAAAAAAAAGAAGTGAGAATGAATCAAAATAAACTCATTCTCGCACCTCTCTTAAGTTCTAAAAAAAATTCAAAGAAAAAAGAGTTAGAAAAATTATTTCTTCTTTGAGTCCTTATTAAAATTCTTAACTAAACCAGACAATACTTTAGAAACTACACTAAAAAGCTTCCAACCCTTACTCGTAGAAAAAAAGGTTTTAGAACCAACATAAAGAGTACCCTTAACTTCGTGCTGAACCCTAAGCCCTCCCTTAGCATAATCCTTCAAATAAAGCTCAAGCTTAGCATCAGGGCCAACTTTTTGAAAAAACCTTTCAAGAGATTTCTCAAAAAAAGCCAAATCCACTTCATCAATTTCTTTAAACTTTACTAATTTAACATTCTTAAATTTTCCAAAACTCATAAAACTAATCCCTCCAAAAAACAATTCTAAAATAAATAATACCAAACTACTTAAAAAAAGAATTGACCAAATCAATATGAATGGCCCTAGAAGAAAATAAAGAATTGAAAAAAAAACTAAATCTTTTAGAAAAATACTCTTCTAAACAAACAAAAGAAAGAATAAAAAGGGTAACAAATAATCTAATTGAAAAAAAACTTCCTGAACCCCTAATAGAAGGAATAATCCTAAAAACAATAAAAAACAAAATAAATTCCGAAGAAGAAAAAATGTTTTCAATTGAAGCACACAAAATAGCTGAAGAAATAATTCAAATGGAAGAAGTTATTCAAAGAAACTATTCAAAACTCCCAAACGAAACAATAACCTCAATAATCCTAACCCTGCCCCAAGATTTTCAACCAATAATAGTAAAAATAGAAGAAACAGCTGACGCACTATACCACAAAGAAAAAATAATTTATGAAGAACAATATGCTAAAAAAGCATTTGATATTTGGTTACCACTTGCAACAAAACTAGGAATAAGTGAATGTGAATGGAAAATACAAGATTACTCTTTTAGAGTACTAAACCCACAAGCATTTGAAAAAATAAAAAAACTAATTAACAAAACAAGAACAGAAAGAGAACAACTAATTGAAGAAGTTATAACTGAAATACAAGAACTACTAAAAAACAAACCAAACACAACAATCACTGGAAGACCAAAAAGCTTTACCTCAATATTTAACAAACTCAAAAAAACTAGCTTTGAAAAAATCCACGACATTTATGGAATAAGAATAATCTGCAACAAAGAAAAAGAATGCTACGAAATACTCGGATTAGTTCACTCAAAATATGACATAATACAAGAAGCATTTGATGACTACATTTCCAAACCAAAACCAAACGGATACAAAAGCATACACACAGCAGTAAAAAGAAAAGAAGAAGTAATTGAAGTACAAATAAGAACATGGGCCCAACACTTAAGAATAAGCGGAGAAACATACTGGACATACAAAAAAATAAATAAAGACCAAGAATTTGAAAAAGAATTGAGTTGGGAAAGACAATTATTAGAATGGCAAAAACAAACAGGAGAAGAAAAATTTGAGAAAAAAATAGCAGGAAACAAAATATTTACCTTCACTCCAAAAAATGATGCAATCCCCCTCCCAAGAGAAGCAACTGCCCTAGATTTTGCATTTGCAGTACACACAGAAATAGGAAAAAAAGCTGAAAAAGTAAAAATAAACGGACAACTAAAAACACTAGAAACAAAATTAAACAACCTTGATAAAATAGAAATAATAACAAACCCAAAAACCCAAATGAAAAAAAGTTGGTTACAAAACGTAATAACAGAAAAAGCAAAAACAAAAATAAAAACACACTTCCAACTAAATACAAAAAAAATTTCAAAAGAAATACCCCTCAAAATGAAAGACACTAAAAAAATAAAGATGGCGGAGTGTTGCCACCCCCTCCCTGGGGAAGACGTGATAGGAGTAAAAACTACTAAAAGAAAAATAATAATTCATAAAAAAGATTGTCCAAACATAAAAAAACTTACAAAAGAAAAACTACTCCAAATAAATTTTGAAAGAGAAAAAGGAGAAACCGGAATAAGAATAAAAGCAATTGATAGAAATGGATTACTTGGAGAAATACTAGAAGAAATAAAAAATTCAGGAGCCACTCTAAAAAACACTAATTTTAAAATAAAGAAAAACGGGTACATAGACGCAATGTTCTCACTAGAAATCAAAAACGCTCAAAAACTAGAAAAACTAATTGAAAAAATAAATTCAATCCCCTCCATCCAACTCGCTCAAAGAATATAACAAAACAAAAAGCGTATTTATTTAAACCAATTTTAACAAAAAACCATTAATAGGAAGTGATTAGATGAAAACAATAGGAAAAATAATGATGTTTGCCATCCTCTTGGCTTTGGTCGGAAGTACACTTGCAGCATTCCCAAAAGTTACTCAAGTAAATTACGATCCTAACCCAGCAGTGCCTGGAACAACAATAAAAGTACTAATACAATTAGAAAATATAGATTCAACACCACAAAAAGATATTACTGTAAGCATAGAAGACACTTACCCATTTATAGTAAAAACAGATGAAAGCAATCCAAACCCAAATCTTGTAGGAACAATGCAAGCATATGGAAAAACACTATTACAATTCAATGTATATATTGACCCAACTGCAGAAAACAAAACCTACAACTTACCAATCCTTGTTGGAGGAAAAAATTTGGAGAGTAAAGTAAAAACAAGCCACCCAATACTAATAAGTGGAAAAGAACCTATTGTAAAAATTATTAATGTAACTGAAGAAAAATTACTTCCTGGAGAAGAAAAAGAAATAACTTTTACATTACAAAATGTAGGAACAAGCCCAGCACACCAAGTAGTGCTAGAAATGATTGAAGACAGAACAATAACCCCTGCTGGAGGAATTATAGAAAGAGAAATAACTCCTCTAGGAGCAAGTGCAATAAAAGTGGGTTCAATAAACCCTGGAGAAGAAAAAACAACAAAACTAAAAGTTAGTGTAAGCAACAACGCAACAATAAAAAATTACACAATACCCCTAAAAGTATCTTTTAACAACCAATCAGGAGAAAGAACAGAAAACATTTCCTACGTTGGATTAAAAGTATTTGGAAAATCAGATCTTGACGCAACAATAAAAGAAAACAATAACGGAGAAATAATCTTTGAAATATTCAACAAAGGAATGGGAAAAGCAGATTTTACTCTAGTAGAACTTGTTTCAGAATACGCAACAATTGAAAAACCAAAACAATTCATTGGAACACTAGGAGCAAACGATGTAGACACCATAAAAACAAAAATAAATTATGACAAAGTAATTAACGGCCAAGAAACCGCAATAATAAGAATGAAAATAACTTACCTAGATTCTGACGCAAAACAAAAAACAAAAGAAATAACCTTAAACGCAAAAGTAAAAACACCCACCCAAGAAAACTTTAATTGGAACACAATGTTAACAATAATAATAGTAATAATTCTAATCCTAGGTGTGAGAGCATACCTAAAGAAAAAGCAAAAACAATAAAATACAGAAAAAAACTTGTTCAACAAGTTTTTTTTCTAATTTTTTTAAAAACTACAACCTATAATCATCCTCAACTTTGAGAACCCTAATACCATTATCAGTTATCTCAAGAGGATGCAAATCTTCATTATGCTTAGTTGCACGCATCTTTCTAATATGAAGAGTCCTATTAGATTGAGTACCAATACCCATATAATGAAGAACAACAACCCCATCAGCAACAAACTCTTCAACCCCATACTTACTCAATTGCTTAGTTTCTTCATTAATTTCAGTAGTAAAAATAGTTGTAACCCCCGCCCTAGCAAGAAGATAAACCATCTTCAAAACGGCCTTTCTTACTTCATGCTCATTATCAAAATTTAACCCCAAAGCAGGAATTGAATCAATAACAACCCTCTTAGCCCTTATTTTCTTAATCGCCCTCATTAATTCAAGCAACAACTTATCAAGATCAAACCCAGTAGCAGGAAGAGAAAACTCTTCATCACTTGGAATACCAAGCTTGGCCATAGTCCCATCAACAATCTTCAACAAACCCTTATCTTCAAAAGACCTCAAATTCCAACCAAACCTCAACATATCCTCTCTAATCAAATCAGGCCTTTCATCAAGAGTCAAATAAACCCCCGGCTCATTCATTTTAGCACCATTAATTAAAAATTGAGTAGCAAAAATTGTTTTACCTGTTCCAGTTCCCCCAGAAACTAAAAAAGCTCTCCCCTCCGGAAGACCCCCCTCAACTAACTCATCAAAACCTGGAATACCTGTAGCAACCCTATTCATAACAATCAACAATAAGAATAGAATTAACTTGATTATAAATCTTTTCACTAAGAAAAAACCACAAAAATAACAAAAAAAAGAAAAAAAATTTTTTATAACAAACAAACTTTATACAACAAACTTTAATAAAAAAAAACAAAAAAAAGAAAATGGGATTGGCGAGATTTGAACTCGCGACACCAACGTCTTCAGCGTTGTGCTCTCCCAGGCTGAGCTACAATCCCATTAACAAGATAACTAAATAAGAAATGGAAAGCTTTTTAATAATCCCTAACTAGTCATTTCTAAAAAAAACCAACTAATTCTACCACGCTTTTTTTACTCTTTCAATACTACCTTTTACTCTTTTAATAATTTCCTTAATTAAGCATTTTCTAATTCAATAAAATCATTACAATTATTATTTACACAAACTCTTAATTCTCTTACCCTTTTACTCTTTATTATAACCTTCCTTTTTTAAACCACGCAAATTAATATCAATAAACTCAATTGATTCAATCTTTGCAACACAAAATGATTAACAACTCCAACATTTATATTAAAAAAAATAAATGTTCTTTCAATTAATTGTTAATAAAAAATTTTAATAATTTAAAAAAAGAATTAAACAAAAAAAAAGAAAGCGAGCCCGTAGGGAATCGAACCCTAGACACCCAGATTAAGAGTCTGGTGCTCTACCGACTGAGCTACGGGCTCAAACAATTACTGTAATTACCAACTCTGTCTAGTAATTACCACCAATTAATTAAAGAAAATTTAAAGATGAGCGGGCCCGTAGGGAATCGAACCCTAGACACCCGGCTTAAAAGGCCGGTGCTCTACCGACTGAGCTACGGGCCCATCTAATTACATTTCCTTTAAAAGAAATTGCCTTAAAAAGATTTTTAAAGGTGCTGAAAAAACATTTTAAGAGCGAGTGAAATGAAAAAAAAAGATTTTGTTGTTGTAAGGTATGGTCATAGAGATGTGCGAGATTATAGAGTTACTAGTCACTGTGCACTCGTGTCACGTGCTTTTGGAGCAAGCAAAATGATTGTTTGTGAATCAAGAGACGAAATAGCAGAAAATACAATCAAAGGAGTTAATGAAAATTGGGGAGGAAATTTTAAAGTTGAATTTATTCAAGATTGGAGAGAAGTTGTTTTAAAATTAAAAAAAAGTGGATATAAAATAGTTCACTTAACTATGTATGGAATGCAAGTTCAAGAAGTTGAAAAAAAATTAATTAAATTAAATAAAATTGCGATTATAGTGGGCTCTCAAAAAGTTGAAAAAGAAGTATATGAATTGGCTGATTATAATGTTTCGGTTACTAATCAACCACATAGTGAAATAGCTGCTCTGGCTGTTTTTCTTGATAGAGTGCAACAAGGAAAAGAACTTGATAAAAAATTTTTAAAATCAAAATTAAAAATTATTCCTCAAGAAAAAGGAAAAAAGGTGATTAATACAAAAAAATAAAATAATTAGGGTTTTCTGAAGAGTTTAAAAACCATTAGTAAGGAGAATATTTTATGCCTCCAAAATCCATAACTGATCTTACACTTGTAAAAGAGTTATTAGATACAGTGGGTGGAGAGGATGCAATAACAGTAGTAAAATTATGTGAAAAAAAAAGAAAGATGACTACTGATGAAGAATTGAGTAAAAAAATGAAGAAAAAAGTAACAGAAGTTAGAGCAATATTAAATAAATTACATTTTAGAGGAATTGCTTGTTACCAAAAAGCAAGGAATCAAAAAACAGGTTGGTATAATTATACATGGGAAATAAAAAAAGACAGAATAGCCGAGATAATTGAAGAACAACAAAAAGAAAATCTTGAAAAATTGAACAATAAAATGAAGTTAGAGGCAGATTATAGTTTATTTGATTGTACAAAGTGCAATCACAGAGAGGTTTTTGAAGTTGCTGCAGAATACAACTTTATTTGTCCAACATGTGGAGGAAATATGACCTCTGCAAATGATCCAAATAGACAAAAAGAGTTGTTAACAAAAATAAAAAACATAGAAAAAGAGCTTACTTTGTTGAATAAAATGAAGTAAAATCTCAAAAACTTGGACATATTTTAAAGGCAACAAGAAAAATAGAAAAAGAACAAAACAACCTTTAAAATAAGTAAAAAATAAATATAGGATAGCAAATAAAAAAAGAAGTTTGAAAAACTCTTTTTTTAACAAAACAAGGCAATATAAACCATAAAATAGCGGGGTAGAGCAGCCTGGAGTGCTCGTCGGGCTCATAACCCGAAGGTCGGAGGTTCAAATCCTCTCCCCGCTATAAAAACCACCTATTAAACAAAAACAACCCCTTAACTTCCACTATTAAAATACGACAATTGACTAATTTTTTAATTTTTTATTTAACCCTCTAAAATAACTATTTTTTAAAATTAAATACACCCACAATTAATTTCAAAAAGATTATTAAAAAATAACAAAAACTAATCACTCAAATTCAATAAAAAACAACAAATCAAAGTAATTACCAAATATAATATCAAATTAACACCCCTCACTTAAACAAAAAATGACTAAAATTACACAAAAAATCAAAAAATAAAAAATCACAATTTAAAAAATAACAAAAACCAGTAATTACCAGTAATTACACGTAATGAGGTGTAATGAGGATAATAACACATCATTACAGTAATGTTTTTAAATCATTACGGTCATTATATTAATGACGAAGTTAAGCATGGTAATGATGGGAATAATAGATACAATTAAACAAATACTTGGATTAAAACAAAAAATACCTCAAAAACCCGTTCAAAATCAAGAAGTGAGTAATAATAAAAAAGAATTTGAAATAAGATCCATATGGGATTATCTACAATTTAATGAACATACCCAAGCATATCACCTAGCTAGTGTTATTAGATTTGATGAATGGATAACAATGGATGAAGTGAGACGAAGAATATTTGACCTTTTTCAAGTAGATTATGAAAATGAAAGAAGTTTATATCCTTACCTTAAAACAATGGTGGATGTAGGTTTAATTGAGAGTAACAATGTTGGGGGTAAAAGAAAGTGGAGAAAGAAAGATTTATTAATAAAATTAGAGAAAAAGAAAAAAGAAGCAGAAAAAGAAAAGGAATTTGAAAAAGAAGTTCAAATACAAACTTAAACCTAATAAAAAGATTAAAAAAACAATAAATTTAATTTTAAAATAATTTCAAATAACTAATCATTATCACTAAATGTTGGACATATTTTGAAATAACCCTCAAAATTTATTTTGCTGATTAAACGCATTTTAATTGAAAAGAAAAGGAATTTGAGAAAAAAAATTTTAAAATTTTAATAATTATCCCTTAATTGTCTAAATAAAGAATAAAATTCTGTTAAAAGAGGAGATTGTTGATAAGTTTGTTTAAACCAATCAAGATCAACTATATTTTGAGCTTCTTTTAATAACGCTGCTTTATAACCCCCCTCAGCAGGATTTTGAACAATTCTCTTCATTTCATTAAATAAAAGAACCTTTCCTTCAACTCCTTCAACAAATTTTCTATTTAAAAGATTTTCAACTGCTTTAGCCACTTCTATTTCAGATAAATCTTTTTCATTTAAAAAATAAGTACATTTCCACTCCCCTTTTTCTTGCCAATAATGAGTAGGATTTTTTCCTGTTTTAAAAAATTCCTGAAGAGGTTGAAAAGCACATTGAGGAATTATAACACAATTCTTCCCAGGCCTAATGAAAGGATAATTTGAAAGAATGCCGGGTCTATGATAATTATATTTTTTACCTTCTCCCTTGTGAACTGCCTGGGTATAACCAAAAATTCCTCTAAATAATTTTTGATATGTGTAAGAAGAATGTTTTATTGAATCAGGAAGAATAAATCTATATTGAACAAAATATGCTTTTATTACCAAATCCCACACCCCACACTTCCACTAATAATATATATAATAAAATAAAAAACTCTTATGTATATTATATATACATAGTATTTATTATTATCTTTTATTTTAAAATTATAAAAAAAATTATTTTTAATTTTTTATTTTTTAAAAAATTAATTTAAAAAAAGTGTCCAAGAAAAGAAGTTTTTTTAAATTTAATAATTATTTTTGTAAATATTTAATTTTGTTATTTTTAAAAAAAGTAAGAAAATAGAAAGTAAGGGGAGGCCTTACCTTCTAGTATATTTATATCTTAATTGAGAACTAGCACTTTTTTCTTTTTCTTCTTCTCTTGGTTGTTGATCAGTGAAAGGAATTTCTCTGCTTGAAACAATTATTATATCCTTAACTGATTTTACATTTCTATATGGAATACTTTTTTCAGCTAATATTTTTTTAGCATCAGATTTTGTTTTAACTTTCAAAGGTTCAGTTGTGATAGTTTCTAATTTTCCTTTTTCAAGGTTGATAATTATATCATAAACCTTTCCTTTATATCCTGCCTCAAAATCATAAACATCCATACCAAAAAGTTTTGATAATTTAATACTCATAATTAATCCTCCCTTTAATTATTACTAAGCTAAGAAAGACTATGAAGTATTTAAATCTATTCTTAAAAATAAAAAAAAGGAATTTGGTTTGAAAAACAAACAATAATACTTATACATAATTTTAATTGTTTTTTGTTTTTAAAAAGATAATTATTAGTGGAAGAAAGGGGGGGTTGGGATAATTATAATTTATCAAGTGGACTTTGAATTTTTTTTAATTGTTGATTTGCAACATTAGTATAAATTTGAGTGGTATTTAAGTTAGAGTGTCCTAAAAGAGCTTGAATATATCTAATATTTGTTCCTGTTTCAAGTAAGTGTGTTGCATAAGAGTGTCTAAAACAATGAGGAGTAACTTTTTTTGTAAAACCTGCTTTTTTTGCAGTTTCTCTTACTATTCTTTGTATAGTGTCAGTATTAATAGGTTTTCCATTTTTTTTTGAAAAAACAAATTCTGATTTAATCTTTTTTTTATTTAAATATTTTTTAATTCCATGAATCCATTCTTTTGAAAGAATAATTATTCTATCTTTATTTCCTTTTCCTCCTCTAATTATTGCTGTTCTTTCTTTTAGATTAAGATCCTCTACTTTAATTTTAGTAACTTCACTAACTCTGCAACCCGAACCATACATAAATTGTAACATTAATCTATTTCTCCCGAATTTTGTCTTACTAAAAAGTTCTTTTATTTCATTTCTAGTTAAAACCTTTGGAAGAGTTTTTGCTTTTTTTGGAATTTTAATATCTTCAAGCAAAAAAAGAACTTTATTTTTTTTAAATAAATATTTTAAAGCAGCGTGAATTAAAGAAAGAGTTGCATTATCACAACCAGTTTCTTTTTTATAAGCTAAAAAA
Source organism: archaeon ADurb.Bin336 (assembly GCA_002068885.1). Classification (GTDB taxonomy): domain Archaea; phylum Iainarchaeota; class Iainarchaeia; order Iainarchaeales; family JAAZKV01; genus JAAZKV01. Next base: position 9,746 of record MWBC01000001.1, read on the forward strand.
GCAAGAATATCATTCTTTGTTAAATCCTTTATTTCTTTTTTTATATATTTAAAAAAATCACTTATGTAAATTAAATACATTTTAATTGTTTTTGAGGAATAACCCTCTACAATCAATTCTTGTTTTATTTGAACAACAATATTATCCCAAAATTCTTTTTCTTGTAAATTATTTTTGTTTAAAAGTTCATTATTAAAGGAAGAATTAGGGGTATCTATTATTTTTGTTTCAATTCCTTGATTTAAATTATCCTGCATTTTGAATCAATATGTTATTTGATTTTTTTCTTTAAATAACTAACTCCTTTTTGTTTTTTTAAAAAAGTAAGGTTTTTAAACGAGAAAGGAATAGAATTAGTATATGCTTAGGAAACCAACTAAACCTCCAGTAGGAGCAAAGATGAAAGAAACCGCAGATATGATTGCGTGGAGAAAAGAATTTGAAAAAATGAAAACAGAAGATCATTTAGATAAATTAAAAGAATTGGGTTTAGATGATGATGATTTGGATGAATTTAAAGAAATGAAAAAAGGAAAGAGAAAATTAGAAGATGGATTTGGTATAGAAGAAGAACAAGAAAAAGTAGTAAAAAAGAAAGCAAAAAAATAAAAAAATTATTTTTTAGTTGAATTATATTTCTATTTTTTATAATAATAAAATGTTATTTTATTAATTTTTTTTGGATAAAATAATTATTTTAATTTAAAATTTAGTTATTTTAAAATATGTCCAAGAAATAAAGTATTATTTTATTTAAATTATTTATTTTTCAAAAAAATTTGCTAAAATAGCTCATTTTGTCGTTTTTATGCATTGTATTGTTATAAATAAGTTTATATATATCCTCAACACAATTATATACTGGAGCTACTTTTTTAAGTTTCCTAATATAGAAAAGGTGAGTCTATGAGTCATATATTGTTAAAGATGGATGTGGATGAGGAGATGAGATTAAATCTTCTTTCACAAGAAATGAAAATGAGGTCAAAACAACCAGAAGCTTGGACAAAAACAAAATTTAGAAAGTACGCTAACTTTGGAAGAAATAGAAATAAAACAGCTGAAGAAATATTAAATGCAGAACCAAAGTCAAGTAAAGCTTTGAAGAAGTAAAAACTTCTTCAACCTCTTTTTTCTTTTTATTTTAAAAATTAGTTTTTTTTAATTAAAATTATTCTATTACTTCAAGAGTGCCTTTTCTCCCAGAACTTATTTGAATTCTTCCCTTATATTCACTAACCCACCCATTAGTAATTTTTACTTTATCCCCATCATTAACTTTTTTGTGATCATCATTCCACAGGGTTAGCGAAACTTCTTCCCCATCCTCATCTTTCACCGCAGCATTACAAACAACACCTTGTCCGCTTGCACTAGCAAAAGCTCTTGGTTCTCCCTTAGTTACAACCTCAACAATTATCTCATCAAATGTTGTATTTGGCTTCAAATCCTTTATCTTCATTAAAACACCTTACAATCAAAGAAATACAAAATAATTAAAAAAGAAGTTGTTGAAAAAAGTTTTTTTTTATATAAAATTTTTTGTACAAATTTGTTTCCTTTTTATTTATTTTCCTTGTATAAATACTTGATTTAAATGGGTTTTTTGTTTTTAGATATAGAATCCTTCGTTGACCCAGAAGATGAAAAATCTGGATTAAATCCTTTTTGTAAAAATAGTAAAGTACTTGTAATCTCTTACAATTACTACTCCTTATCCACCGCACCAAAAGTGGGCCAAATAAAAGAACCTTCTTTTATTTTTGAGTGGGAAGAGGGTTCTGAAGAAAAATTATTAAAAAAATTTTATGAACTCCTGAAATCAATTGAAAAAAAAGAATTCAACAATGGAGACGCTTTTTTGAAAATAGTTGGATTCAATCAATTAGCTTATGATTTAAATTATCTTTTTTGCAGAATGAGTTTTCACAACATTGCTCCACAAAAAGAACTATTCAACCTCTTATTCACTAACTCCAAACACGTTGACTTGGCTCAATTAGGAATGGCTGTGTCTAATGCTACTAAGAGGGATGAAGATTTTAGAACAATTTCCCAAAAAGTAATAAATTCTTATTTTGAAATTCCTGTGAAAGAAGCAAACGGAAAAGATGTTTCAAAATTTTATTTGAAAAAGGAGTATGATAAAATAATAAAATATTGTACCGAAGAATTTACTTTTGAATTATTATATCAAAGCTTATTACAAACTTTTTTGCACTGATTTTTTTATAAAATACCTATTTTTTGATTAAATAATTGAAAAAAAGAGTTGTTTGTAATTTCAAAAGGCAAAGTATTTAAACTTCAAAATCTTATTTTGAATGATGCCTTATGGTTGAAGAATCTTGCCAAAGAGAAGTTGATTTGTGTAAATCCCTTGATTCAAGAGGAAAGTGCTTGGGTGATGATTGTTTCGCTTTTTCTAAAAATTTGAAGTAAATTTTTTGGAAAATAAGTGCTTTTTAAGTGTTTTTATATTACAATTTGTCATGAATCTTTTAGTTACAGGCACTCCAGGGGTTGGAAAAACAAAGGTGGCTAAAGAATTATCAAAAATTTTGGGTTTGACTTGGATTAATGAGAAAGATTTTGCTCTAAAGAACAAAATTGGTTCTTTTAATGAGGATAATGAACTTGAAATTCCTGTAGATCAGTTAGAAAAAAAAGCTAATTCTTTTTTAAAAAATAAAAAAAACATTATTTTTGAGGGACACGTTTTTTGTGAAACTAAATTAAAAGTAGATCTTGTAATAGTGTTAAAAGTTTCTCCAGAAGAACTTGAGAGTAGACTTTTGAGTAGAAATTATTCTCTTGTGAAAGTAATGGATAATGTTTTTTGTGAAGGAATAGATTATTGTCTTAAGCACGCAAAAAAAAAATTTTCAAAGAAAAAAATTATTGTAATTAATTCAGATAATGATTATAGAATAACAGTTGCTAATTGTCTAGTTGAAATTGAAAATAAGGGTTGTTTAGAGGTAAAAAAAGGAAAAAAAGGATTACAAATGGTTTTAAAACCTGTTTTTAAATAAAATAAATTATATTATTATTGAATTAGGAGTGGGGGTTATGAAGAGATTATTATTTTTGTTTATTTCAGTATTATTTTTAGGCTCGGTTTTTGCTTTTACAGCCCCCCTAACAGATTTTGGTTTTAAAGAAATTAGTACAAGTGTTATGTCAGAAAAGAAGTGTGAAACAATTGTTTTGAATTTAAATGAATCTGATTTAAATAAAGAGGGAGTTGGATTACTTTCATTAAATGCTTTTTTTGGAGGGGAAGATTTAGATAATACTTATATATCTGTTTCAATTAATGGCGAAGAAGAATTGCTTTTTTGGAAAGAATTTTTTTATTGTGGAAAAGAAGATTGTTGGGCTAGAATATATGTGCCACAAGTGGTGGAAGGAGAAACTAGTTTAAAGATTTGTGCAAGTTTAGGGGGTAATACTTCAAACATGAAGGTTATTGAAAAATCTTTTTTTGGATTTTATGATATTCCTTTACTGAAAATAAGAAATGAAGCTCCTTCTCAAATATTTTTAGGAGATAGAGCAAAAATGAGTATTATTGTTTCTAATGAAGGAACAGAACCTGCTTCAATTTATGTTCAATTTGTTCAACCAGATACCCGTGCAAAAGTAAATATTTCTAGTTTTGATATTGTTGAGGGGGATTCAAGCGCATCAACTTATTTAATGCCTGGTGAAACAAAAAAATTTGATTATTATATTAAACCCTCTTTGATTAGTTCTTATAATTTACCTTCAGCAGCATTGTTTTTTACAAATAATTTTGGAGAAGAACAAGTTTTGATTAGTAATCACCCTACCCTAAGTGTAGTTAAACCTAATAAATTAAATTTAGCTTTAATTGTTTCTGAGGAAGAAAATGAAAATAGGACTTTCAAAGTGATTATAAAAAATAATTCTGATTCTTCTTTTACTGGTGAATTAAGATTATATCCTCAAACAAAAGTAATTGACTCTGTAAAATCAGTGTTTGTTTCAGCAAGGGGAGAACAAGAAGTTTTTTTTGAATCAGTTTCTTTTGAAGGAAAAGAAAACTTTTTTGTTTCAATAATTGATGGTAATGAAATTTATTATTCAAATACTTTAGAAGTTGAAAATCATTCAAACAATTTTTCTTTTTTAGTGATAATAGCTGTTTGTGGTATATTAGCAGGGGGATTAATTTTTGCTTGGATTTATTATTCTAAAAAATAATTAACTTCTCTTTATTCAATTTTTTCCCACTCTTCGTTCAAAATTTTCTTTTTCTCATTTTCTTCTTTTTCTTTTTTTGAAAAATTATTTTTCAAAATTAAAGCAGTTATTATGATTATTAAAATTGGGAGAAATACACCCAATCCTGTCAAATCAAGTGGACGTTGATTAGTATCTTTTAAAATAAGGTAAGCTTCAATAAAATTATTTTCATCAATTAATTTTTTTCCTTGTGAAAGAATTTCTTTTGAAGATTGATTATCAATAGCGTCATTAAATGAAGTAATTGCTTGACGTTTAACATTCTCATTCGCTAACCAAACTTCATCAAATAAAGGTTCGATTATTTTGAGTTTATTTTCAATTGAATCCTCTTTAATATTTAGTTCATTTAGTAAAAACCTAATTTTTTCAATTCTAGTTTGGGTCAAGGGGAGAATGAATTTTGATTTGAGTAATTCAGAATTATTTTTGAGTAAGTGTTCTTCAAAATAATTTAAATTTGTGTTACAATATTCTATATAATAATTAAATTTTTTTTCTAATTCTTTTTGTTCAATATTTTTTGTTTTTTCAAGTTCTTTTAATTTTTTAATAAATAAATCATATTCTTCTTTTAGTTTTAAAAAAAGGTTGTTTGATTTACTAGCATCAAGATAAAAAATTTCTTCAAATTCTATTTTTGTTTCAAGAAAATTGTTTTTTATTGTTGTTAATTCTTCATCATCAATTGTTTTTTTCAAAATATCCTTCCACATTTTTTCAACTTCGCTTTTTATTTTGTTATCACTGCTATAAACTAAATTAACCAAAGAGTCAAATGCTTTTGCAATAGATTTTTCATCATCCAATTTTTCATTTATAATAGTGTCAAGCGTTGTTTTGATTTTTTTGCTTTGAGAAATTAATCCAATCAAAAGAAGTTCTTCTTGTTTTTTTCTCAACTCTTCTATTTTTTCAAGTAATTTTTGTTTCATCAAAGCTAATTCTGTTTTTTCTTTTTCTTTGAGTTCAATTTTATTTATTTCTTCAATGTTTGATTCAAAAACTTTTTTCATTAAATCTAATTTTTCGCTTTCTCTTGCTTTTCTAGTATTCTCCTCTTTTTCAACTAAATTTCTAGCACTAAAAAAAGATTCTTGTCTCTCTAATCCTTCTTTATAATAATCAAGAGCATTACTAGTTTTTACCCAAATTTCATAATACAAAATCTCGTTTGCTTCCATTGGTTGATTTTGCAAAACCACTTTTTCTTCAATTTTTTTGAATTCTTTTTTTGTATAATTATTTGAATAAATAATTATTTCTGCGCTGGTTGAGGGTAAAGAAATTATTAGAGTAGCATTAACTTTTGTTGAAAAATTATTTTTAGCTTGAACTTTATAAATTAAAGTTTCATCCAGATCAGTGGTTTTTGTTTCAACAAGTTCTTTTGAAATATTGATTCCGTTTTTTACGTAATAATTAACCTCTATTTTTGTATCTTCTTTTAGTTCTTCTATTAAAAAACTAGTGTGATTGTTTTCTTTAGAAGAAAGAATTTCTTTTGAATTTATTAAAACTAAAGTTAATGAATTGTCTTTTGGAATAAGGGTTTTTACCAAAACTTTTTTTGCTTGAATTTTTGGTTCAATAGTTATTTCTCTTTGCAAGAGACTTAATTCGTTTGAAGCATATTTAATAGAATCTTTTTCAGTTTGGTGCAAGGTGGTTTCTTCAAAGAAAGTTGCGATTGTTTTTCCTTTAGGTAAACAATTTAGTTTTAATAAATTATTTTGAATAGAATCAACACAATCATCTTTAGTAGCAAACAAATCAATTTTTTTATTTATTTTTAAATAAATTTCTTTATTTATTTCTTCAAAAGGATTTTCAATAACTATGATGTTTTCTGAATAATTAGGTTCATTTAGTAAAATAATTGATTCATTTATTTTTTTGATTTGTATATTAGCTTCAACATAATTTATTGTTTCTTCTAAAATTGTTTTAGAAATGTTTTCGTTAAGGGTTTCTAATTTTTCCAGCAAAGTTTCTTTTATTAATCCAATTTTTTCAAATATTAGATTGTCTTCAAAAAAATATTCATCAAAGCTATTAATTGTTTTTTCAAATGAATTAATTTGAGTGAGTATTTTGTTGTTGTTAGAATAAAAATAAATTTTTTGTAGTTTGTTTAAATTATTTTTTGATTCTAAATATTCTGCTAATATTTTTTTGTAAATATTTTCTTCACTTAATTGTTTTTTTATTTTTTCTTGAATAGAATTACATTTTATTACAAACTCACCCATGTTTTCTTTAGTTATTTGACTTTCTTTTAATTCTTCATATTCTATTTTTAATTCATAAAAGTTTTCTGTTTGAAAAATTTTTTCAATGAATATTAAACAATCTTTTGCAACTTCTTTTTTTTGTGATTCAAAAAGATTATAATCATTTATTGCTTGTGTTAATAATTCTTTTTTTTGTATTAATTCAGTGCAAGCAAGTAAACCTTCTCTCCCTGAAGTATTTTTAACTCTTGAAGAAAAATATTTTATTTCTTCTATTAATTGGTTTGTTTTTGTATTATAATTTTCTTTTTCAAAATCTTTTTTCCCTGCTTCTTTTTTACACGCTTCAATTAATTTTTCTTCAAATCCTTTTTGATTAAATTCTAATTGAAATATTATTTCAGATAAATCTTCATCAATCAAAAAAAGTTTGTTTAATTCTTCTCCCTTATTTAAATTAGAATTAGTTTTTTTTTCTTTCAAATTAAGGTACTCTTTTTTAATTTCTTCAAGAACTTTTTTTAAATCACTATTAGTATTAATTGTTTTTAGTATTAATTTTTCTGAAATTATTGAAAATTCTTTCGTCTTATTCTCTGTTTCAATAAGTTCACTTGTTTTTGCAATTTTTTTGTTAGTTGTTATCCAAAGATTTTCAATTTTTTTATTCAATTCTTTTTCATTTTCACTAATTCTATTAATTAGGTCAGCAAATCTTTTTAATGCAGAATTATTATTCCCACCCAAATCAGAGTATAATTTCATAAATTCATATATTGGAAAATTTTGTAGTGCAAGTAAACTCTGTTTTTTGTAGAATGCTGTTTCTGCCTCTTGAATTATAAAAGGAATTGCGTTTTGAATAAAAGGAAAATAAGATTTTTTCTCAATTCCTAATTCATCCAAAACAGTGTTATTAATAATATCTAAATGTTCTATCCAAAAAGGACTTTTTTCAATCAAAACATCAAACCCTTTAGATGCACTTGATTTTGCAAAAGCATCCGCTTTTTTTGAATAATAAGAAACATAAGTATCTGAATTAGTTGCTCCATAGTTTAGTTCAGAAACAATTTGTCTTAACTCAATTAAATTCAAATAAATTTTTTCTTCTTTTATTTGATCAATCTCATTTTTCGTAAATTCATTCTCTTTTTTTGCTATTAAAACAAAACTTTTTTTCATTGCTTGGTCTAATTCAGCAAAAGAATCACTAATTAAGAATTGTGCTTGATTAATTGCTCCCGCAGCACCCACCGCATCCGAATCATTGCAATATTTAGTTATTTGTTTTTGCTCTAATAAAGCTTGGTTATAAAAATACCAACTTCTTGCAACATGATTTTTTATTTCATACAAATAACTCTCATCAGCATAACTAAGATTTGTTTTGAATAAAGAATCCACTTTTTCAAAGCAAGAACTTTCAGTGGTACAATTTGGAATAAATGCATAACTTTTTCCTGCGAATTTTATACAAAGATTCTTTTCACTCCGAGTCATTTCTGTACAACCAAAAAGAATTAGTGTTGTTAACAAAAGTAGTGCAATAAAAAATTTTTTTCTCATAAAAGAGGTTCATTAATTTTTTGTTTAAAAATCTTTTTAGTTTTTCGACAATTGCCTTTAAGTTTTTTTATTATAATTTAATTTGATTGGGTATTTCCTAGTAGTTTCCTTGCTTCTCTTGTACCCAATTCCTAGTTGCACATTTTTCACTCGCTGTTTTTGCTTGAGATCCTAATACATAATAAAGACAATCATTCTCCTCGTTAAGCATATTATTAGTGTTCTTTATTGTTGTACAATCACTACTACTCATATCCACTATTATTGGATTAATAAAATAATATTGCAAAAAAGCCCCTAGGATTATACCCAAAATTAAAACAAAAATAATTAACTTACTCTTCTTAAGAAGGCCTTTGGGCAAAATACTCTTCTCTTGAATGAGGCCATCATACTCGTCATCAGGATCTTTCAAAGACATTATTAGATTTAGTATTTAGGTAATAAAAAGGTTTAGTTTTTTATGAGTTTTTTAAAAAATATAAAAAATTCTGTAGATTAATAAAGGAGTTTATTTATTATTAGAGCATGCCTAGGGATGTTGAAAATCTTAGTTTAAATGTAGAGTTTTATACTTTAATGAAACGCATTTTTAGTAGTGATTTTAATTTAATAAAGATTAAGGATCCTTTATTAGATTGTTTTAGAAAGAATTCAAATAAATCTTTAATCGAAAATAAAGATTTGTTTTTACAATGTTTAGAATCTAATTTGTCTAATTCAAAAAAAGCTGAAAAAATTGAGGAATATACTCGATTAGCAAATTTATGGGAAAGTAAAAACTCTATTGATTTATTTAGACTTGCTTTGTTGCTTAATAGTGTTAAAATTGGGATATCTGAAAAAGTAAAAAATACTTTGTCAAAAAAAAGTTATTTTGGAGATAAATTATCTCTTGTTTATGATAGTCAATCTTGTAATTCAGCGTATGAAGCAAGGATATTAACATCAATTTTATCAAAAACGATTTTGTTAAATTTACAAAATCAAAAACTTCCAAATTATATTAAAATTGATAATAATAGAAAAAAAGAATTATTTCAGTTAGTTAAAAAATATTCAAAAAAAGTAGATATATTTTCTTGTTTTTTACCAATAATGATTGAGAGTGTTAATCAATCAATAATAAGTAATGCAGGGGGAATTTATGAGGATAGGGTGTTAGAAAAACTAATTAGTATAGGGATACCTAAATCAGATATTGTTCAGTACAAACATTCTGAAGTAGGGAGTATTGAGCATGATTTTATTTTTAAATATAAAAATAAGAAGTGGGGTATTTCATCAAAACGAACATTAAGAGAAAGATATAAACAATATGTAAATTTATTAGAAAATAATGAAACAGATTTTATGTTTGCTATAACTCTTGGTACTGATTTAACTCCTTCAAAGGCAAAAACAATAGTTTCTTTTGGAGTAAAAATTTTTGTTGCTCCCGAGATTTATAAAAATAATAAAGATTTGCAAAAAATAAAGGGTTTGTATTCAACAACCCAATTAACTAAAAAAACTCTTGATAAATTAATTAAAGAATTAATCTAAACTTTTCTTTATTTCTTCAGCTATTGCTTTTGCAAGTAATACTGGAACAGCATTACCAATTTGAGTATAAACATCCCTTTTTGAACCAAAAAATTTGAAATTTTGAGGAAATGTTTGAATTGCAGCAGCTTCTTTGGGAGTAAGCATTCTAATTTCTTTGTCAGAGTATTTTACAAGTGCGTCAGAACCATCTTTCCAATATCTTGCTGAAATAGTATAACAAGGGGTTTTTGGATCTATTATTTGCCACCCAAAACCTCGGCCCTTTTTTTTATTTTGTTCTCTTCTTTTTATAAAACCATTAATCATTTTTTCTGACAAAAAAAAATTTTTAGGAACTTTGTTTTTCGGAAGTAAAATGGTTTCTGCCCCAACCCATTTTTTTATTTGCTTTCCTTCAATTGTTTTATAAGCCTCTTTATCATGAGTTGGCTTGGGGTAATTAATATCTTTATTTGTATTTGTTCCAATAAATATAACTCTTTTTCTTTTTTGTGGAACTCCATAATCAGCTGCGTGTAATTTTTTGTATTTAAATTTATAACCAATTCTTTCATATTCTTTGCATATTAAATCAATAACTTTTTCCCCTTTTGCAGTTTTCATTGTTAATATTCCAGGGACATTTTCCATTACAAAAAATGTTGGTTTAAGGCCATCAACAAATCTAATAAAATCCATAAACAAGGAATTTCTTGGGTCTTTAGGGTCCCTCATTCCAGCCATGCTGAACCCTTGACATGGTGGGCCTCCTATTAATACATCTACTTTTTTTCCATTTATTTTACATTCTTTTTTGAATTGTTCAACAGTAATGTTTCTTATATCTTCAGTAAAAATTTTTACATTAGGATTGTTTAGTTTATATGTTTCTGAATATGTGGGCACTATTTCATTAGCAGCAATAGTTTCAAAACCGGCCATTTTGAATCCTTCAGTAAGTCCCCCTGCTCCTGCAAATAAATCAACAGTAGTAAATTTTTTTCCCATAGTATCTATATTAAGTTGGGTTGATTTTGTTTTTAAAAAGTATCGGGAGTAATTTACCATAGTGAATATATAATTAATTTTTCTATTAATTTATTTTTTTTTAAATAAAATCTTCATTTAAATAAATTTTATTATTTTTTGGATTTGAGGTCTATTTTTAATTTTTTCAAAAAAAGTGTTTTTTTCTCTTAAATTCAGTTTTTATCCAAAAAACACACTCTTATACATAATCTTTTTTTGGGGGGTTTTCTTCTTTTTGGATAAAAGGGTGTTCATTTTCTCTTCCACATAACGTTTTTTGGTTTATTTTTCCTCATACAAACCTTTATAAAGCAGTTAGACTTTCTATTTGTTAAATTAAGTTTTTTGGGTGTGAAAATGTATAAGTACACAATAGCAAGACAATTAGCTTCCAAGAGAGTAATCACTAATAGAGGGGACGAGGTTGGAAAATTAGTTGACATAATCGTTTCTGAAGTTGGTGGGGACGTAGAGTACTTGGTAGTTGAAGTGGACAGAAATTCTAGGCTTTTGAATAAGCTCGGCAAGGTGGAGAAGTTAGTTGAAATACCTTACTCATCAGTTACTGCTGTGAGTGATGTGTTCATCGTTGACGAGAGAGAAATCCTAGAAGAGGTTTCAGGTAAGAATTAAATTTGATTCAAAGAAGTTGAATGCTTTTCATTGAAATAAATGAAATAGCATTTGCTTATTTGTTGATTTAATTTAACTTGAAATAGATTCTACATTATTTAATTTGTTTTGCCTTTTAATAAATTGGCTTTTTTAATATTTTTTGCTTGACCTCTATATAGTATTTTTGTTAGAGATTTAGTTTATTATTATTTAGTTTGTTGTTTTGTATTTAGTTTGATAAATTTAGAATTACTTTATTTTTTTTAAAATCAATTTCTTTTATTGTTGTAGGCATTATTGAATTTATTTTTTCTTTTATTTCTTCTTCACTTAATCCTTTTTCTTGTGCTTTTTTAATTGCATTAATTATTTCATTTATTTTAGTATAATTTTTATAAATATCTTCCCCTTTTTTTTGTAGTTCTTCTCCTTTAGCAAGAATTCCTTGTATTTGTGTTTCCCTCATTTTCAAATTTTTTAGATCTTTATCCTCTTTTTTCTTTGTTTTGTCCTCTGGTTGTTTTTCCTCCTCAATTTTTTCTAAGAGTAATTTGTTTAATGCACTATTCATTGAATCAAATTCTTCCCCCTCTTCACTCAATTTTATTGTGAATAAAAGATTGTTTATCAAATATGCTTTAGCCTTTTTTTGTGAGTAAATTTCTTGTAATTTATTTAGAATTAGGGTTGTTGTTTTTTCTTGGGTTTGGGTTGCATCTATTGTTTTGTTTAGGTTTTCTTTGTTAAAAACATATTCAAGTATTTGAGGGGAAACATTTAGAGTATCAATTATTGCTCCAAAAATAGTTTTTTTGTTTTGTTTAATTTTTTCAAAAAAATTTTCTTTAGTTTCAGATAGGGGGTTAATTCCTTTTGATGAAGGAAATTTGTAAATTTCTCCTTGTTCTAGTTTTCTATCCTTCCATTCTTCTTTTCTAAAAGCCCTCATTATTTTGTGATTTTTTTCACAGAGTATAATATTTCCTTTTGCAAACAATTCAACAATTAGGGTGTGGTTAGGAAATTCTAACAAAATTATTCTATCCAACTCGTGTTGGGTTAGATTAATTATTCTTTGGTTGTAAATAAATTTTTTTAAGAAAGCACTAAATCCCCCTGGGTTTTGTTTAGCAGGGAGAGATTTTTTTGAAACAAAAAAAGAGTTGGGGGTTAGGATTAATTGTTTGTCCCCAAATTCTTTTGTATGGATTTTAATTTTTATCCAATTGTTTTGTAGTGTTTGAACATTGTTCACAAATCCATTTTCAAGGTATTTTAGTTCTTCCACTAATTGGTGCATGGCCAAGTTACTTAATTGTAAATCCATTTAGTGATTATTTGATTAAAAAGTGTTATAAATGATTTTTTTGTATTAGTTTCATTTTTTTGTTTTTTTTTAAAAAAAAAGAAATGGAAGTATTTCTTTTAGAAATACTTCATCATTATTGCAACTAACCCTGGTCTTTTAACAAGTTTTTTTGTGAATAAAATAGCTTTATCTGTTTTGCTTAGTGTTCCATTTCCAATTGCTAGTGCATCTTCCATTGTAATTGAATCTGCTAAGTAATTAAAATCATCATCAGTTAGTTGTTCGAGTAAGTGTCTTGATTTTAATCTTCTTTTTAGTTCGTTTCCTCTTGTATCAAACCATTCTTTAGTGTATTTGCTTAGGGTTTTGTCCGTGTAATCATTTTCTTTTAGTGCTCTTAGTGCGTGTCTTGCAGCAAGTCTTCCTCCTTCCATAGCCACTCCTATTCCTCCTCCGTGAATAGGGTCAACCATGTGTCCTGCGTCCCCTGCTACTAATAAATTATCAGCAGTCATTTTGTCAAGGAATCCTCCAACAGGGATTCCTCCTGCATTAACTTCAATTATTGAACCATTTTTTAGTCCAGGTTGTGATTGGATCCACCTATCTAAATAATTTTTTGCATTTAGGTTTGTTTGACTAGAAACATAAGCTCCTATTCCTATTCCCACATTTGCAGTTCCGTCTCTTTTTGGAAAAATCCAAATATATCCTCTTGGAGCCACTTCAGTTCCAAAGTAAAGGTGTAAGCACTCCTCATCATACCCACTTATTCCTGTCATTTCATATTGGTAACCAGAATCAGTGTCGTTGAGATTGTTTTTTGTATTAAGTCCAAGCATTCTTGCCACTAATGAATCAATTCCATCACAAGCAATAATTAATTTTCCTTTAAACTCTTTAACTTCATTATTAACCTCAACTTTGAGTTTAACTAAACCATTTTCTCGCTTAGCATCCACCACTTGGTGTTTTAAAAGAATTTTTGCTCCGTGTTTTACTGCTTCAATTGCAAGGTCTTTTTCAAATATTTTTCTTTCAAGAACATAACCCAAAGTTTCTTTCTTCTTCATAGGCACATCTTTTCCGTTTGGCCCGTAAAGAACAGCTCCTTTTATTGCATGAACCGCCCACTCTGGCTTGGGTTTTATTTCCATGATGTCAAACCATCTATTACTCAAACCCTCTGCACATCTCTTTGGGCAACCAATTTCTTGTTTTCTATCCAAAATTAAAACATTAGCATTTTTCTTAGCTAATTCAATTCCTGCAGCAAGTCCACTAGGCCCAGCTCCAACAACAATTACATCATAAAGTATTTCGTTCGCATCCATTCTATCACCTACTTTTTATCAAGTTTCATTGCACTTACTGGACAGATATTAACACAAGCTCCACAATTAATGCATTTTTCGTTAATGAATATTCTAGTATCTTTTAGGGTAATTGCACTTACTGGACAAACTCCTACGCATGCCCCACAATATAAACACTTGTTAGAATTATTCTTTGCACTCATATCATCAATCCTCTTTCCTCTTATTCAATTCCATTTGGTTTAGTTTAAAAACCTTTCTAAAAAATGTTGATTTAATGCTAATTGGGGATTTATTTTTTAAAAAACTTACTTTTTAGCTTCTTTTAGGGTTTTAATAAAATATTTTCCTCTTTTTACAAAACCCTCTCCTTTTGCAACATTGTTGTAAAGTTTACTCATTCTATTTTGGTGTAATGCAATAAATTCTTTCTTTCTTCTCTTATATTCTTCTCTTTCTGCCTTAGTTGATTCGCCCAAAGCAATTTTCATGTGAAGTTCTCTTGTTTTTTTGTCATAAAGTGCTTGAAGGTGCGGGTTAGAGTAGGAGGGGTGTGCGGTGGGGTCAATTAGTAATACTTTTTCAAAACCCATTTTTTTTGCGTGGTTAGTTATTTCTCTCACTAAGTGTCTTGAAGCAGGGAGGTTAACTGCTCTTTCAAATTCTCTTATTTCTTTTAGCCAAGGAGTTCCTTGTAGAGTTTCAATAATCACTTTTCCTTTTGAAAATTTTAGGTTGGCTGAATAAATAGGGGTTTGTCTTCCATTAATATTTGTTGAAACGGAAACAGAAATAGGGTTTTTGGAGTAATTTGTGGTTAATGAAATCAAAAAAGTGTTTGCTTCAGCTTTGTACAAAGAAAACCTAAATTTTTTTAAAAAAATTAATCCGCTTTTATATTTGTTAGCTTGTTTTTCTTGTTTGGCGTGTTCAAGAAAATGTCTTAAAAATAATTCAGCTTGATTTCCGACTTTTTTTTTAACACTTTTTTTTCTTCCTCCAAATTTTTTATAAACTCTCTTAAATCTCATTCAAACTCACTATTAGATAATTTTTTTTTATTCCAAAAATTGTTCATATTTTTCTGAATTAAACCTGTACAAAAATCGCTTAATTTTTTGTTCTTTGAAAGAGTAATTCCTCAACACTTCTTGTTTTTTTCCAATAAAAGTTTCAAATGGCTTTTTTTGAGCAGGGTCAAGGAGAATAAAATCCTCTTTAAATTCAGTTATTACAAACGCGTGTGTCTTTAAGTCATCTAGCTCTGCAATAATTACTTCTGCACGAGAATCCCCCAGTCCCTTCATTAAAGCACACAAAAAAATAGCTATGTCTTCATCATCAGCCACTTTTGCTTCAATAATTTCTTTTGGAGAAAACCAATAATTTACATTCAAATCAGCGTCCACAAAATTAATTTCTTTTTGAACATATTCAAAAACTTTTTTTAACACACTCAAATAATCTTCTTGGAAAGAATAAGAAGGATCTTTAAAATCATTAATAATTGATTGAATACTCAAATCAGTTCCATCCACCAACTCTTTTATTTCTCTAATAGTTCTACGCTCATGTTCATTAATTATGTCCGCGTATTTGCCTAGCAAGTACCTGCACAACTTAACTTCTTTTTCAAGTTCATCCATACATAAATTGAGTATCAAAGGTTTAAAAAAAAGCTTTTTTTAATAAAAAATAGGAATTAAGGGAATTTGAAAGTTTCATTCACAAAAGTAATTTCAAATTATTAAATTCAACTAATTTCTTCTTCCAAAATAATTGTTTGTTTTAAACTATTTTGAGCAAAGTTTTTTGCAGATTCTATTTCATCAGAAATAATTTTTTGTGTATTTTGTTTTTGTTTTTCAAAATCCTCTAATTTTTTTTCCATTTCTTTTAATTCCCTTTTTTCCTCACCCAATTCATTATTCTCTTCTTCAATTTCTTTTTTAATTGGGTTAGTAGAAATTGATTTATTTAACTCAATTTGTTTTTTTTGGAGTTCATTCATTTTCCAAAAAACAGTTCCAAAAAAATCGTATTTAATTATTTCTTCAATGGCCTCAAGTCTTTTTTCTTTTTCTTTTTCCTTCAAATCAATTTCTCCTTCTTGCACGGATTCTTTTACATCTTTTAACACTTTTTTGAACAACTCTGCTTTAGGGTCTTTTTTTAGTGCAAGTAAAGGATTAGTGATAAACAAATCAATAATTTCTTTCTCTTCTTTCACAATTTTTTTTCGCCCAGTTTCAACTAATTGTTTGTATCTTTGAAGGGGGTGATCAATGTTTAGTAAAAGAGCACTTATTTGAAGTTTTAAATCTTGTTTCTCGTTAGCAAGTTTTGTTAATTCTTCTTCCGCGTGAGTTATTTCTAAATATTTTGGTTCTTTTTTCTTTGCCTCAATTTTTTCTTTGTGTTCTTCTAATCCTTCTTTTTTATTTACAATTTTTTCTTCTAGTGTTTTAATTTCTTTTTGAATATGTTTCAACTCTTTTCTTCTTTTTAGGGCAGAGCCAATATTTTCTTTAAATTTTTCAAATTCAAAAATTTCTTTATTGTAATCAAATTTTTGATTCATTTCGTGCAAATCATTTAGTATGTTTTGCAAAAAGTCACCAAGTTCTTTCATTTCCTCTTGGTGATAAAAACTAGTGTAGGCAATGTTTTTTCTAAAAGAAGTTATTTCATTAACTAGCAAAGCCTCACTTTTTTTGCTGTACTCTCTATAAGAATTAAGATCGTGTTTAACTTCATTCGGATTAATTTTTTCAAGCATTCGTTTGAGTTGAATTAATAATTGTTTTTTTGAAGTTTGGACAGCGTGATTCAACCTCACATTAGTTTTTTTTTCAAGAGGAGTTTCACTCAATTTTTCTATTAAAAAATTGGTTTTTGAGTGAGAGTATTTTATTTGAGTAATTTTTTTCGCAACCTCTTTTTCTAATGCATCTTTTTTTAAGATAAAACTTTTTTCAATCAAATTAGGCAAAGTTCCTAAATCAGTTTTGATAACTTGATTTTTTGACTTACTTGGTTTTGAAAAAAAAGAAAATATTTTTTTGAATAAACTCATGAAGGATTAAATGATTTTTAGAATTAAAAACTTTGCTTAAAAGGGAAGGAGATTAATTTTTAGGGTTTTAAATTTTATTTTTGATGATTTAATTGAAGTAAGTGTAATATAAGTATTTTTTATTTAAATAATTTTAATACTTTTTTTGTTTGAATTAGTTTCATTTTTTTTGTTTGGATTATTTTGATGTTTTTTTGTTTAAATGATTTTTAATTTGTTTTTTTGTTTGGGATTTTGTTAATGTTTTTGTTTAATTGATTTTTAGTAATTAAAGTATTTTTAATTTGTTTTTTTGTTTAATTGATTTTTAATAATTTATTTTTTATTTAAAGGAATTCATTTTTTTGGTTTAATATTAGTTATTGTATTCGTTTTGAAAGAAATTATTCCTGAATCTATTTCTACCCAAATCATTTCTTTTATTGCATTAGTAATGTTGCCTTCTCGTTTTACTCCATTTTTGTAAGTGATTATTACAGGGGTATTTGTAGTAATTCCTTTTAGTAAGGGGTGAATGTGTCCTAAACTTTTTTTAATAATTTTTCTTTTAGATTCTTGTTCGGCCTCTTTTACTTTTTGGATTTGGTATTTTTTTAATCGCTTTAACCTTTGCACTGCTTTAGGTGAAGCCATTACTCTAACTAGTCCTTTTATTCCTTTTTTTCTTTGCAAAAGGGCTGTGTCTAATTTTTTTCTTGCTTTGATTTCTTTTAGTTCTTCTTTTGGATTAAACATAGTAATTCCACTCTTACTAAGTTTAATTGTCCTTTTAGCAGAGGGCTTGGGTTTTGTAATTGCTAAGTAATTTGAATTAACTGTATTAACTTTTTTTCTAAACATCGCCACAAAAAACACTTATTAATAAAATGTCAAAAACGATTTTTATTAGTTTGTTTTTGGCAGGGTGGCAAAACACTTAAAGTATCTTTAAAACAATTCTCTCTAATTTCTTTTGTATGGATTATGAATTAGGTAAAGAAGTTGTTCGAAACGAAGAAGGTTTTTTTTCAGCGATTAGGGAATTTGCGAACGAAATAAAAAAGAGGGATGATTTTGTAGTGGTTTTTCATCATGATGCTGATGGGAGTGCTTCAGGGGCAATTGCGATTAAGGCGCTGGAGAGGGAGGGAAAAAAAGTTTCTTCAATTTGTTTAAAACAATTGTACAAAGAAAATATTCCTCAAATTCAAGAACTCGGAAAAACTTTTTTGTTCGTTGATTTTGGGAGTGGACAATTAGATTATTTAGTTGAAGCGTTTGGCGAAGATTTTTTTGTGCTAGACCACCACCAACCAGTTTTGGTTGATGGATTAATGCCCCTAGCAAAGTGGCACATTAACCCCTTGTTGTTTGGGATTAATGGAGGAACAGAGCTTAGTGGTTCAGGAGTAACATTCTTTTTTGCACTTGCGCTAAATGAAAAAAATTTTGATTTATCAGTTCTTGGAATAGTAGGGGCACTAGGTGATATGCAGGACTCTAATCATAATTGTTCATTAATTGGATTGAATAGAAAGATACTGGATATTGGGGTGAAACACAATTTAATTGAAGTAAAAAAAGATTTGAGGTTATATGGAAGAGTTTCCCGCCCCCTTGTTTCTTTCTTAACTTTTTCAACTAACCCCCTTCTTCCTACCCTCACTGCAAATGAGGATAATGTAAAAGCATTTCTGACTCAATTAGAAATTCCTTTAAAAGACCCTTTCACTGAAAAGTGGTTAACTTACAATGACTTGCCTTTTGAAAAACAAAGAGAACTAACATCCGCATTACTTGTTTTGCTTCTTGAAAATAATACTCCTGAATGGAAGTTAAAAGAATTAATTGGAGAAGTATATACTTTCAAAAAAGAAGATCCCTCTTCCCCACTTTATGACGGAAAAGAATTTGCAACAATGCTAAACGCGTGCTCTAGAAACAAACACTCAGAAATAGCACTAAGTGTTTGCATGGGGGATAGAAATGAGGGGTACTCCAAAGCAATTGCTTTAATGGATGCACACAGAGAAAATTTGAGGAAAGGAATAGAATTTGTTAAACAAAAAGGAGTGGAGGAGAGAGAATCATTTTATTTTTTTGACGCAGGCAATTCCATTGACGAGTCAATTGTTGGAGTAATAGCAGGAATGCTGTATGGTTCAATAATACAAGAAAACAAACCAATAATTGCACTAGCTCATAACGAAGATGGTTCAATAAAAGCAAGTGGAAGAGGAACGAGTGAATTAGTTAGAAGAGGATTAAATATTGGGGGAGCGCTAAAAGAAATTTCTCAAATAGTGGAAGGGGTAGAAGGAGGGGGCCACAAAATAGCTGCTGGGATGAAAATACCTTCTGATAAATTAAATATTGTCCTAGATTTACTTGAAGAAAAATTTTGTGAACAACTAGAATTATGAAAATTTTTTGATTAAGTATATTTATGAACAATTATTTTCTTTTGGCCAAAAATAGTTTTTTGTTTTTGAGTAGTAGCAAAACTTTTTTTGAATAATTAGAATTTATAAAAAAATCCTTTTTTAGTTAAATAAAAACCTTTATAACAGAATTGAATCAAGTATACTTAATTCAACTTGATTTTTTTTTTTAAAAGAGGTAGAGAATTATGATTAGTGAAGAAGAAACTAAAATGAGTATAGAAGATTTTTTGAAAAGCAAAATACCCGAAGTTGAAAAAGGGATTGAAGAATACATTCCAAGAAAAGCAACTGCAGAATGGATAGAAGGTGCTTTGGGAAAAACTGTTTTTGAATTAGATTTAGAAGCTTACAACAAAGGGGTAAATGTACCTATTTGGGATTTGCTTGATAGGGGTGGAAAAAGATTTAGACCAATACTAACTTGTATCACAACTGAAGCAATTGGAGGAAAATTTGAAGATGGGATGAAAGTAGCTCCAATAATTGAACTCATACACAACGGGACTCTTCTTAGTGATGACGTTGAGGATGATTCACAAGCAAGAAGAGGAAAACCTTGTATTCACAAAATATATGGGGTGGATACTGCAGTTAACACTGGAGCAATAATGTATTTTTGGCCGATGGCTAGAATAGTTTCTAATGATTTTAATTTGACTCAAGAACAAAGATTAGCAATTTATGATTTGTACATTACTGAAATGATTCGTGTGTCAAGTGGTCAAGCGTGGGATATTGAGTGGCACCACGGAGGGTATACTCCTAACGAAGCACAATACTTGAATATGTGTTTAGGAAAAACAGGGGTGCTAACTAGATTTGCTTGTCAATTAGGTGCGATAATGGGGGGAGCAACTAAAGAACAATATGATGCTCTCGGAGAATTTGGACAAATAATTGGAGTGGGTTTCCAAATACAAGATGATATTTTGGAATTAACTAATAGTGAATTCACTAAAGGAAAGGGGAGTATTTGTGGGGATATTCACGAAGGGAAAAGAACTCTAATAGTAATTAGAACACTACAACAAGCTACTCAAGAGGATAAGAAAAGATTAATAGAAATACTTGACTCACACACTACAAACGAAGATGAGATTAGAGAAGCGCTAGGAATAATAAATAAGTATGATGGAATTGCTTACTCAAAGAAAAGAGCTGAAGAATTAGTGTTGAGTGCGTGGAATAAAGTAGATAAATTACTTAAGGAATCAAACGCGAAAAAAGTTTTGAAAAAATTTACTGATTACTTAATAGATAGAAAAATTTGATTAAATTTAGTTAAATTTTTCTAACTAATTTTTTTCAAAAAAATTCTTTGAGGTTACTTCTCTTAGAATTTATTTTCTTTGAAGCGTAACCTTATCTATTACCCTCATGTTTAAAGGAAGTTTTTTTCCATCCATAGTTCTAAGCCAAAGTATTGATTGATTAGCATCAATAATCATTCCATTATACCTCTTCAAACCCCTACCACTACTCCTAACAGAAACAATATCTCCAGTAGAAATTTTTTCAAATAGAGGGTGAATTCCCTTTAAACTTTTTTTACTAAAACTTCTTCTTACTTTTTGTTCAGCTTCTTTTGCTTTTTGGAGTTGATATTGTCTTAATCTACTCAATCGTTTTACAGCTTCGGGTGAAGCGGCTTTTCTTACGAGTCCTTTTACTCCTTTTTTTCTTTGCTCCATTACTCTCTTCAATTTTTCTTGAGCCATTATATTAGCCCCTACTTTGCTAGTTCCTCTAGTGTTTGAAATATTTAAACTAGCTTTATTGACTTTTCCTCTAAACATTGCTCTTTTTCTGAGTATGGACATATAAAATCACTTAGTAATGCTTGTTTAAAGTTGTTTTTATTAGTTTGGTTTTCAAAAATCAATTTTTTAAAATTATTTTATTTGTTTTTTTTGAAAAATTTATTTTCTTTGGTGTTTAATACTTTCTAACCTCTCCGTTCTTAAAGAAAGCAATTGTCCTTCAGGTGTTTTAAGATAGATGGTATCTTGAGTTGCACCAACAATTGATCCATAATAATGGTTTCCTCTTTTACTAGTAATTGCAACGGGTCTGTTTGAAAAAATTCCTGTGAGGCGTGGATGAACTTTACTCAAATTAACTTCAACAAAATTTTTTTTAGATTTTTGTTCAGCTTCTTTTGCTTTCTGACTTTGGTATTGTTTTAATCGCTTTAACCTTTGTACGGCTTTGGGCGAAGCGGCTTTTCTTACGAGTCCTTTTACTCCTTTTTTTCTTTGCTCCATTACTTTATCTAATTTTTCCTTTGCTTTAAGTTCTCTTAAAGATCCTTTAAAATCAAGCATGGAAAGCCCATTTCCATCAATATTAAACACAGTTTTATTAGCCTTCTTAGTTTTTGAAAGATGCTTAACTGCTCTATTAACAGGTTTTCTAAATCGTACCATACTAATATGTTGTTAAAATTAGTTTTTATTAGTTTGGTTTTTCAAAAAAATATTTTGCTGAATTAGTTTTTAATAAAAAGTTATTTTTTTTGAAGCTCAACACCATTCACTTCCTTCATTTTTAAAGTAACTATTTCCCCACTTGCCTTCTTAAGCCAAAGAGTATCTGGAAAAGCATCAACAATCATTCCCTTGTATAGTTGTCCATTTGCTTTAATCAAAACCCTATCCCTTGTAGATATTCCTTTAAAAGAAGGGTGAATTTTATCTAATTTTTTTATAAAAATTCCTTTCTTTGCATTTTGCTCAACTTCCCTTGCTTTTTGAATTTGGTATTTTTTTAATTTAATCAATCTTTCAGTTGCAGGCGAAGCCATTACTCTTGTAAAACCCCTTAATCCCTTCCCTCTCTTCTTCACTGCTTCCTCTAACTTCTTTTTTGTTTCAACCCTACTAGCACCCTTAGCTCTTGAATGAGCCAAACTAGCTTGATTAACTTTTTTTCTAAGAATTGCCATGCAAAAACACTTACTAATAATTGTTAAAAGTAGTTTTTATTAGTTTGGGTTTGGATTAATCCAAAGTTATTGGGTAATTAAGTGACTCCATTAATTGTAATATTTTTTCTTCTGTTCCCTCATAACAACGAGTAATTTTTATTTCAGGGTCATCTTGTATTTTTGAGAGAATTTGTGTAGCAATTTCTTTATTAAAAATTTCACTTTTTTCAGTGTAAATAGGCAATCCATTTTCTGAATTAATTGTTACACTCATTGAAGGGGAATAGTATTCTTCTTGTTGGTGACAAGAAATCACTATTTTATCAACTTCGCTAAATTTTTGTTCACCAACTTTTTGCATAAATACATACTTATCAAAACCATCCTCGGTTAAAAGTGCATAACTTGTTGCTTGGCCAAAAATTAGTAAAATGTACAAAACAAATCCAACCAAAGTAAGTTTTTTTATAAGTTTATTTCCTTTTTGTCCAAAACCACTGAATAACTTACTATTTTTGGAAATAAACTCCGCTTCTTTTTTTGGAATTAAAATTTTGTTAATAATCATTATTGGAAGCATGGCTGCAAGAATACCTGCAAAAATACTAATGAGTGAAAAAAAATTAATTTCAAAAATTGCGTTTGGAGGAGCAAGTGATTGTTGTAAAATTCGAGGAAAAATAAATCCGCCAAACATAAAAATTATCATTAAAATAATATAAAGTGGTTCTGTTACCTTACTAATCCAAACACTTTTTTCAAGTTCTGGGGAATAATTGTCAATTAATTTATTCAAATCATTATCAAAAACTTTTCTTCCAATTGTTTCCCTTATATTGTGTAATGCGCCAAGAAAGTTAGGGGAAGTCATGTATTCAATGTAAAACAAAGGTTCATTGTTGTTAAAGAAAACAGCACAAGGCATAGGTTTTGTTATAGTTGCGCCTCTTCCATAAAAATATGAGGAAAAATTACTCCTTGAATCAATACTACGCTCTACGCCAAGAAAGTTTATATTAAATCTTTCTTCAGAAAAATTTTTTGATGAATAATTCGCAAAATTTTTATCCTCTAAATGAACATAATATAATTTAACACTTGTTACCTTTTCCAAATCAAAAGATTCTTTCTTTTTTTTAAGAACATCTCTAGAAAAAGTAATTATTTTTCCAGAAAGTTCAATTCTAACTGCGTGCAAAAAAACTCCGCTTTTAAAAATCTTAACACTCATAACACAAAAGATATTTTTGTAATATAAAAATCTACTCTTATTGAGTTTGAAGAAAATAATAAAGGAAAATGATTAATGTTCTTTTTAAAAAATTTTTTTAAAAATCTAAACAATCAATTTAAATTAACTAAAATTCCTTATAGTTGGTATGGTTTCAGTAATTGAGAAAAGAAAAAAAGAGCATTTAGAATTGTGTGTGAAGAAAGATGTTTTGTTTCACAACAAAACAACTTTGTTTGAGGATGTGGAGTTGAGTTATAAGGCCTTGCCCGAAATCTCAATGAGTGAAGTTGATTTGTCCACAAGTTTTTTAGGAAAAAAATTTTCTTTTCCGTTCCTAGCTTCAGCAATTACTGGTGGGGCGCAAGTATCAAAAAAAGTTAATTTAGAAATAGCTTCTGCGTGTCAAGAATTAGGAGTGGGGATGGGGTTAGGGAGTATGAGGGCCATGATACAACAACCCTCTCTAAAAGAAACTTATTATGTTAGGGGTGTTGCTCCTGATATTTTTTTAGCAGGGAATTTAGGTGCGGCCCAATTAAAGCAATTCACTCCGGAGAAAATTAATGAAGCTTTGGATTCAATTGAAGCAGATGCTCTTGCGATTCATGTTAATGCTGCTCAAGAAGCGGTGCAACCAGAAGGGGATGTGGATTTCACGGGGTTAATAACAAAAATAGCTGAGTATTCTGAGAAGATTAGTGTTCCTGTTTATGTGAAAGAAGTGGGGCATGGAATTTCTTTTGAAGTAGCAAGTGCGTTAAGGGGTACGAGTATTAAAGCGATTGATGTGCAGGGAGCGGGGGGAACTAGTTGGACTGCAGTTGATGCGCTTCGTCACAAAGAAGGGTTTGGATTAATTTTTAGGGATTTTGGTTTGCCTACTGCAGTGTCTTTAATTGAAACAAAAACAGCGTTGAGTGGAACGGATAAGAAAGTAATTGCTAGTGGGGGAATACGAAACGGGTTAGAAGCAGTGAAAGCACTAGTGCTTGGAGCAGATTTGTGTGGAAACGCTTTGCCTTTACTAAAAGTTCAGCAAAAAAAAGGAACAAAAGGAGTAAGAGAATATTTGTTGAATTTCAAGAAAGAAATGCAAATAACTTCCTTCTTAATTGGGTGCAAAGATATAAACGAAATACATTCAGAAAAAGCACTACTCTTAGGGAAATTAAGAGATTGGGTAAAAGAGTGATTCGTTTATTAGTATTCATTAAAAATCTTACTAAAAAACCCCTTTCCTCGTCAATTGTCGTTAATTAGTTCGCTTTTTACATAAGTTTTTATATGGTTGTTCTCACAAATTAAATTTAGCTTGGTTAGAGGTAAAAGAGAAAGGGGCCAGATTGAGTTTGGTGTAAAAATGAACGTTCCAACTATTCCAATTGAAGAAAGAAGAACTACTTTTAATGAAGTTGAAGAAGGGTTCACTATTGAGCAAGCAGTAGCTGAAGCTAATCGTTGTCTTCAATGCAAAGAACCCAAGTGCGTTAAGGCCTGTCCTGCGGGGGTAGATATACCTGGTTTTATTAAAGCATTTAGGGAAGGGGATGTGGTAAAGGCAGTTACAATTATTAGAGAAAGAAATTTCTTCCCAAGTATTTGTGGAAGGATTTGCCAACACGAAAAACAATGCGAAGGGAATTGTGTTCTAAGCAAAACAAAAGAAGGGTCTGTTTGTGTGGGTGGAATTGAGAGGTTTATTGGGGATAATGCTCCTTTTCCAAAGAGAACTAATTTAGTGGGGAAAAAAGTTGCGGTGATTGGTTCGGGCCCAAGTGGACTTGCAGTAGCAGCATACTTATCCCAAATAGGAATGCACGTAACCGTGCTTGAAGGAACAAATGCTTTTGGGGGAGTAATAAAATATGGGGTGCCCGAGTTTCGTTTACCAAAAAAAATTGTTGCAAGAGAACTAGCTGGATTAAATTCACTGGGAATAGATTTTGAACCAAATGCAAAAATAGATGAAGAGTGTTTAGAAAGTATTTCAAAAAGATTTGACGCGGTATTCATTGGAACAGGAGTAGGAAAACCAAGGATACTTAGTGTACCAGGTTCTTCACTAAAAGGAGTAATGAGTGCAATGAAATTCTTAATCAACATTAACCAATCAAATATCCCAATGATTGAAAAAAATGAGAAAGTGCTTGTAGTGGGAGCAGGGTATGTGGGGATAGATGCTGCTAGAAGTGCAGTGAGGTTGGGGGGAGAAGTTACTTGTATTACAATTGATAGTGAAAAAAAAGCGTTTGAGAATGTTTCGCTAAAGGATTACGAGGAAGCAAAAGAAGAAGGAGTAAAATTTATTTTTGATGCAAGAGTAAAAGAAATACTTGGAAGCGAAAAAGTAGAAGGAGCAATTTACTCAAATCACGTGGAAGGAAAAATAGAATGCACGAAAGTAATTTGTGCAATTGGCCAAGAACACGACGAAGACACACTCAAATCCCCAATTAGAACAGGAGAAAAAGGGTGCGTTGCAGTGAACGAAAATTACCAAACAATAATAGGAAATGTTTTCGCGGCAGGGGATTGTGTACACGGCCCAAAAACAGTGATACACGCAATTGATGCTGGGAGAAAAGCATCCCAAGCAATAATAAGATACTTGGATGAGAAAATAGCTAATGAAGAAATGGGGATACACAAAATTGATGAAAAAACAAAAATGAAACAAAAAATAGATTTATCCAACAAAGACATTTAAAAAAAATTAAAGAAAAAATTTTTGGGAGTTGGTTGAATGAATAAAGAATCTTTCAAAGGATTTTACAACAAAACAATAAAAGAAAGACAAGAAATAGTTGCAAAAGAATTCAACCTAACTCAAGAAGAAATTCAAACCCTGACAAAAGAAGGGCCCTTGCCTTTTAGTATAGCGAACAGAATGATAGAGAATGTAATAGGAACAATGCCACTCGCTTATGGACTCGCAACAAATTTTGTTATAGATGGAAAAGATTATGTTATTCCCTTTGCCTTGGAAGAACCAAGTGTAGTAGCTGCTGCAAGTAACGCAGCAAAACTCTCAAGTGGATTTACTACAAGAGCAGATGAACCAATAATGATTGGGTTAATTCAAATAGTTAAATGCGAAAACGCAACAGATTCACTAATAAAAATATTGTCAAAGAAAAAAGAGTTGTTTGAAGAAATAGAAAAAATTGATCCAATATTAGTAAAGTTTGGAGGAGGGCCAAGGGATTTGAAAGGAGAGGTTCTAAGAACTAGTAGAGGAGAAATGATTTCACTACAATTATTGGTTGATGTGAGGGACGCTATGGGGGCAAATGCAATTAATACTATGACAGAAAAAATTGCTCCTATTATTGAAGAAATTTCTGGAGGAGAGGTTAGGTTGAGAATTATTTCAAACCTAGCAATTCACAGAAAAGCAAGTGCAAAAACTATTTGGACAAAAGAACAATTAGAAAAAAGCATGAATGGGGAAATGAAGGGGGAAGAAATAATTGAAAGAATTTTGGACGCTTATGAATTTGCAGTAGCAACTCCATTTAGAACATCCACTCACAATAAAGGAATAATGAACGGAGTGGATGCACTAACTATTGCAACAGGAAACGATTTTAGGGGAGTAGAAGCAGGAGCACATTCATTTGCTTCATTTGAAAAAAATTATTCCTCCCTCACAAAATATTACAAAAACGAGGAAGGGGACTTGGTTGGAGAAATAGAAATGCCAATGGTACTAGCAACAATTGGAGGAACAATGAAATCAAACCCCATGGCTCAAATATCACTAAAAATACTTGGAGTAAAAACCTCTCAAGAATTAGCAAGAGTAGGGGCAGCAGTGGGGTTGGCACAAAATTTTGCTGCACTAAGAGCACTAGCAACGACAGGAATCCAAGCAGGGCACATGAAGTTGCACGCAAAATCCCTAGCAGCACAAGCAGGGGCGAGGGAGGATGAAATAGATTTAGTTGCAAAAAAATTAATTGAATCAAAAACAATTAACCAACAAAATGCAGAAGAAATTATAAAAGAATTAAGAACAAAATGAAGTTTGTGATTTGTGAATAAAAAAAAGTTTTTTTGTAAACAGAATTTTTTTTTAGTTACATATGTTTTTAAAGTTCAATAATAGTTAAGATTGGTATTTGTGTTGTTTGAAAAAAACCTTTTTGTTTTTTGATTTTTGGGTTAAGCAGTTGGGTTTTTATTAAACAAAAAGCAATATTGGTTAGAAGGTTGTTAGGTATGGCTGGAATAGTTGGATGGGGGAGTTATATCCCAAAGTATAGAATAACTGTTGAAGAGATTGCAAAAGCACAAGAAGGGGACGCGGATGCTATAAAAAATGGTTTAGGTTTAATGGAAAAATCTGTTCCAGGAAGAGATGAGGATTCAGCAACAATAGCAGTTGCAGCAGCAAGAGATGCCCTAAAGCGAGCAGGGATTAATAAAAAAGAAATTGGAGCAATTTATATTGGAAGTGAATCACACCCTTACGCAGTAAAACCAACTTCTTCAATAGTTGGAGAAGCACTTGATATTGGGGATAATTACACTGCGGTTGATACTCAATTCGCCTGCAAAGCAGGGAGTGCAACTATTCAAATAAACGCTGGGTTAGTTGACTCAAAAATGATTAAGTATGGTTTAAGCATTGGGGCAGACACTAGCCAAGCAGAACCTGGAAACGCTTTAGAGTATAGTGCAGCAGCAGGAGGAGCAGCATTTATTATTGGGGGGAATAGCGAAGCAGTTGCTACGATTGACGCAACAGTTTCATTCACTACAGACACCCCTGATTTTTGGAGAAGAGCACTCCAACCCTACCCCGCACACGCAGGGAGATTCACGGGAGAACCCGCTTACTTTAAACACGTGGTGGGTGCAACTAAAAGAATACTTGAAAAAACAGGATTACAAATGAGTGATTTTAAATTTGTGGTGTTCCACATGCCTAATGGTAAATTTCCTTTAAGAGTAGCAAAAATATTTGGGGTGACAAAAGAACAATTAGCCCCAGGGTTAGTTGTAACAAAAATAGGGAACACTTATTCAGGTTCCTCAATTTTAGGACTTGCTAGTGTGCTTGATGTTGCAAAACCAGGGGACAAAATTTTAGTAACTTCATATGGTTCAGGTTCAGGAAGTGATTCATTTGTTTTAACCGCAACAGAAAAAATTCTTGAAGCACAAGATAAAGCAAAAAAAGTAAATGACTATATTAAAAGAAAAGAATACTTGACTTACTCACAGTATTCAAAAAACATGGAGCAAATACACTAAAAATTATTTTTGTTTAAAAAAAGGAATTTTTATGAGTAAAATAAAATTAAGTTCAAGAGTTGCATTACCAGAGTCAGTTAAACAAACACAAAAAGCTTACGGAAAAGCAAGAAAAAATTTGTTGCTAAAAGCATATACTAAACCACTTAAAGGAAGAGTTGCTAGTTTGAAAAAAGATTTTAAAATAAGCAAAGCGTTTGGAGTATTAACAACATTCCTTGGACTACGAATAGCTTCTGATTACAAGAAAATGAAGAGTAGTGGGATAAAAGGAGTTGATATTGGGTTAAGAGCAAGAGTGGATGCTATTGGAAACATATTATCTGTTGAAGTAGCAAGAAACCCTGCATTAAGAGATGCTCTAAAAACAATTGCAAAAAAATACCCTTACCTTTCAGTTAACAACAAAGGAGAAATATATGTATCCTCTTACAGTGGATCGATATTTGATAGTAATTCACTCCCTGGATTAGTTTTTAATGAAGAAAATTTTATTCCTTCAAAGAGGGTAATATTTGATGCTAAAAAAACTAGAGGATACAGATTAGATTTAAACAAAATTATTGCAATGGGTTCTCCAAAATACGTTAATGCAACTCTTTCCACTAAACCAAGTGGGGCAAGAAGAACCCCTTCCTCAAACATCACTATAGCAGGGTATGGGGATAATGAAATAAGATTATTTACTCCAGCAACGAGAGGAGGAATGGTTAATGAAAGAATAATTTCTTCAGAAGAAGTGAGAAGAAAAAGTATGATTGATTCCAGAACAAGAGGAAATAAATTAATTAAATTGCTTTTAAATGATGGAGAATTGATTAGAATAGAATTAGAAGCAAAAAAAGCAGAGAGTTTATTTAAAGGATTTAAATTAAATTAAATTAATAAAAGGAAGAGTGAAAGTGTATGAAAATAGGTGTGTTAGGAATAGGGATTACTAAATTTGGGGAAAGGTGGGATCAAGGTTTACGCGACCTCTTACTTGACGCACAACTACGTGCACTAAACGATTCAAAAATTGATTCAAAACAAATTGACGCAATTTACACTGGAAACATGATTGGAGGAATTGCTAGTGGACAACTACAAATAGGTTCAATGGCCACAGAAAACCTAAACCTACACATTCCTTCAATAAGAGTAGAAGGAGCTTGTGCAAGTGGTTCAATTGCACTAAGAGAAGGAATAAATGCAATAGAGAGTGGACAAGCAGAAATAGTAATGGTTAATGGAGTAGAAAAAATGACTGATGTATCCACTGAACAAATTACTACCGCACTAATGGGGGCAGGGGATGAAGAAATAGAAGGATTCGCTGGCTTAACTTTCCCTGGATTATACGCACTACTCGCAAAAGCATATATACATGAGTATGATTTATCTAGAGAAACCCTAGCAGAAGTATCAGTAAAAAATCACTTCCACGGAGCAAGAAATTCTTACGCACAATTTCAAAGTGAAATAACAATAGATACAGTAATAAACTCTACAATGGTGGCAAATCCACTAACTCTATTTGATTGCTCTCCAATCACTGATGGAGCAGCTTCAATAATAATTGCAAACGAAAAAATTGCAAAAAAAATGAATAGCGAAGTGTACATTACTGCAAGTGCACTTGCAACAGACACCCTCTCATTAGCAAAAAGAGAATCACTCCTAGAACTAAAAGCAGGAAGAATAGCAGCTGAAAATGCTTACAAGCAAGCCGGAATTACTTCAAAAGAAATTAATTTTGCAGAAGTGCATGATTGCTTCTCCATAGCAGAAATATATGCGGTAGAAGCACTAGGGTTAGCTAAGAGAGGAGAAGCAGGGAAACTATATGACTCAAAACAAACCTACTTTGATGGGGATAAACCAATTAACACTTCAGGTGGATTAAAAGCATGCGGCCACCCCGTAGCAGCAACAGGAATAAAACAAGCAGTAGAAGCAGTAACTCAACTAAGGGGAGAAGGGGGAAAAAGACAAGTACCAAATGCCCTAACAGGAGTGACTTATAATGTTGGTGGAAGCGGAGCAACTGCCTGCGTACACGTGTTTAAAAAGATGAAGTAAACATAATATTGATTTAGAGGAAGGAGATTTTTTTGGGGAAGAGAGTAAAACCAAAAGTTAAACAAACTCGCACAGAGAGCTTTAAAGCAGCTTTAGGAGCAAGAAGTTTAATTAAAAAAGGAGCAGTTCCTCCAGAAAAACTAGCTGCGTTCACAAAATTTTTGCGAACAGAAAAAGGAAAAGAATGGGCTAGAATAAATATGACTCCTTCAAAAATAAAAAAAGGGGCAAAGCATTAATGTTTAGAGGGTGTGATGAAATATGTCAGGAATAATAGAAAAAATAAAAGGCATTTTCGGAAAAAAGGAAGAAAAAGAAGAAGCAACAACAAGATTAGAATCAAAAAGATTAGTTGAACAAGTAGGAGACCAAGAATTTGTTCCAAGATACAAACTCGCAAAAAAACTTAGGGAAGACAAAGAAATGGACACTCCAATAGTAAAAAGAAAAAAATATTAAATTAATTAAACTTGAGTGTATTTAAAGAGGGGAAAAAATGTATAGAAAAAGTCCAATACTAAGATGGAGAAATTACACTGACCGGTACAAACTACACGGATACAAATGCACAAAATGCGGAGCAACATACTTAGCAAAAAAAGGGGTTTGTAATTGCGGAAACCTTGATTACGCAGAAATGACATTCTCCGGAAAAGGAAAAATAGTTTCCTTCACACAAATACACTCAGGCCCAGAGAGCTTCGAACACATGGGTTCGTATTGTGTAGGAATAATTGATTTAGAGGAAGGGGCGAGAGTAACAGGACAAATAGTTGATTGTGCTTACAAAGAACTAAAAATAGGTTCAGAGGTAGAAGCAGTTTTTAGAAAATTTTACAAGAGTGGAGAAAAAGGAATAATCCACTATGGAACAAAATTCATTTTAAAATTCTAACAAACCCAAATTATTTTTAACAACTTTCTATTACATTTTTTTAGAAGAAAGTTTAATTGAATTAAAAATTGAATTGGATTTGAATTAATTAAATAAAGTTTAATTGAATGAAAATTTGATTAGATTGAATGAAATTTAATTTAGTGGGGAATTGAATTAATTAATGAAAAGTTTGATTGAATTAAATGGAAATTAAATTAATGAAAGTTGAATTAAATATAGAAAGTTTAATTGAATTAGAAGTTGAATTGAATTAAATGAAAAGTTTAATTAGTGGAAAATTAAATTAATTTTTTGATGAAGGTGAAATAAAAATGGCTACAACAGGAAAAGGATATGCAAAAGTAATTATTTTTGGAGAACACTTTGTGGTGTATGGTTTACCCGGAATAGCCGCAGGATTAGACAAATTTGTGACAGTTGATGCACAAAAAGTAAAAGATTCTAATGATATAGTAGTTGATGATAAAGTGTTCAACGAAAAAATTTCTAGAGAAAAAAATCCCGAACACATTAAATTCAAATTATTTGATGCAATGTTTAAAGATGAAGAATTCTTACCCAAAAAAGGAATAAAATTTACTATAAACTCAAACTTTCCTGCAGGAGGAGGAATGGGTTACTCAGCAGCGCTATGTGTTGCAATGGTAAGAGCGATGAATAGTTTATTTGACCAAGATTGGAAAGAAGAAAAAATAAATGAATTAGCTTATTTAGGAGAATGTGTTGCGCATGGGAACCCAAGTGGAATAGATAATACTTGCTCAACTTATGGGACAACTATTTGGTTTGAAAAAAATATGGAAGGAGGCAAGAACACAATACGCCCAATAAAATGTGGGAAAAGCCTTTACTTTGTTTTAGCAAACACAGGAATAAAACACAACACAAAAGAAGCTGTTGAAGATGTAAAAAAATTCAAAGAAAAAAACCCAAAAGAGTTTGATGTAATTTGTTCTGATTACAAATCAATTGTTTCCCACGCAAAAAAAGAAGTTAAATTTGGGGGAATGTTTGAAATAGGAAAACTAATGAACCAAAATCAAGCACTCTTAAAACAAATAGGGGTTTCGTGTGAACAAATAGATCAAATAGTAAAAATAGCAATTTATGAAGGAGCGCTAGGAGCAAAACTAACAGGAGCAGGAAGAGGGGGAAATGTTTTGATTTTATGCGAGAACGAAAAATTCCAAGACAAAGTTATTAACTCCTTAGCAGGAAAAGGATTTGAAGCAATAAAAGTAAAAGTTAGTTAACAAAATAATAATTTGAAAATCAATTAAAAAAATTGAATGGGAATTAAAAAATTTATTAAAAAAAAATTAAGTGTAAATTTAATTGTTTAAAAAAATTAAAAATGAATTAGGAGTTAGTTTAAGCAAATAAAAATATTCTAAAAATAAAATTAATACAAAAATAGTGGTCGGGTTTTAAATTAAAATCTATTTTGAAAAAGTTTTGATTATGAGAATAATTGTAGCAGTAACTGGAGCGAGTGGAATAAACTACGCGCTTGCATTATTAGAAGAATTAAAACACCAAAAAATAGAAGTGCATTTAATAATAAGCGAATGGGCTAGTGTGGTTCTAAAAAAAGAAACAAACAAAAAAATAAATGATTTGAAAAAACTTGCTCACAAAACTTATTCAAACACAAATTTAGCAGCAAGTATCTCTTCAAGTTCTTTTCTGGTTGATGGAATGATAATAATTCCCTCTTCAATAAAAACAATTTCAGAAATAGTGCACGCACACACAAATACACTAATTACAAGATGTGCGGATAATATGCTTAAAATAAAAAAACCTTTAGTGATTGGGTTAAGAGAAACTCCTCTTAGTGGGCCAACTCTAGAAAATTTGTGGGAATTATCTTTGTATGGTGCAATAATATTTCCACTCTCCCCAGCATTTTATCACAACCCAAAAAAAATAAGTGATTTAGAAGCGTTCATTACAGGCAAAGCATTAGATTTATTAGGAATTAAGAATAATACATTTAATAGGTGGGAAACTAAATAAATTTAGGGAGATTAAAATTAAGGAGATTGAATATGAGTTTTAGAGAGTTTGTTGCACAAACAGATTACACAATAACTAAACCAGTTTCAAAAATACTAGAAGCAAGTGGAATAATTTACTCTGTGGGTGAAAAGAGTGTAATGTTTGAGAATATTAAAGAAAATGAGAATAGAGTTGCAGCAAACGTATTTGCTTCAAAATCAAAAGTTGCAAAATACTTGAATTGCGAACCAAAAGAATTAGTTCCAAAAATGATTAATGCACTAAATAATCCAACTAAACCAAAAATAGTTAATACTACTGACCACAAAGAAATAGAACTTGATTTAGAAAAATTACCAATCCTTACACACACCAAAGAAGATGGTGGGCCGTACATTTCAAGCGGTATAATAATAGTGAAGGATAAGGATATAGGTCAAAACGTGTGCTACCACAGAGGAATGATTATAGGAAAAAATAAAATTGCATTAAGAATATTAGAAAGAAATACAATGGAGTTATTGAAAAAAAATAATGGTGAAATGAAAGCATCTTATTGTATTGGAATAGGGGCAGAAACTGCACTTGCTGCAGCAATGGCTCCCCCACTAGGAGTAAACGAACTAGAAATTGCTAACTCCCTCAAACCAATTAATGTAATAAAAGCAAAAACGTTTGATGCAATATTACCTTCTGACGCAGAAATAATAATGGAAGGGACAATAAGCTTAAACGAGAGACACAAAGAAGGCCCCTTTGTGGATTTGACAGGAACTAGTGATATAATTAGAGAAGAGCCAGTGTTTAATGTAGAAAAAATTTATGCAAGGCCTAACTACATTTACCACGCACTCTTACCCGGAGGATTTGAACACAAAATTCTAATGGGGATGCCAAGAGAACCAACAGTATTTAATGAAGTAAAAAAAGCAGGGGTGGATGTTTTAGATGTTAGTGTGAATATAGGAGGAAGTTCTTGGTTTCACGTGATAATACAAATTAATAAAAAAAGTGAAGAGGATGGAAAAAAAGCAATTGAAGCTGGGTTGAAAGGACATTCTAGCGGAAAACACTTTTTTGTTGTTGACAAAGATATAAACATTTATGACCCCTTTGAAGTTGAGTGGGCAATGGCTACGAGGTTTCAAGCAAACAAAGATTTTTACATATTTAATAATCAAAAAGGATCTTCACTTGATCCAAGTGCAAATCAAGTTACTCGCGAAACAACAAAAGCAGGTTTTGATTTAACAATGAAACTTGATTTGAAAGAAAAAATGATTAGAACAAAATTCCCTGATTTTAATATAAAAAATTATTTATAAAAAAAATTGGTGTAGTGAAATGCAACTAACAAAAAAAGAAAAAGAAATGCTAGAAGGAAAAGAAGGAAATGCTATAAAAAAATCAATGGAAATACTTGTTGCATTAGGGGAAATTTATGGTGCAAAAAAATTAATTGATGTAACAAGTGTACAAATAGCAGGAGTGAGTTATGACAACTTGGGAGAGGCAGGGCTAGAATTTTTAGAACAAATGAGTAAAGATGGAAAAACAAGAGTACTCACCACACTAAACCCAGCAGGAATGGATCTTGAAAATTACAAAAATTTAGGGATAAGCGAAGAGTTTGCAGTAAAACAAAAACTAGTAATAGGAGCATTTGCAAAAATGGGGGTACTAACCACTTGCACGTGTACTCCTTATCTAATTGGAAACAATCCACATTATGGTCAACACATTGCTTGGAGTGAATCAAGTGCGGTAGCCTACGCAAATTCAGTACTTGGTGCAAAAACAAATAGAGAAGGGGGGCCGAGTGCACTTGCGAGTGCACTAACAGGAAAAACTCCTGAATATGGAATGCATTTAGATGAAAACAGAAATGCGCAAATAAAAGTAATTGTTAAAACAGAAATAAAAGGAACTCATTTATTTGGAGCTTTAGGAAAAGTAATTGGGGAAAAAGTAAAATCAAAACCTACTTACATTACTGGGATAAAAGAAGCAACTGTGGAAGAATTAAAAGCATTCTCTGCAAGCATCGCAACTTATGGAGGGGCAGCAATATTTCACATGGAAGGAATAACTCCAAACAAAACACCAATTCCAACTAAAGAAATAACAATTATAAAAGCAGAGATTGACAAAGCAGTAAAGAGCTTGAATATGGATTCAGAAATAGATTTTATTAGTGTAGGGTGTCCACACGCAAGCATAAATGAAATCGCAAAAATAGCAGAGCTTTTGAAAGGAAAAAAAGTTACTAAAGAATTTTGGATAACTACTGCTAGGCCTACAATGAAAATTGCTCAAGCAAACGGGTACGCAAAAATAATTACTGATGCAGGGGCAAAGTTTGCAGCAGATACTTGTTGTGTAGTGGCTCCAATAAAAGGAAGATTCAAATGCCTTGCAACAGATTCAGCAAAAGGGTGTTACTATGCTTACTCCAAAAATCAATCAAAGACAAAAATATTGCCTATAGACAAATTGGTTGAAGAAGCAACTAAAAAATAATTTTTAATAAAGGTTAGAAAAATTAAATTTATTTTATTAAAGGAAATGAGATGATGAATAAATCAAAAATTTTTGTAGGAAGAAAAATTTCTGCAGGTGTTGTGCAAGGAGAAGCACTTGTGACAAAACAAGGAATAAGTTTTTTTGGAGGGGTAGACCCCTCAAGTGGAATTGTTACTGAAAAAGGACACGAACTTGAAGGAAAAAGTATATCTAGAAAAATATTGGTTTTCCCTCAAGGAAAAGGTTCAACAGTAGGAAGTTATGCTTTATATAGAATGAAAAAACAAGGGACTGCTCCACTAGCAATGATTAATGCGGAATGCGAAACCATTGTAGCAGTAGGGGCGATAATTTCAGAAATTCCTTGTGTGGATAAAATAGATATTACTCAAATTAAAAACGGACAAAAAATAAAAGTTAATGCATCAGCTGGGAAAGTTATTATTGAATAAATTACTTTTTGTGCATTAATAAAGTTCAATTTTGTGCATTAGTAATGCATATATTTATATAAGGTTTTTAGTTAATATTTGGTATGCTTACACGAGATGAATTAAAAAATATTGTTCTAAAAAATCAAGCAGAGCTTGGTAAAAATCTTGGATTGGATAGAGATTATTCTATTAAAATGTTAAAAAATTTTGCTACTATAATTTCTGGAATACGTCGTTGTGGAAAATCAACTCTTGCAAAACAATTTTTAAAATCACGAAAACCAGTTTATTATCTTTATTTTGAAGATGTAGCATTAGCTGAATTTAAAACAAAAGATTTTGTTAAACTTGATGAAGTGTTTCATGAAGTACTGGGTGATAATGGTATTTATTTTTTTGATGAAATACAAAATGTGAAAGGGTGGGAAATTTTTGTAAGACGATTAGTTGATAAAAATAAAGAAGTTTTAATAACTGGTTCAAACGCTTCAATGCTAAGCAGAGAACTAGGGACAAGACTCACAGGAAGACACATAAGTTATGAATTATTTCCTTTTTCTTTTAATGAATTTTTGAGATTTAAAAATAAAGAAGCAAATGTAAAAAATTTTGAAGAATATTTAGAATTAGGTGGGTTTCCAGAATATTTGAAAACAAATGATAAAGTTATTTTGCGTAATTTATTCCAAGATATTTTTTATAGAGATATATTAGTTAGGAACAATATTCGT
Organism: archaeon ADurb.Bin336; assembly: GCA_002068885.1. Taxonomy (GTDB): domain Archaea; phylum Iainarchaeota; class Iainarchaeia; order Iainarchaeales; family JAAZKV01; genus JAAZKV01. Next base: position 47,183 of record MWBC01000001.1, read on the forward strand.
AATGAAGCTGATTTAAAGAGCCTTTTAGCTTATTTATCTTCTAACATTGGGAAAAAATTTTCTTACACTAAATTAAGAGATTCTCTTGGAATAAAATCTGTTCACACTATAAAACAATTTATTAGTGCTTGTGAAAATGCGTATTTGTTTTTCACAATAACTAAATATGATTATTCTGTAAAAAAACAATTAATTAACCCCAAGAAAATTTATTGTATTGATAATGCGTTAATAAAACTTAATTCATTTTCAGTTTCTTCTAACTCTGGACAACTTTTAGAGAATTTAGTTTTTTTAGAATTAAGAAAAAAACAAAAAGAAATTTATTATCATTCTGAAAAAAAAGAATGTGATTTTGTAATAAAAGAAGGGAACAGAATAACCCAAGCAATTCAAGTTTGTTATTTATTGAATGATGAAAATAAACAAAGAGAAATTAATGGTTTGTTAGAAGCAATGGATGCATATAAACTAAAAGAAGGATTATTGCTTACAAATAATCAAGAAGATGTTTTAGAATTAAATAACAAAAAAATAATTCTCAAACCAGTGTGGAAATGGTTGACTAATAATTAAAATAAGTGGGGTACTATTGTATAGTTTTATAATATATTTCAAACAGGTGTTGATTATGCGTAAATCTAATATTAACAAAAAAGAAATAAAAGAAATTCCTATTAATAATAAAAAAAATATTGGGTTGAGTGATTTAGTAGTAATAAAATTTGGGGGTTCTTCAATAACTAAAAAAGCGGATAATCAATTTGAAATGAATTACGAAGTGCTAAATCAATCAGCAGAAGAACTTTATAGAGCAATAAAAAAAACAAAATATAAAGTTGCACTTATTTGTGGGGTAGGCCCATTTGGACATACTAATGTAAAAAAACTTAATCTAAATGATGGGATAAAAACAAGAGAACAAGAAGAAGGAACACAAAAAACAATTGTTGATTGTAATTTTGTTGCACAAGAAACTTCTACTGCTCTAGAAAAATTCGGACTCAAAACAAAAATAATTCCAGGGTATTTAGTATGCAAGCAAGACAATAGAAAAGCAATTTCATTTGATACTAAAGAATATGTGAAAGCAATTCATGGAGGATTTATTCCGATAACCACTGGGACAATGGTTAAAGACAAAACTTTGAAATGGAGTGTAATGAGTGGAGACACAGCAGTAGCAGAACTCTGCAAACAATTAAGGCCAAGAAAAGTAATAATGGGGACTGATGTGGATGGAATTTATACTGCGGACCCAAAAGTTAATCCAAAAGCAAAATTAATTGAAAGTATTACAAAAGAAAATGTTCCAAAAATTTTGGAGATGGTGGGAGAATCAAATTCAGTTGATGTAACTGGGGGAATGAAAGGAAAATTAGAAAAACTAGCCCTAACACTAAATGGAGTGCCTGGAGAGATATTTAATTTATTCACAAAAGGAAATTTAGAAAAAGCATTTATTGGAGAAGAAATAAAAGACACAAAAATAAGATTATAATTTATTCATCAATTGTCACAGGGTGGTTTTTTAAACTCTTAAAAACACAAAGTATTTATTGGAAAAGATTATGATATTCTAGTTAGTGAGTTGGTTGAATTATGAAACAAGTGTTGTTCTTAGGAAGAGGGGGCCAAGGAGCGGTTACTAGTGCACAAGTTTTAGCAATCGCTGCGTTTAAAGATGGAAAGTATTCTCAAGCATTCCCAAATTTTGGGGTGGAGAGGATGGGGGCTCCTGTTAGAAGTTATGCAAGAATTGATACTAAGGAAATTACTCTAAGAGAACAAGTGTATGAAGCGAATTACGCAATAATACTAGATCCAACTCTAGTGAATCAACTAACAGAAAAAGTAACTGATTTAATAATTGTTAATTCAAACAAAAAGCCAAGCGAACTTGGGTTAAAAACTGATGCGAAAGTAAAATGCGTTGATATTACTAGCATTGCTCTAAAAGTAATTGGAAAACCATTTGTGAATATTGCAGCAATAGGGGCTTTTAGTGCACTAACAAAAGAAGTTTCAATTAGCGCAATAAGTGAAGCAATAAGACAACAAATGGGGCATAAAGGAAATATGGTGGAAAAAAATATTGATGCGATTAGAGAGGTTTCTAATTTAGCTAAACAAGAAGAATAAAAATTATTTTTATTAAATAGTAATAGTGATTTTATGAGTGAAAAAAAGAAAGAAGAAATTCCCCTAACTTGTGGGGCAGTAACCCAACCAGGTTCGACAAAAGTGTACAAAACAGGGGAGTGGAGAACCTTCATTCCAATTATTAATCAAGAAAAGTGCATTAAGTGTGGGAAGTGTTGGATGAATTGTCCTGATGGAGCAATATTCAAATCACAGGATGGTAAATTCATGATAAATTACCTTTATTGCAAGGGTTGTTTAATATGCGAAAAAATGTGTCCAGTGAAAGCAATTAGTCACAAAGTGGAGGAAAAATAATTTTTAATTATTAATTTTGAAGTGATGTGTGATGAGTGAAAAAAAAGTTATTTCAGGAGCAGAAGGAGTTGCAATTGCAGTTAAATTATGCAAACCAAAAGTACTCCCAATGTACCCCATTACTCCGAGTACACTAGTTCCAGAAAAACTAAGTGAATTCGTGTTCAATGGAGAAATTGATGCACAAATGATTCACGTTGAAAGCGAACACTCAGCAATAAGTGCACTGTATGGAGCATACGCAACAGGGGTAAGAGCATTCACAGCAACAGCTTCCCAAGGACTAGCACTAATGCACGAAATAATCCCAATAGTTTCAGGAGCAAGGTTTCCTGCAGTAATGTTTGTAGCAAACAGAGCACTATCAGGGCCCTTGAATATTTGGAATGATCACTCTGATTCAATGAGTGAAAGAGACCAAGGGTGGATTCAATTATATTGTGAAAGCAATCAAGAAGCGTTTGACACTATTATAATGGCTTACAAAATAGCTGAGTCCAAAAAAGTTTTACTGCCAGTAATGGTTTGCGCTGATGGGTTTTACTTGACACACGCTTACGAACCAATTCAAATAGAAGAACAAAAAAAAGTGGATAAGTTCTTACCAAAATACGAACCAGTGGATTATCTTGACACGAATAATCCAAAATCATTCGGAGCATTTGCCCAACCAAACACTTACATGGAGTTTAAAGAAGAGGAAGAAAAAGCAATGCGAGAAGCACTAAAAGAAATAATTAAAGTGAATAAAGATTTTGAAAAAACTTTTGGAAGAAAATATGGAAATGGGTTAATAGAAGGAATTAATTTGAGTGGGGCAGAGCACGCAATTCTTTGCGTTGGCTCAGTTTGTGGAACAGTAAGAGAAGTAATTAAAGAACTAAAAAAAGAAGGAAAAAAAGTTGGTTTAATTAAACTAAAATCAGTTAGGCCATTGCCTGTGGAAGATTTGAAAATGCTTTGCAAAGATTTGAAAGTACTAGGAGTAATTGACAGACACGCTTCAATTGGATTTGGCGGAGCACTAACAAATGATATTCGCTCAGCACTAATGGATGAAGAAGTAAGGGTAGAGGGTTTTATTGCAGGGCTGGGTGGAAGAGATATTAATAAAGAAAAAATAAGAGAATTAGTAGAAACAATTCTAAAAGAAAAAGAAGGGTATTGGTTGAAATAAAATTTTGGTGAGTGAAAATGGCTATATTTGGAATGGATGAAAAAGAATATTTTGCGTGCGGGCACAGAGCTTGTGCGGGATGCGGAGAAGCACTAGCAATAAGACACATACTAAAAGCAGCTGGGCCAAAAACAATTATAGCCCAAGCAACAGGGTGCATGGAAGTAGTATCCACTCCTTACCCAGAATCAAGTTGGGAAGTTCCTTGGGTGCACTGCGCGTTTGAAAACGCTTCAGCGGTAGCAAGTGGAGTAAGAGCAGCACTAGATGCTAAAGGAGACAAAGAAACAAACATAATTGCGATTGGGGGAGACGGAGCGAGTTTTGATATTGGGTTTGGTTCTTTGAGTGGGGCTCTAGAAAGGGGAACAAAATTCTTGTACATTGCTACTGACAATGAAGCTTACATGAATTGCCTCTCAACAGATTCACTAATAATGACTAAAGAAGGGTTAAAGAAAATAACTCAAATAAATGTAGGGGATGAAGTATACGCGTTCAATCAAAAAACTCACGAACTAGTTCTAAAAAAATGCACAGGTGTATTTGATAATGGGTTGAAAAGAGTGTATGAAATAAACACTAATTCAAACACAATAAAAGCAACTGGCAACCACCCATTTTTAGTACTACAAAGAAATGGGAAGAGTGGAGAAAATACTTTTGTTTGGAAAATGGTTGAAGGGCTAAAAGTAGGGGACGAAATAGTTGCACTAAAAAAAGGTTTAGAAGGAAAATCGTATTACTTTAATAAAATAAAAACCTCTGCAAAAGGAGATTACAAAGTTAATAAAATAAATGAAGTTCTACTCCCAGAAAAATCTTCTCCAGAATTAATGAAGCTTTTAGGAATTTATGTTGGAGATGGTTGGACTAGAATAGAAAAAGCAGAGGTTGGGTTTGCCCTGCCAAAAGAAAAGAAAGGAAGAGAAGAAGCAAAACAATTAATAGAAAATTTGTTGTGGAGTAGTTGCTTAACCGAAAACGAAAACGAACTCCACTTAAACTCAATTAACATAGCAAAATTCATTAACTCACTAGGATTTGGAAAAGGAGCTAAAAACAAAACAATACCTAGTTGGGTATTCACTCTACCACTAAAAGAAAAAGAAGCATTCGTAGAAGGATTAATGCTGGCTGATGGATACAAAATAGGGGAGAGTAATAGATATGTTTCAGCGAGTTTTGAACTACTAAAAACACTGAGATTATTACTCCAAACAATGGATTTAAGAGTAAGAAAAATACACTCGCAAACAAAAGAAAAAGGAGTACTAGTAGTAAAAAGAAACCTCCTCACAGAATCAACTTATGGTTATGTTTGCTTTAGTTCAAAAAAAGGAGCACTCCTAAAATACGCAAGCCAAAACAAACAAAGAAATTATTTATTTGGAAACGAACACTTCGAAACAAAAAAAATAATTTCAATAGAAAAAAAAGGAATAGAACCAACTCTTGATTTAAGAGTAGAAGGAGAACACAACTTTGTAGCAGATGGGATAGTAGTACACAACACAGGAATACAAAGAAGTGGAGCAACTTTCCCTTACGCAAACACTACAACTTCCCCTGCAGGAAAAGTAATTCCTGGAAAAACCCAACCAAAAAAACCATTGCCCTTTATTGCAGCAGCACACGGAATAGAATACGTTGCAACAGCAAGTGTAATGAATTTAATGGATTTACACAAAAAAGTAAAAAAGGCATTAAGTGTGAACGGGCCAACAATGATAACAGTTTTCGTTCCATGCATCCCAGGGTGGAAAATAGATTCCTCTTCCACAATAGATGTTGCATTGAAAGCATTTGAAACAAACGTTTACCCATTATATGAAATAGATAAAGGGGTACTAAAAATAACTCAAACTCCTAGCGAAAAGAAAAAAGTGGAAGAATACTTAAAAATGCAAGGAAGATTCAAACACTTAACCCCCGAGCACACTAAAAAAATTCAAGAATACGTTAACGCGAGATGGAAGTTCCTAGAAGAAAACAACGGGAAAAAGATTTTTGACAACTTATTCTAAAAATTAAGTTAAAAAAATAAAGAAAAGTAGTGCAATAACACACTACCAAAAATTTGCAACTTTTTCTAAATTTTATTCCTCTTCAGCGAATTGCTTAATTGCGTCAAAATTCTCCACAATTAACCTAGCTTTACCCTTACCAAATTGAAAAGGAAAAGTATCAGTCTCACTTCTCTTCAAAATAATCATTTTATTTCCCTTAAACTCACCATACTCTACAACCATTTTTCCACGCTCCCGCATTTTGGTTAAAATAATATATTTAACCCAAACACCCTTTAAAAAACAATCTTAAATGTTACTTTACCAATAGTAATTATGAATAATGAAAAAACCTCTCTTCAAAACAAAATTCCTACACAAACACAAAACAAAAACGAAATTAAGAATAATGAAAAAGAAGAAGGAAAATTTGCTCTAATTTATTCCTACAAAGACCCCGCTGGAAAAAACATTGCAAAAAAAATTCAAGAAATAGGGATTCCAAAATGGGCTACCTTGTACGAAGTTGAAGAGGACATAGTGTATGCAGATCTCTCAAAAATAAAAGAAGATTACTTAATATTTCTCTCAAAACACCAAAGCGAAACAGGGACAAAAGCACTAACAATTCACATGATTGGAAACTTTGGCGAAGCAAAATTTGGGGGAAGAGCAAGAGAGTTATGCGGAGCAATGCCAAGAGTAGGAGCAAATTATTTACGCGCACTAAACGAAAAAAACCAAAGCGAAGGACTAGCAAAACAAGGATTTGTAGTAACAATGGAAGCAACACATCACGGGCCCTACACAAAAAAAGATTGCTTATTCATAGAAATAGGGAGTTCGCCAAAAGAGTGGAATAATGAATTAGCTGCAAAAATAGTTGCAGAAGTAGTGATTACCCAAACCCAAAAACAAAACAAAGACACTATAGTAGTAGGGCTAGGGGGAGGACACTACACTCCAGAATTCACTAAACTTGCACTCAGACAAAAATATGCATTCGGACACATTTGCCCAAAACACAACCTAGAAAATCTTAATTTGGATTTACTTTGGGAAATGATAAGAAAATCAGGGGCGGACGAAATAGTGCTTGATTGGAAAGGATTAAAAGAAAACAAAGCAAAAATAGTTGAACTAACAAAAATCACTAAACTAAAAATTAATAGAGTTCAAAACTTGTTGAAATAAAAATTCTTTTCAAAAAGCAAAAGTAAATAAACTACTTTTTTGTTTAATTATCATATGAATAAAGCGCAGGGTGCTATAGAGTACTTACTAATTATTGGAGTGGTAATACTAATTGTTACAGTAGTAGTAATTGCGTTAAGTGGAGTGTTAAACTCAGCTACAGAAGACACCTCCCAACAAGAATACCAAGACAGCTACCTCCACATGAAATACGAACACATTGGATTCCCCGTAGCAATAAAACCCGGCGAACACGACTCATTCACCCTAGCACTCCAACCAAAAAACAGTTCCTTGCCAGAAATCTTCAAAGACGCACCCAACGGAACAACAATAACAATAAATTATGATACAACCTACACAAAAACAGAAGGTAGTTGGGGAACAGAAGGTGATGAAGCAAAAATAAACAAAGGAGATATAGTAGATGTTTCAGTACCTGCAAGTTATAGCAAACCACTAGAACTACAAATAAAAGGAGAATACACCAGACCCCAACCAAGAAAAATAATAATTGATTGTGCCCAATCTACTAATGGAATGATTAATTATATGTTTTTTCCTTTTGAACCAAAAGAAAAAAGGATAAAGGTACTTTTCAAAGATTTCTTTGAAAAACTTGCTTCTGGAAGTAGTTTACATATAGGTCGTAATTATTATTATGTTGATAAAAGCTGTGAAGGAACGCCTTGTATAGGGTTGGATAAGGATCAATGTATTTCTAGTTCCTTTTGTGATTGGGATCGGGTTAAGAATGAATGTATGTTATATTCTCTTAATGTGAGATGTGAAGATCAATATAGGGAAGATGAGTGTTTACGAATGGGTTGTACTGTAGGCGATACTATCTTAATTGAGCAAGAACAACCTGCTGGTACACCATTTATTTCAATGGGGGATAATTTTACACTTTTTTGTGCTCCAAATCAAAATTTTCGTGTAGAAATAGAAGAAAATGTAGAAAATAATATTGAAAAAATAGAACAACTAATTGTAGATAGGTATTCAACAAAAATGTTTACTTTAAAAAATTATTCGTGCTACTCTTTTGGACAATTATATAACAAAATAAAAAATGCTATTCCTGAGGGGGCATATTCTTATTATAACTTAATTTGTTCGAGACGAAATAATATGTTTTTTGCTGAAGTTATAAATGGGTCTGAAAATTTTTCTAGCCATTATTCAACACAACTTATTTATGCAGATACTATTTGTAGATTACAAAATTCAGGGACAAATATATCTACAGTAGATTTTACTTGTGAAAACTAAAAAAACATTCTAACTTATTTTATTCAAGTATTATCTTCTTTAGCAACTTTTTTATACTCGCAAAGTGTTAGTTCAGTATGCAAAATTCTTTAACTCTTGAAAAATTGTTTAACCCTAAAAGCGTAGCAATAATTGGGGCATCAAATACTCCGGGGAAGGTAGGGTATGCTATTGTAAAAAATTTGATTGAAGCTGATTATGCGGGGGAAGTAATTCCAATTAATATTAATGATAAAAACATACAAGGGTTAATTGCGTTTCCTTCTGTTCTAAAAGTTCCTAAACCAATTGATTTAGCAATAATTTGTGTTCCTGCAAAAATTGTTCCAAGTGTGGTAAAAGAGTGTGCACAAAAAAACATTAAATCAGCAATAATAATAACCGCTGGTTTTGGAGAAACTGGGGTTGAAGGAAAAAAACTTGAAGAAGAATTAAAAAAAATTATTAAAGAAAACAATATGAGTGTAGTGGGGCCAAATACTTTAGGGGTAATTAATACCGCAAATGGTTTTAATGGTTCGTTTTCAGGTACTTTTCCAAAGCAAGGGAATATTGCGATAGTGTCTCAATCAGGAGCTATTTGTGCTGCGATTTTGGATTGGGCTCGGCAAGAAAAAGTTGGTTTTTCAAAATTCATTTCAACAGGAAACAAAGCGTTTCTTGATGAAGCAAATTATTTTGATTATTTAGAAAAAGATCCACAAACAAAAGCGGTTTTTGTTTACATGGAATCAGTAAAAAACCCTCCATTGTTTCTAAAAAAAGCGGCAAGTTTGGCAAAGAAAAAACCAATTATTTTATTAAAATCAGGTAGGTCTCAAGCAGGGCAAAAAGCTGCGATGAGTCATACGGGGGCACTAAGCATTGATGATGATATTGTTACTGTTGCTTGTAAGAAAGCAAATATTTTGAGAATGGATTCAATGGAAGAGTTTTTTGATTTAGCCGAAATGTTATCCAAGTTGAAGAAAATAAAAGGATTTAGAATTGCGGTTGTTACAAATGCGGGAGGGCCAGGGGTAATAGTAGCGGATGCTGCTTCAAAACACAAATTCAAACTCCCTCAATTTTCTGCAAAAACAATAGAAGCGGTTAAAGAAATTAATCCACACGCTTCTAACCCACTTGATTTAATTGGGGATGCAAAACCAACTGATTACAAAACTGCGTTAAGAGTACTACAAAGTGACTCTGAAATAGACCTTGTGTATGCACTACTCACTCCACAAAGCATGACTAATCCTGAAAGGGTTGCGGACATTATAGTTGCGTTGAATAAAAGAAAACCAATTATGGCTTCGTTTATTGGAGGAACAGCTGTATCAAACCCAAGGAGATACTTAAAAGACCAAAATGTAGTTGAATTTGAAACACCTGAAAGGGGAATAAAAGCACTATCTCAACTAGAGAATTATTATGCTAGAAAAAAAATCAAAAAAGTGTTTGATCAAAAAACTAAGCAAAATCCTTTAATTGTGAAAATGTTGAAAGAAAAAAACCAATTGACCATGGAAGAATCATTCAAGTTAATAAACGAGGTGGGGATACAAACACCAAAAACGATTTTCTTTTCAACTAAGGAAGAACTAAATTTATCTTCAATAAAATACCCAGTTGCATTAAAAACAGCTAGTGGATTAGCACACAAAACAGATTATGGGTTAATAAAAGCAAACATCAAAAACGAAGAAGAGCTTCTTAATCAAATAGAGTTAATGACACAAAACTCAATCAAACACAAAATAAAACCGTTCTTTGCATTACAAGAAATGTTACAAGGCCAAGAAGTACTCCTCTCAGCAATAGAAAAAGATTTTGGAAAAGTAATTACTTATGGATTGGGAGGAATATTTGTTGAAGTGATGAAAGATGTTTCGCAAAAAATTGCTCCAATAAATGATTCTGATATTGAAGAAATGTTAGCTGAAGTGAAAGGAACAAAATTATTGCAAGGATATAGAACCAAAAAAGTGTATGATATAGAGTCAATGAAAAAAACCATGAAGCAATTATCTACATTGGTTTTAACTTATCCACAAATAAAAGAAATAGAATTTAACCCAGTGTTCGTTACAGAAAAAGGTTGCTTTGCAGTGGATGCTGTGATTACTCTAAAAGAGTAAAATTTGGAGAAACAAAAATCTTTTTTTACAATAATTATTTTGTTTTGAAATTGTTTTGGGTTTCAAATTCATTTTGAAATTGTTTTGGATTTAAATTTAATTTAATTTCAAAAAATAAAATCATTTTCATTTTAATTTTAAATTCATTTAATTTTAAGATTAATTTAGTTTCAAATAATTTTAATTTCAAATTTATTTTGATTTCAAAATTCAATTTAATTTCAAATTCATTTTGGCTTTAAAATAATTTTAATTTTAAACTTAATTTAATTTTAAATTTAATTTAGATTTAAATTCATTTTAATTTCAAAAAATCAATTTAGTTTGATTTAATAAAACTATTTCAACAAAAATTTTTTATGAGTAAAATTGGTGATTTAAAACTAAAAGGAGAAGTATTCTTGGCCCCAATGGCGGATTATACTAATATTGCTTATAGGACACTAGCAAAAGAATATGGGGTGGCACTAGTTTATACAGAATTAATCTCTGCAAAAGGATTACTAATGAAAAATAAGCGAACAGAAAAAATGCTACAAGTAAGCGAAAAAGAAAAACCAATTTTTTTACAATTGTTTGGTTCAAACCCACTTGATTTTGCTAATGCAATAAAAATAGTTGAAAAAAAATATCCTAACAATTTTGCTGGATTTGATTTAAACGCGGGGTGTTCAGTACCAAAAGCAATAAAAGGAAAATATGGGTGTGCCCTAATGAAAGACGCTCTTAATGTTGGACAAATTATTTCTTCAATGAAATCCTCTACAAATAAACCAATCTCAATAAAAATGCGTTTAGGGTGGAGTGAAGAAAATTTTTTGGATGTTGCAAGAGAAGCAGTTTTGAGTGGAGTGGATGCAATAACCCTTCACCCAAGGTTAGGGGTGGAAGGGTATAGGGGAAAAGCAAATTGGGGAAAAATAAAAGAATTAAAAAAAGAATTCAAATCAAAAGTAAAAATAATTGGTAATGGGGATTTGTCACAACCAAGGGACATAGTGTTAATGAAAGAAAAAACTAATTGTGATTTTGAAATGGTGGGGAGAAGCGCAATAGGAAACGCTTTCTTCTTCAAACAAGCTAATTGTGCGTTGTCGGGTAAAAAAATTCCTTTAAGAAATTTTGTTGAACAAAAAAAAGAAATAGAAAAATTTTTTGAATTAGTAGAAGAATTTAATTTAGGCCCAAATGATGTAAGGCCTTATTGCATTGGGTTTGTTAGAGGATTAGTGGGGGCTCCCTCTTTAAGAAACAAAATAGGGATGAGTAAAACAATAAGTGAAATGAAGAAAATAATTCAAGAGTATTTCCTGAATTATTCTTAAAAAAATTTAAGCTCAAAATCCTTAAATTTATTTTGAATATTTTTTTTGAAAGAATTTATTCATTAGGGTAAATTTTTCTTGTTGTTTGGCCCCTTTTTACATAAGCAAGTGAAGATTCTTTGAATAATTTCTCGCACTTAGTTGAACAAAATTTTTCTTCACTAGTTTTAACTTCAAAAATAACTCCACACCTTGGGCAAATTTTTTTCATTAATAATCTCCTCCACCACCGCTTTTTTAATACAAAAAAGCAATTAATTGTTTGTAAGGGTGGGCTTAAAAATCCTTTTTTGATGAATAATTAATATATAATAAAAAAAAGGTTTTTTTATGGTTGATTTAAAAAAAATTTTTAAAAAACCTTTAGAAGTTTCTTTAAAAAATAATCCAATTATTGAAAATCCTAAAAAAAATAATTTTATTTCAAGCGAGTTTAATAAACCAAGTAAAGCGAATCCTAAATGGGTTGAAAAACAAAAATTACTCCAATTATCCGAAATTAGTTTGGTTCTTGATGAATATGATGATATTTTTTCTGATTTTGACCCGAGAACATTTGATAAAAGAGCTTTATCAGACGATTTTTTAGTTGAATTAAAACGAGCTAGTAGGGGAAATAAAAAAGGTTTATTTGAATTAAACTTATTAATTCCACTTGAACAAAGAAAAGAAGAAACTGAAATTAAAATAAAAAAAAGATTAAGAGAACATTTTAAGAGACATCATGAAGAAATAAGAAAAGAAGTTGATAAAATTAAATTAACAGGAATACTAATGGTATTATTCGGGTTATTATTATCAATATTATCAGTTATTTTTGTAGTGCCCTTTGAAGAACAAAACATATTCTTACAAGTACTAATGGTACTAATAGAACCCGCGGCATGGTTCACTATATGGGAAGGTGCAAACAAAATAATAGAGACTTGGAAAATACTAGCCCCAGATTTAGAGTTTTACAAAAAAATGACTAAATGTGAAATAAATTTTACTCCCTACTAAATTTATTAATTTATTTATTTTACATAGGTTTTTATTTTAGGAAATGCTTTTACTTGAAGTGATAACTTGAAAAAAATTATTTTAATAACAATTTTTTTACTTTCTTTTTTGGGGGTAGCAGCATTCTCTGGGGGAAACGGAACCCAATCAAACCCCTATCAAATAACTACTTGCCAAGAACTACAAGAAATTGAAGATTATTCTACTAATCAAATGCACTTTGTTTTAAATAATAATATTAATTGCTCAGGGATAAATTTTAATCCAATTGGAACTGATAAAGGTTCAACAATTTATATGGATAATGGTTCTCCTATATGGGTATATGGTTTTAATGGAGTGCTTGAAGGAAATAATTTTGAAATACAATATCTTACAATAAGTGATAAAAATATTGCAGGGTTATTTGGTCATGTGAATCCTTTAGGGATTATAAAAAATATAAAATTGAAAAATCATAATATTACTGGTAATATTGTTGTTGGTTCACTTGCGGGGAGTAATAGTGGTTTTATTAGCAATGTACACTCAACAGGAAATATTTATTTAAAAATTCCTTTAACTCAAACAGAATATGGAAGGTCTATTGGTGGTTTAGTTGGAGAAAACTATTTCTTTACCGCAACCCCTAATTTAACTGCTAGTAAATTAAGTGGGTTAATAATTAATTCCTCCTCCCAAGGAAATGTGGCTTATAGTAA
>MWBC01000002.1 GCA_002068885.1 archaeon ADurb.Bin336
AATTAAATTACTTTGCTTTAATAAAAAAAATATTAAAAGGTGAAAAAATGAGTGAAGAACACAAACTAAAAAACAGACCATATTCTGAGGAAGAAGCTTTGAAAGTATTAATTGAAGTGATGAGTAAAGAAACAATTGATTGGCATTATAACACACACCATAAGGGATATGTGACAAAATTAAACGAAATAGAAAAAAAACTCAAAGAAAAGAAAACAGAAATTGAAACACTTGCAAATGCTAATTACTCTGAATTTGGAGAATTAAAGAGGAGAGAAACATTTAACACGAATGGAATAATTTTGCACGAGATTTTTTGGGAAAATTTATGCGGAGATGGAGATATTGAAAAAGCACCATTATTAAAACAAAAAATAATTTCGGATTTTGGGTCAATCCAAAATTGGAAAAGTGATTTAATTGCCACTGCAACAAGCGCAAAAAATTCTGGTTGGGCAGTTCTTGCGATTAATGAAAGCTTGGACAATAAACTAAAGAATTTTTTAGTTGACGAACACGGGGTGGGCGCTGTTTGGGGAGCAAAACCACTAATCGCACTTGATATGTATGAACACGCATACTACCACAAAGACGGGCCAAGAAAAGCAATTTATATTGAAAATTTTTTGAAAAATTTGAATTGGAAAAGAATTGAAGAAACATATATTAAACAAATAAAAAAATAATTAAAAAAAAATGATTGTTTCAAAAAAAATTCTTAAAAAAAAAATGTTCAAAAAAAACACAAAACATATTTAAAAAAAATATTTTTTTTAAAAAAAAACAACAAGATAGTTTTAATTAGAAATAATTAATTACTATTTTTTGGTTTGAAATATTTTTCATAGCTTATATTATCGTGCTCTATTTGTTTGAACCCAATTTTGAACATTAAAAGCAATAAAATAATTGCTACTAAAACAAAAATTAATTCCCAAAACAAAAAAAACACCTTTCCTCACAAAATTATAATTTAAATGTCTGCCCCGCATTCAATAAAACTGGTTTGGTTTTAAGAACACTTTTCTCAATCCTTCTCTTAAAATCAGGAGTATCAACCTTTTTCTCTTCAAAAATATCATACTGCATTGGAATAACAAAATCTGGCTTCATTAATTTTGTGGCCCTTACTGCATCAATAACATCCATTGTTTTAGAATTAATTGGAAGTAAAGCAACATCCGCCTTAATTTGATTAAAATTATCTAAAAGAGTAGTTACCCCTGCATGATAAATTTTTTTTCCATTTATTTCAATAAGATAAGCTAAAGGGTAAAAGCTTCTTGGAAAATGAGCTGTTTTTGATTTTATTTTAACACCCTTTAAATTAAGTTCAGAGTTTGATAAAATATTTGCTTTTTGATTTCTTGGAAGATCCAATTTTTGCAAAATACTTTCATGCCCCACAACAATAGAATTATTCTTTTTAGCAATTTCTTCAACCGCACTTGCATCAAAATGTTCAGGGGTTTCATTTGTAATCAAAATAAGAGAAACTTTCTTAAAATCAGAAATCTTTGATTTAAACTTTGCTTTTTTCTTCAAATTGGTTTTTGATGATTCAAAAACGGGATCAATTAAAATGCTTGAAGAACCATCAATTACCTTAAAAAAAGAATGACCTAAATACTGAACTTCAACCATACATAGATTAAGTACAACTAGGGTTTAAATAGCTAACCCAAAAATAAAGATTTTCTTATTTTATTGACAAAAAACGAAGAATTAAAAGAAGAAATATACTAAATAAGATTATTGGGTTTTTTAATGAATTGTAAAAAAATATTTTTGTTTTTTATTATACTCCTTTTTAGCTCAACTTTTGTAAATGCAATTAATTATAATATTATAGAACACAGTATTCGCATACAAATTAATTCAGAAGAAGCTGACAAAATAGAAGAAAGATTTTACTTGACTTTTGATGATGAAACATCAAAAATTTCTTTTAGAGAAAAAAGTTTAGAACTTGGAACAAACTTAGAAAAATGGCAATTATTTAATCCTGTTTTTACTCAAAGTATTACCCAAAATACTTTGAATAAAAAAATATCTTATAATGAAGGAGCGCAAAATTATTTGCTTCTAAGTTATGATTTATCAGAAGAATTCATGGCCAAGGGGAAAGAAACTAATATGGTTACTGAATACACTCTAAAAGCAAATTACCTTGATTCATTTTACCAACTTGGTTTATGGATAATTCCTACAAATACAAAACTAATGATTGATTTACCTCCAGGAGCAGAGGTTAGAGATATAGTTGAACCAGAAGCAACTATAACAACTCAAGGAACACGAAAAACTATTACATGGCAAGGATACAAAAGTGCGAATAGACTTTCACTCAATTATATTTTGTGGAAAAAAATGGATCCCTTGCTAGATATAAGTGAATTAAACCATTTTTTGTTTAGAACACAAACAGGACAATTAATAATACTTGCAATAATTGTTTTAACAGGAGTATTATTTTGGCAAAGAAAAAAAATAGTTAATGCAATAGAAGAATTTGTAGAAAACAATTCACTAATTAAAGAAGAATAAGAAAATGTTATTCAAAATAAATTTATGAAAACAAAGTAGATTGTTTCCCACTTAGTTTTTCAACAACAATTTTTTTACCATAATCTTTAGATTCTTTTATTAACTCCGACACTTTTTTGTCTTTTTCTTTCAAACCCAATAAAAACGCCACTTCCTTATCCTCAAACCCAAAATGTTGAATATACCCAACAGTATTTTTTTCTATTTCAAAAAGAGTTTTAAAATAATAAAAATCTTGTAACACTTGATTTCTTGAACAATGAATTTTCTCACCAACTTTACTAGCAATTGATTTTCTAACTTCCCTTAATGAAGAAGATTTTGATAAAGAAGAAAGAAGAGTGGGAAAAGAAAGGGGTTGAAAGAAATTATAATCCCTTCTTCTGGAAAGCCCCACCCCACAAGTTGAAAGAAAAATAGAGTACTTCAAAAAACCCCAATGTTGACGATTCCTAATCCTACCATTAAAAATATCTGCTTTTGAAAACACTTCAAAAGCATTTGCAGTGTCAATAAAATCAAATTGCTTCGGAATATTTTCTTCAATCCACAAAGTCATTAAATCAATTGAAATATCAATAGAATCAACTGCTTCTCTTATCTCTGAAATTGATTTACCTTTGAATATTTTAGACATTACAGGAAATACTTTTTCTTTTCGTTCCCTAAAAGAAAGTGCTTTCACACTCTCCATAGTTATTTGAGGAGAGAGGGATTGAATATCTAAAAGAGCACTCCTAAAATCCCCTGCAGAATTTTTTGCAATTTCCTTAATAGCTTCTTCATCAAAACTAATCCCCTCAAGAGAACAAATTTCTCTTAATCTTTTAGCAATACTCAAATAATTTATTTTTTTAAACTCCAAAACCTCACAATTAGTTCTAATACTTGAAAGTTTTTTATCAAAAGCATCATTCGCAGTTAAAATAATTGGATTATTAGCTTCTTTTAAAAGTGAGAGAATAGCACTTGCCCCACCCCTATCCCTTGGAGAAATAGAATCAACTTCATCTAAAAGAATTAACCTCTTTGAAGAAAACAAAGAAGAATTAGAAATTGCTGCACCCACTATTTTCTCTATTGACTCCTTATCCCTCAAATCAGAGGAATTCATTTCAAATAATTGCCAATTAAACTCTTTCGCAACAATTATTGCAAGAGCAGTTTTTCCTGTTCCAGAATTTCCAAACAAAAGAAGGGGTTTTGGATTTTTGCCTTCCTTCCAAGCATTGGCCCATGCAATTACTCTATCAACTATCTCCACATTTCCAATAAACTCTTCAAATTTAGTTGGAGCATATTTATCAGTAAAAAGAGTAGCATCCATAAAGGGATAATAATTGGAAAAGATTAAAAATGAATTAAACAAAAAAAACTAAACCAATTCACTCTCACTTAACAAAATCAGAATCAAAAAAAATAATTAAAAAAATTAATTAGAAAAAAATCTTTAAAATTAATTTTTAAAAAAAATGTTTTCAAAACTTATTTCTTATTCTTTCCCTTGGATTGATTTCTGTAAGCTTGCATTGTTTTTTCATAATCCTTCCAATTTTTTTCTCCACTTATTGTTCTTATAGGTGGAGACCTCTTAACTCCTTCTCCTGAAGGAGGATCAATATACTCCATTGTTATCCCATTAACGGATCTTGGAATCTTTCCTTTTGCAATTGCATCTTTAATTGCATTAGTTCTTTTTTCCCATAACGCTTCCTCTTTTGCGGTTTGGGCTTCACGCATTTTACTAAGTCCTCGCCAATAAGCCCTACTTTGCGCTCTCTCCATTTCTATTCTCCTAATACTTTCGGCCTTTCTAGCAGTGATAAGATTTTTAGTTTTAACAGCACCAACCGTAGCTAAAGTAGCAACAGAACCAATCGCAAGAGCCCTATTAAATCTTTTTAAAGCAGCTTTTCTATTAGGTTTAGGCCTACCTTTTTTATAATTTCTTTGAATACCCATAACTATTATAAGCAATGTTCAAAATAAAATACTTGTGATTGGATGCAAATAGGAATAGTGGGAAAACCTTCTAGTGGAAAAAGCACTTTTTTTAGTTCAGCTACTCTAGTGGACGTTGCAATAGCTTCATACCCCTTTACTACAATAGAGCCAAATAAAGGAATTGGATTTGTTAGGGTAGAGGATGCTGGAAAATTTTTTGGGGTAGTGAGTAACCCCAGACACGGTTTTTTGGTGAATGAGAATAACAATCCAATTAGGTATGTTCCTGTTGAATTAATTGATGTTGCAGGACTAGTTCCAGGGGCTAATGAAGGGAAGGGGCTAGGAAACAAATTCTTGAATGACTTATCCCAAGCGGATGCCCTAATACACGTGGTTGATGCAAGTGGAAGTACTAACGCTGAAGGAAAAGAAGTTGAAGAAGGAACACATGATCCTTGCGAAGATGTAAAATTCTTGGAAGAAGAAATAGAATTGTGGTTTTTAAAAATCATTGAAAATAATTGGATAAAAATTCAAAAAAATCCTGAAAAAGATTATAAGAAAAAAATAGGATTAATAGCACAAGCACTAGCAGGAGTAAAAATAATGCCTTACCACGTAGAGAAAGCAATTAGAACACTAAAATTAGAAGACAAAATGCTCTTTGAATGGAGTAGTGAAGATAAAAGAGAATTTGCGAAAAAGTGTAGAGAATACTCAAAACCAATTATAATAGCTGCTAACAAATGTGACAAATTAGTGAGTGAAAAAAATATCAAAAAAATGAAAGAAACTTTTCCAGAATTAATTATTATTCCTTGTTCCGCAGCAAGTGAATTATCACTAAGAAAAGCAGCAAAGCAAAATATTTTGAAATACTACCCTGGTTGGAACCACTTTGAAATACTCTTAGAGTTAAATGAAAAACAAAAAGCAGGAATTGAAACAATTAAAAAAAATGTTCTTGAAAAATTTAATGGAACAGGGGTACAAGAGTGCCTTGACACAGTAATATTCAAGCTCCTTGAATACTTCCCAGTTTTCCCCGGAGGAACAAAAGGATTAGTTGATAAAAATGGGAATGTCTTGCCTGATTGCTTCTTACTCCCAAAAGATTCAAAAGCAATTGACTTTGCTTACACACTCCACACTGATATGGGAGATGGGTTCATTAGAGCAATTGATGTAAAAACAAAACAAATAATTGGCCGAGAACACCCACTAAAATACGGGGATGTAATTGAAATAATTTTTAACAAACACTAAAAAAATAATTCATTAAAAAAAAGAGGAATATTAGATTGAAATTCAATCTAATACAAAAAAAACTATTTTAGTTCTCTTCAATTATTTGAGTTATTGTCTTCTCACTACTTGTAGTGATAGGAGTGTGTGTTACTTCTTTTGAAGAAAATTGAGTTGAAGAAGATTCTTTTACAGAAACCTCTTTTGTATTTTCTTTATCTTTCTTAATTTTTTCACTAGCTTTTTTTAGAGCCTCTTCTTTGTTACTCAATTTTTTTAAAGTATAAAAATAAGCATCAATCATTTGATCCAAATCAAGAGTTCTCTTGAACCCAAGTCTAGCAATCTCTTCAAAATACAACCTAACTATCCTAAAAGCTACTTCTTCATCATTCATAACTAATCTCCTCCAAAAAACTAATTACTTCACTAATAAATTTAAACCCCTTATCTCCTAAGTCCCCTTTTGTTGGATTGAACTCCTTTAGAATAATTCAATCTATTTGATTTACTTGATGATTGAATTGGTGATTTTTGCGCAACCCCTTTTGAACTAGGTTTTGAAACCTTAAAAACACGCTTCATTTTTCGAGTCATACTTGTAACCCTATTTGAACCCAAAAAAATATTTGCTAAAGCTTGGCCAAACCTCAACTCTCTTACCACTGGTTTTTTTCTAAATTCTTGAGCAGATTTAACTTCTCTATTAGCTTTAGTAAGCGCCCCTTGTCGCATAGCAACATTCTCTTTTAATCTATTAACATGCATTGATTCTTGTCTAACTCTCCCACTCTTTGAAGCAGGTACATTATTTGGTTGTACTCGTTGTTCTCTTTTAAGTTCTGTTCGAGCATCTTTCAAATTCTTCTTAGCAATATCTCTTTTAGTTAGCTTCTGGTTTAATCCTTTCCTAAAACCCAATCTTCTCATAGGCATAACTTCACCTTAAAAAAAATTAATTCTTTTTACTCCTAACCCTCGCAAGAGCATAAAAATAAGCATTAATTATTTCATCAAGAGTTAATTGTCTTTTAAATCCTTGACGAGCAATTTCAATGAAGTAAGTTTGAATTATTTTAAACGCAATTTCTTCCTCACCAGTAGAAAAAGCTTCTTTTAAATCACGCTTACTAAGTGAATGAGTAGACATACTTGATTCAAAAGCTTTTGTTAATTGAGAAACATCTATACTAGGAGAAGAATGAACTACTTTAGTGTAAGTTCTCTTAACTGGCTTTGAAGCAACTTTCTTTACTACTGTTCTAGTTCTATACTTAATCTCTGGCTTTGATTTTATAACCCTAGTTCTGTACTTTATTTGTGGCTTTGATTTAACCTTCTTCACAACGGTTTTGGTAATTGTTTTAGTAGTCCCTTTTTTACCAAGTTTACCTGCTTTAGCTAACTTCCAAAGGGCAACCGCTTCTGTCCAAGTTTTTCCAAGACGCATTTGAGAACCAATAAATTGATTATAAGCAGTTGGTTTTCTTTTATTCTTTTTTTCAAGAGCTTTATACTTAGTCCATTGCTTTGCAGCTTGAGAAAAAGTCATTCCTGCTTTAATTTGCTTTCTAATAAAAATATTATACTCTGAAACATGACCCTTTGAAACTTTCTTCTTCTTTAATTTTTCAATTTCATTTTTTAACATTAAAATATCAGCTTCGTGTTTTGCATTCTTTTTACTCTGCGCCTTTTTTTCCTTTGAAATCTCTTTCTTAACAGCTTTTTTTACGCTCTTAATCTTCTTATCTACCATCTTAGCTTTAACCATAAAATTCACCAAATACTAAAATATAATTAACTAATGCACTATAAAAAGTTTAGCATGAGGTTTTTTTGGGCACAAAAATCAAAATAAGGCAATTAATAAGAGTTTAAAAGTTTCTAATCTAAAGGATTTGTCAAATTAATAATTTTTTAATTTAAATAATTTTTTAGATTAACAATTGTTAATTTAGTTTAATTAATCTAGTAGAGAGATTACCTTTTTTTATTTGCTCACAATTAATCAACTTTTTTTCAAGCAACAAATTAACAGCCAACCTAATAGTTCTATCAGAATACTTCCCTTCAAACTCTTTATACAAATCCCCTGACTCAGCTTCTTTTTTAGCTCTAGTTGAAATGAATTCAATAATATCTTTTTCTTGTTGAGACAAATTTTGAAGAATTTCATCCTTAACCAAATTCTTCTCCGAAAAAGAGGCCCTTATGTGTTCTACCGAAACAGATTTAGAATTCTTTTTTTCAGCTAACCGCCCAGCTTTAAGCAACACACTAAAAGCCACTCTTAAATCACTGCCCTTCTTAAAAGCAAATGCTGCGCAAAGAGGAACAACATCTTTATCAAGAGAATAATCAAAAAAAGCAAACTTTGTTCTTGAAAACAAAATTTCTTTCAACTCCAAAACATTGTAAGATTCAAAAGGTATTTTTGAGCATTGAAGAGAACTCTTAACCCTATCATCAATCCCTTCAAGAAAGGAAGAATCATTTGAAATAAAAACTAATCCTAGCAAAACTTTTTGTTGCTCGGGTAACCTTGACAAATCATACAAAAGATTTTTTGTAGGATCATCTTTTAGCAACTGCTCTGCTTCATCAAAAACAATAATAGGAATTACTTTAGTTGTTTTCATTACCGCAATTATTCTAGAAAAAACTTCTTGAGAACTAACTCCTCTAGTAGGAACTGCTACTCCAAGAGAGTTAGCAATTTTTGTTAAAATTGATTGTTTTGAAGTGTACTCAAAGCAATTAATGTAAATTCCTTTCACTCTATTTGAATACTCACTCAACTCATTTAACACATATTTTAGAGTAACTGTTTTTCCAGTACTAGGTTTTCCGTGAACAAAAACATTAGTTGGTTTTCTTCCAATTGAAGCTGGTTTTAAACAAAAAACTAACTCTGAAAGTTCTTCCTCTCTAAAAGGCAAAACATCAGGAACAAAATCAGGGTAAAGCACTCTCTCATCCTTAAACAAAGAAACTAATTTATCTGATTCAAAAATATTAGCCATTACACAACACCAATACTACCAAAGAAAAAGAACAAAACAAATTAATAATACTTGCCTAAAGTACGACAAAAATCGTTCTTAAAAACCAAATAATGAAAAAGCACCGGTGGAAATAACTGTAACAATAAGCCCTGCAATAATTATCCCAATCGCATTTGCAATAAAGAACCTCTTATAACCAAAATTAAGCAAATTTCCCACAAGGGCCCCAGTCCAACTACCTGACCCCGGCAAGGGAATTGCAATAAAAATACTCATTCCAATCAAACCATATTTCTCTACTAAAGGATAAGCTTTTTTTTGGGCCCTAACAACTATTTTATCATAAAACTTTTTTAGAATAGGGACTTTTAGAAAAATAAAAATTATTTTATCAAAGAAAAAATAAGCCAAAAATCCTAAAATGATATTTGCGCCCACGCAAACAAGAAAAACAATTTCTAAAGGGAGAGCAAACCCTTGCATAGAACCAACTAGAGGAACTCCCTCAATTACTCCTGAAAATAACCCAATTGGAATACTCCATCTAAGTTCAAACACTGGAACCCAAGACAAAATAATTAAAATCAAAATCTTTTCAAACATACTAAAAAAAATAGGTGAAGAAAGGGAATAAAAAACTGTTGATACAAAGAACAATTATGAAAGAAAAAGTAATTATTTCAAATCCCAAAGAATTTGAGGAAAAGAAAAAAGTATTCATAACAGCAGGGGCAAAACAAGTACGCATAGTAACTGATTTTGATAGAACATTATCAAAAGCATTTGATAAAAAGAAAAAAATTCACACAATAATTGCACAAATAAGGGAAGGAAATTATCTTTCTGAAGATTATACAAAAAAAGCTTTTGAATTACACGCAAAATATTATCCAATAGAAATGAGTACAACCATTCCATTAAAAGAGAAGAAAAAACAAATGATGAATTGGTGGGGTACACACATAAAATACCTTGCAAAAAGTGGAATGAATAAAAAAATAGTTAAAGATGTTGCAAAAAACAAAATTATTTTGAGGAAAAACACTTTAGAATTTTTTGAAATGATTAAAAAGAAAAAAATACCTTTACTGATATTGTCCGCTGCACTTGGGGATGTTATTGAAGAAATACTAAAAATAAATAAAATAAATTACAAAGGAATACACACTATTTCAAACTTTTTTGAATTTGATAAAAAAGGAAATGTATTGGGTTATAAAGGAAAAATAATTCACTCACTCAACAAAAATGAATTTGAAATAAAAGACACTACTTTTTATAAAAAAATTAAGGATAGAAAAAATATTCTTTTACTAGGAGATACTTTGGATGACTTACAAATGGTGGAAGGAATAAAATATAATGAAATAATCCAAATTGGTTTTTTGAATAACAATATTGAAGAAAACTTAGAACAATACAAAAAAGCTTATGATGTAGTAATACTAAACGATGGTTCAATGAATTTTGTTAACAAACTATTAAAGCAAATAAAATAAAAAAAAACAAAAAATGAATTGGAAGAAAATGTGAAAATTATATTTTTCATATTTCAAATTCTAGCACACAAACAGGTTTTCTTAAGTTAAAATAATCAATCACTTCTTTTTTCACTTCGCCCATAAAACCCTTTTTCCCATTAACAATTATTTCAGCACTATTATCCGAAAGGAAAGGGAACGATTTCTTCTTCACTACACACTCTACTCCCAAATACTTGCATAACGAAACCAACACTGATTTTATTTCAGTGAAATTAACATTTGAGTGAGTTAGAGCAATACAAAGATTAGTGGTTTGAGAAACCCCATTCTCTACCCCTTCTTTAATTTCAAGACAAGTACCTAACTCAAATATTTTTTGAGGAAACTCTTTATCCTTATTCTTTGAAAAAAAATCTAGTAATTGAGGAGTTAATCTTCTTCTAAGAACTGCATAATTAATTGACACTGGGTTCTCTAACTCAACTAATTCTTCCTCAACTAAATTCATTTTAGTGGATTGGATTTCTCTTGAAGTTAAATTAAAAGTCATTACCTCTTGCAAACCTACCCCCACGCACCCCTCTCTCACAAAATCAATTACTTTCGCCTCCTTTAACTCGCTTCCAACCACACTCATTTCAATTTCCTCTGGTTGAATATTATTGAACCCATAAGAAATTAACAAATCCTCTATTATATCCACTGGGTGCATTATATCTGTTCGGTAAGAAGAATACTCCACAATTATTTTATTTGAACTTATTTTTGAATTAAAACGCGCTCTTGAAAGCAAATCAATTATCTCCTTATCCTTTAACACAAGGCCAGTCATTTCTTTAATCAAACTCTTATCAAAAACCATTTTCTCTGTTTTAAACATTGGAGTAGAAATTAGTTTCTTTGGATAAGGTTTTGAATCGGAAGGAAAATGAAGATTGCAAGAATAAATCTCTCCACCCCTATCAGCCAAACTCATACACATTACTTCAAGAGCAGTGCAAACAGTTTCCCACTTAAACCCCGTAACTTCAATAAAAAGATTTTTTGTTTTCTCAGTAACTTTACCAGTTATTTGAGAATTAATTATTGGAGGCATTGAAGCAACTGTTTTATTAGCATCAATCACAATTGGATAAACACTCGCCCCTTTTAAGAGATGGGCATAAGTTTTACCCTTATCATGCTGGGCCAAAATTTCACTTGGCCTAAGTGGAACCTTCCACTCAAGAGGAATAAATTCAATCTCTTCATCCTTAAAACCCTTGTAATAAATTGGGGGCTTCATTATATCCAAATCATACAACCCAATCCCGAGTTCTTTTCTTCTTCTCCCATAACTCTCCCCAACTTTTTCTTGAAGTTGAATTAATTGAACCAACAACTCCTCACTAACCTTAACATTCTTTACAATAGCACACACTATTAGTGGCCTAACTTTTAACAAATTTTGGTGGATGAAAACATCAACATTAGATTTTTTTACTTTGTAATTCACTAACCCCTTCTCTATTCCTTTCCTTGCTTTAATTTCTCTAGCAATTCCTTCAACACTCCAAAGATCAGGACGATTAGTTTCTTTGCAATCAATTCTTAAAGAATCTCCCTCAAGAGCATCAACTTCTCCTTTAATATATTCTAAATCATCTTCCAACTTTTCTTTTGAGTAAGAACAACCCACTAATCTTTCTAAATCCTTTTTTGACACTTCCAAATTTGGCATAAAAATCACATCACACAATTAACAAAACAAAATACTCCTTTAACAAAATAAATTAACACTCCATCAAAACTAAATTAATAACACTCACAACTAAATTAATTACCTCTCTTACAAAAACTAACTTAACACCCCATTACAAAAACTAAATTAATAACCATTACAAAACCAAATTAACAAACCTCACAAAATTAATTAAATTAATACGCCCTTAGCTTCTCTTAAATATTTTAAATCATCAGAAAAAAGATACCTAATATCATTAATCCCCAACTTGAACATAGCTAACCTATCAATCCCCATTCCCCAAGCAATTACATTTTGTTTTATTCCAAGATTTCTTAACATCTCCGGCCTAAACATTCCTGCTCCAGCGAACTCAACCCAACCCATCTCTGGGTGTTTTGCAGAGAGTTGAACACTTGGTTCGGTGAAGGGATAATAATCAGGAAAAAACTTTACTTTCTCTGCACCAGCAATTGAAGTTGCGAACTCTTTTAACATTCCAAGCAAGTGCTTGAAATTCAAATCATCCCCAATAATAAAACCCTCTAATTGATTGAACTCAATTAAGTGAGTAGCGTCTAGTACATCAGGGCGAAAACAACGAGCAATTGCAAAATATTTTTGAGGAGAATCAACTCCCTTTACTAATTGCTTAGCAGTGTGAGCAGTACCATGAGCAGAAGGCATTAACTTACTTGCAACTTCCTTACTCCACTCATACCCCCAACCCCTACCCCCACTAACTCCACCATTCTCATGAGCGGATTTAATTGAATCAACTATTTTCTTATCAGGCAACTGCCCACTCTTAGGATACTTTAATTGATAAGTATCAGTTAAAGTACGAGCGGGGTGGTTTTGTGGTTGGTACAAAACATCAAAATTAAAAAACTCTGTTGTTATAAGCGAAGTAGGCATTTCTTTAAACCCAAGCGAAACTAACTTCCCCCTAATTTGTTGCAAAAATTGAACATAAGGAGCTCTCTTTCCCAAAAAAATATTTGGAACCTCCCCCTCAACATCAAACACCCTTTCAACATCTTGAGTGGATAAAATCTTTTTTGCATCCGACCCAAGAGGAGAAATTTTTACTAAACGCAAAACACTCTTCTTTTTTTCCACAAGCCCCCTTTTTAAAAGCTCAAGAGAAAAAGCATCCTCAACTTTTTTTCCTTCAAAAATATTTTTTAAAGCACTCTCTAAAGAAAAATCTAAATTACCCTCACTAACACCAGTATCCTCAACATTACCACTATTAATTACAACAAATGCTTTTCTTTTATTAATCCCAAGAGCGGCCATAAATTCTTGTTTTGATAAACCTGATTTATTTTCAAGTAAAGAAAAAGAAGCTTTGCCCCCAAGTTCTTTTAGAGTTTTAAGTAAAACATTTTCAGGCAACCCTTTTTTTAGAGCAATTTCTCCAAGCGAAGTGAGTGAAAAAACTTCTTCCTCACTCTCACTAATAACTGCAAAACCCTTTTGATCTAACCAAGCACAAGCCCTTCTAACAGAATCAATTTCAACTCCTGAAGAATGAACAACATCTTCAAATCCAACAAACTTAGAATCAATATTCAATAGAACTCTACGTTCAATTTCTGAGAGTTCTTTAACCTTAACACCCAAGTTAGACATAAAATAAAGAGAATTAGTTGTTATTTTAAAGCTTTAAGATAAAACAAAAATATTTAAGGATACTCTTTAAGGAATAATATATGGTAGAAATACAAAAAACAATTGACGCTTGGTTTGGGAAAATACAAAAATCTGCTTCGGATACTATCCCGCACTTCGTATCATTCCTATTCTTTATGATTGCTATAGGAGCATTCATAGGAATAATAGTAACTCAAAACTATCCTGGTCAAGCAATGCTAGCAGTAATTTTTCCAGCACTAGCAGGAGCACTTGCTTATTATAATAGAGCATTTGCAACAGCAATATTTGTACTAATGCTACTAATAGTATTTGCAATGTAAACCTAACTAAATATTCACACACTAAAAAAAATAATTGAATAATCCCAATGCAAAATTAACTAAATATACAAAATGTAAAAATCAATTAAATATTCTAAGTGTAAAAATATTAATTAAACACACAACCTAAAAAAACTAACTAAAACCTAAAGCTAAATAAATATTCCAACTAAAAACTAACTAAACCCCTATTCAAAAATCATTCAACAATTGACGAAAATAAATAAAGGCTTTTTAATCAACTAATCAAAAATTTTTAAATGAACGAAAAAGGTTTTAGTGGATTTATTCTAACCACTTTAATGCTGGCATTAATGCTTTCTTTTACAATTCAACTCAATGAAAACAAATTAATAATGAAAGAAACTATTAACGAGTTAATAAAAACAGAAATGGGAAACAAAGAAAGAACACTAATTGAAAATAACTTGGACAAAATAATTCAAACAAAATTAAATGAACAAATAACCCTGCAAAATTTTAACACCCAAACAGCAAAAAAAATAATTAACCAAGAAATATACAATTATCTAAAAGACAAAGCAACTATACAAAAACTAACTGGCTCAAACACCCCCCTAACTCAACTTTTTTTGAATCAAAATTCTAGTGTTCAATTACTAAAAAGCGAGTACCTAATTTATGCACAATATGTTTATGCTACTAGCAACACTACTACAAAAATCAAACAACAAATTGGAGAAAATATTATTACTGAATTTATTTTCCCTCAAAATTATTCCAAAACAATTACGAGAGTGATTTGAATTGAATTCAATAGAAGCACTATTATCACTAATTGCAATAACAATAAGTATTAGCATCCTAATTAACGCAATAATAATACAAGAAAAAAATTTTCAAATCGCAACAGATTCATTGAACGCAAAAACAAATTCAATGAAATGCGCTTTTTTAATTGACTCAATAGTAAGCAACTCCGCAAAACAATACAACAAAGAAATAAATTGCACTGCACTAGAAAACAAAATTACTTCAAAAACAAACAACAAAACAAAAACCACTTACATAATCACAAACGCAACCAATGAAAAAGAATTGGAAGTGGATAAATTTGAACACTACAAATAAAACAAAATTTGGTGATTTAAACCAAAGAGGAATTATTTTCTCAACTGACGCAACAATAAATTTTGTAATAATATTATTCACCTTACTAATATTTACTCTAACTCTTTCAAACACAATAAATTCAACAAAAAAAGAACTAACACAATTAGAACTTGATCAAAAAGCAATTTTTATAACTGATTCACTAATCAAAAACCAAAACACTAACCAACCCCTCTTAGGAGGGTGTATTTATGACGAAGAAAAAAAGAGGGTGCTTACAAACAATATTGATTATTTAAAAATAAAAGAAGCAAGTGGATTAAAAATAAATAATTTTTTTGTTGAAAGCATAACACTAGAATTCTTGAAAACAAACCAAACAGAAAAAATTATTTACTCCACAAAACAAACAAACCAATGCACTAGTGTTAAGAGATTTGTAGTAACAAATAACCAAAAAACAATTATTGAGGTGAGGGTGTGCAAAGAAAATTAAGTAAAGGATTTGTATTCACTTTTGAAGCAATTCTAACAATACTAATATTCATTCTACTCCTCTATTCACTCCCGCAAGAAAAAACACCCACCTTTAAAGAATTAATAATCACCCAACAAGCAAATGATTTACTTAGAGTATGGAGTCAGGAATGTTTAGCAGAAGAAGAAATTATGAGGGACGCAAAACAACTTTTCAAAAATCAAGTTAGTTTGTGGATTAATGAAAAAGAACTAACTAAATGCAATGCAAAAAATACTATTGCAACTGAGGGAATAATACTAGATCAACACTTAAAAGAAAACAAAATCAAAATAATTATTTGTTATAATTAAATTAATTTTATTGAACTTTAACCACAACTCCCCCACTTGATTTTTTTAATATAATAGAAAACTTTGAATCAAAAAAAGTTTTTTGAATTAATTGAGGAGAAAAAGTTTCTACTTCAAACTCATTTGACTCTGATTGAATAATTAATTTAGAACCGAGGGAATAAAGGGTTAAACCCTTTACTGGAGAATACTCAAACACTCTACTAGAACCCTCTCCTAAAAAATTCATTAAAGAAATATTCTCACTTAATTCACTCACAATTGATTTTGCAATCAAATCATCACTCACAAAAAGAAAAGAATTCATTGTATTTACTGCTACTGGAAGAACAATTAAAAGAATTGAGAAAAAAGCTGTTACTATTAACAAGTACTCTAAAGAAACTTGCCCCCTAGAATTTAAGTGCAATAAATTAATTTTCTTTCCCTTAGAACTACTTTTGAGTAAAAGCTTTTCTGAAAAAAAATTCACGAATTAATCACTTGAACAAATTACTTTTATTTAATATCATCAATTTTTTTGAAGACATTCTTTGAAGTTTCTTCAAGTTTCTTACTCCCCTCATTACTAGTTTCTTGAAGCTGAGAAACTAATATTAGCACCACTGCAACAACCGCTGCAAGAACTATTATTAATTCCACAGAAATTTGTGCCCTGCACTCTTGAAAAATACTTAATACACCCATACAACCTCACTAAAAAAACACCTTTTTTTAGCAAATAAAAAGCTTTAGTTAAATTCGACAAATGACGCGAAGAGAAATTAGTAGTTATTTAAAACTTATTATTAATAAAAAATTATAATAAGGATAGAGTACAACAATAAAATAAAAAATGAGAGTTGATCAAAAAAATGGCTTATTCAAAAAAAAATATTTTTTACTTCTCACCCCAAGAAAAAAAAGATTTAATTATTTCTTGGCTCACTCTAAGCTTGGCTTTTGCAATAATGATCAACCCAGTTTTTTTTAATATTACAAATTTATTAATTTCTTTTCCAATTGCATTAGTTGCAGTAGGAACAGGATTTATATTACACGAACTAGCACACAGAGAAACTGCTAAATATTATGGATTTCACTCCGAATTTAGAGCATGGTATCAAGGATTATTTATCGCACTCGCACTAGCGATAATCACAGGAGGAAGATTTCTCTTTGCTGCACCTGGAGCAACTTACTTTTTTGCTGAAAAAGTTACTCCCAAACAAAACGGAATAATTTCACTAGCAGGGCCCGTAATTAATTTAGTAGTTGGATTATTATTGATGATGATTGCGAGTTTGTTTAAAGGAGATTTTTTACAAATAGTTTTTGCACTTGCGGGAAGAGTAAATTTCTTCTTTGCATTCTTTAATTTACTTCCAATACTAATGCTTGATGGTTCAAAAGTATTTGCTTGGAACAAATTAATTTGGGCGTTCTTTTTCTTGCTAAGCGCAGTGCTGGTATTCATGCCGGAATTATTCTTCTAAAAAAAATAAAATAATTATTGAAAGGAAAAAATAAATCAATTTGAATAATTGAACTTAACAATGTGAATAATTAAAATAAAATTAATTAAAATAAAATTAATTAAAATAAAGCCAATTAAAATAAAATTAATTAAAACTAATTAATTAGAACTAAAATTGAATTTAAAAAAAATAAAAAATTTAAAGAAAAAAAATTAATTCAAAAAAATTATTACCCAACATAACTTGGCCTAAAATCAAGTACGTTTTCTTTAAACTTGTTATAAGCGTCTTGGGATTTTTCATCAATTGAAGGGCTAATTTTATCCAAAATTTCTTTGAAATGTTTCATCTCTATTGGAGCTGGTTTCATATTATTTTTACTCAACACTAGCATAGCTGCTTCTCTAACCAACCCTTCCAAATCAGCTCCTGAAAACCCTTTTGTTTTTGAAGCGAGTTCTTTAATTGAAACACTCTTATCAAGCTTCATATTTTTTGTATGAACTTTAAGAATCTTTTCCCTTGCTTCTTCATCAGGAGCAGGAACCATAACTAATTTATCAATTCTTCCAGGGCGAAGCAAAGCAGGGTCAATCAAATCAGGCCTATTTGTTGCAGCAATGAACACCACATCATTAAGTGACTCTACCCCATCAAGCTCTGTTAATAATTGATTAACCATTCTTTCAGTAGCATTGTTCCCCACTTCAGCTCCTCTTCTTGGAGCAATAGCATCAAACTCATCAAAAAACACTACACAAGGAGCAACTTGTCTAGCTTTTTTGAAAATCTTTCTAACCCCCCTCTCTCCTTCACCAACACACATAATCATTAACTCTGGGCCTTTAATTGAAATGAAATTGGATTCGGATTCAGTTGCAACTGCTTTAGCGAGAAGAGTTTTACCAGTACCCGGAGGCCCATAAAGCAAAATCCCTTTAGGGGGACGAATACCCATTTCTTTAAACACACTAGGGTTTTTAATTGGCCACTCAACAGCTTGTTTTAATTCTTGCTTAACTTCTTCAAGCGCCCCTATTTGACTCCACTTAATATTAGGAATTTCAATTGAAACTTCTCTTAGTGCACTAGGTTGAACATCCTTCAACCCCTCAACAAAATCACTTTGAATAATTTTTAGTTTCTCTAAAACTTCTGGAGAAATTGTTTCATCCTCTAAATCAATTTGAGGCAAATACCTTCTTAGTGCTTTCATAGCTGCTTCTTTAGTTAGTGCTTGTAAATCAGCTCCAACAAAACCATGTGTTAGTGAAGCGAAATAATTCAAATCAACTTTATTATCCCCCTCTTCTTCTAGAGGCATTCCCCTAGTGTGAATTCTCAAAATTTGTTCTCTAGATTTTTTGTCAGGAACAGTAAATTCTATTTCCCTATCAAACCTACCCGGCCTTCTAAGTGCTTCATCAATCGAATTAATTCTATTCGTTGCAGCCATTACAATTACTTCCCCTCTCCCCTCAAGTCCATCCATTAAAGAAAGGATTTGTGCAACTACTCTTCTCTCCACTTCCTCCACAACCTCATCACGCTTAGGAGCAATAGCATCAATCTCATCAATGAAAATAATTGAAGGAGCATTATCTTGAGCATCTTTGAAAAGATTACGAACCCTCTCCTCTGCTTCCCCCACAAACTTCCCCATTATTTCTGGAGCAGAAACATAAATGAAATGAACTTGTGCTTCATTAGCAACCGCTTTAGCTAAAAGAGTTTTACCAGTACCCGGAGGCCCATAAAGCAAAATCCCTTTAGGAGGAACAACTCCTAATTTTTGGAATAACTCAGGGTGCTTCATTGGAAGCTCAACCATTTCACGAACCTTCTTCACTTGCTCACTAATCCCCCCAATATCCTCATAAGCTACCTTAGGAATATTACTCAAAGCATCCTTCACTGGTTTTTCTTTAAGAGAAAATTGAGTATTATCAGTAACCTTAATTATTCCCCTAGGCGCAGTGTCAACAACACGATAAATAAAACCCGAACCAAAAACACTAATCCAAACATTATCCCCAATAGTTAAGGGCCTACCCAAAAAACTTTTTTCAAAATCCTATCATACCCAGAAGCAATTATCCTAACCTCTTCAACAGGAGCTAAAATAACTTTCTTCCCCTCTTGAGGAACCACTTTACTAACCTTAACTTTTTCATTCAACGCCACTCCAGCATTGTGACGAATAAAAGGATCAGCTCTAATTAACTTCTTACCCTCATCATCATTCCTAGCAGGCCAAACAATAGCAGCAGTTTTCTTTGAACCCTCTATTTGAACAATATCCCCTGAAGTAATGTTAAGGTAGTGCTTAGTTTCCCTATCAAGAGTAACAATATTACGCCCAACATGAGTTGGATCAGGATCCTGCACCTGCAAACTAACTTCTTTTTTTTCTCCAGACATAAAAATCAAACCAAAAATAACCCTATATGGAAACTTTCGTTCAAAAAGAATTAAAAAGGTATAGAGACAAAACAAACAATTTATTATTTCAACCCTAATTCAAACTATCTCAATTCCAATACAAATCGCTCAACTAATACAAACTAATCCAACCAATACAAATTACCATAACACTAATACAAATTAATTCAACTAATAAAAATAATTTCAACTCTAATTCAAACTATTTCAATTCCAATACAAATCGCTCAACTAATACAAATAATTCAAATTCAACACAAATTATTCCAACTTCAATTCAAACTATTTCAATTTCAATTCAAATTTTCCATTAGGAAGAATTGAAACAAACTCATCCAAATCAAAAAACAAACCCTTTTTTTCAAACAAGGATTTTAATTCACGAGAAATTACTTCCTTTGATTTTGAACCCTGCACTAATTCAAAAAAATTTTTACAATGAAACTTTATTGCACTAAGCGGCCCACACATTAATCTTTGTTCTCTTGGAAAATACCCAATTGCACAAGAAAGAACGGTTTTCTTAAACCAATTACGCTCACCATAAATCATAAAAGCTCCTGTGCCCATTGATTCACCTGATTTTGTACTTTTTGAAACTTGCTCAGGTTTCACTGAATACACATCAGCCAACGGCCTAGCTTCTTCCCAAGCTTTTGAAAAAGTTGCTGCAAAAACAGCGGCTTCATTCATTGAAGAAGAAGGACAAACAAATTCTCCGCCCTTTAATTTTTCAGGAGCAACAATAATACAATGAGGTGCTCCAAAAACCTCTGCGTGAAAATAAACATCATTCTTCTTCATTCTATTTTTAACAATTTTTTCATTACTACTCGCGTCCCTTCCTCCCACCACCAACAAATTATCACTAGTAAAAAACCATCTAAAAGAATAAAACCATTTTTTTGAAATCTTTGCCTTCTCTTTCTTTTGTTTCAACATCAATTCTTTTTTAGCACTAAGTTCTTCCCTTTTCAAAACTTTTTGTTGAGCTAAATCCAAAGCCCTCTTTAAACCCTCAACTTTTTTTCTAGCTAATTTAGATTCATTAAAATAAAAAGAGGCATTCTCATCAACTGATTTTGTTAAATCAATTTCTATCTCCATACAAAACCCCTTTTTTAAAAAAATTAATCAAGCAACCCTACCACTCACTATACAAACACCCTTTTACAAAAAAAAAAACAAAATTCAAAAAAATTAATCAAGAGCATTTTTTCTCCTCAAGATTTCAATTATTGAATCAGTTCTTGAACCCCTCTTAAAAGTAGGTTCGGTCATGTAAAAAACTTGCCTATCTTTTACCACATCATAATAATTAGGAATTTTTTTTACATAATTCTCTTGCAAATTCTTGTGATAAGATTCAACATCCTCATAAAATTGAAAACATGCAACATTAAAATTCCCAGAACCCATTACTGAATTAAGTGCAAACACATGAGGATCTTTCTTTGCAACATCCAAATACTTTTCAACCAAATCCTTCTTTGAAAAATCAAGTTGCAAAAATTCTATACACTCAAGTTTATAACCAAGTTTCCAAAAAGCAATTTTAGGGCCATACCCAGTAATTATCCCTTCTTTTTGAAGAAAATCAATAGAACTCTTAATAGTCGCTAAGTGATAATCAGTTTTGGTTTTGATTCTCCTAACATTAGATTGAGTACAACCCTTTTCAAGAAGGGACTTAAGTATATTAAGTCTAATTTCATCATCAACCTTCATCTTTTGAGCCAAAAAAACCACCTTCACGACAATCGCAACAAAATTGCACTTTAATACTAATTTATGACACTAAATTATTTATAAATGTATTTTTTATTACATCAAACGCTTGTTAATACTTAATAAGGGGAGAGCATAATAGTATTGTAGTTTGAAAGGAGGGATGTTTTATATAGAGGGATGTGAGGATGAGAAAGTGATTGAATTTAGAGTTGCAGGATAGGCTCACCAGGCTATATTTGGATATGAAAACTAATTTTTATTCCATTCCTGCAACTTTAAAAAAATTGGTAAAAATCTATTTTTTTGAGGAACGAGTATTTTTTGAGAATAATTTTTCATAAGCTATTTGGTTCACTACTACGTGCAGAGAATAAACAAACCCTGTTGCAATAACAAGCACCCAAAAACTTATTAGAAATACTAACTCGTTTGAAAAATAAGCTAAAACAAATTTTAGAATTGATACGAATAAAGGAATTATTGAGAGTAAGAAAACAAGTTTTTTGTTTTTTATAGAGTCAAGTATTGAAGAACGAAAATTTTCTTTCA
Source organism: archaeon ADurb.Bin336 (assembly GCA_002068885.1). Lineage (GTDB taxonomy): Archaea > Iainarchaeota > Iainarchaeia > Iainarchaeales > JAAZKV01 > JAAZKV01. The sequence continues at coordinate 22,021 of MWBC01000002.1, forward strand.
CCCCATTATTTTCAAAAACAATTTTTGGGTAAAGGAAATAAAATAAAAAAGCAAACAAAAAAGTTATTAAAAAAGAAAATACAATTCCAACTTCTGAAAGATCAAAATAAATCAACAAAAAAGATTCTATCATTGAAACAACAGTAATCAAAAACCAAAGAAGAACCCCTGCAAAAAAAACAGGAATTATTTTTGGTTTGAATAACTCAAACCCCTTTGAGAAAGACAATTTTTTCTTCAAAGCAAGTTTAACCCAAATAGGATATAATCCACTAAGAAACAAATCCAAAAAAAATGTAAAAATAGTGAAACCCATTAATAAAAGTGCGAGAGAAAAAAATGCACTAAAATCAAACGAAAGCATTTGCTCAGTTGTGAAAGAAGTGAAAGAATAAAGTTCTCTAGCTAACCCCATTGCAAACAAAGTACCTACCCCATAAAAAAAAGCAATTAATAATTTAGGAATAAAAAGAACGGGATTTTTTATTAACAAATGAACTGCTTCACTTAGAATTAATTTAAATTCCTTAAAAACAAATTGATTCAAAATAAAACCCTCTTAAAATTACTCACTTTTTACTTTCTTTCTTAACTTTTTTTGATTTTGGGAGAAGAAGTTTTTTAGAACTTAACCCCTTACCCTTAATTTTGCCACTTGATTTCTTAACACCATCTTCTTTACTACTAGTGTCTTTATCCTTACTTAATTCTTTTGGTGAGGAATCATCTTTTTTAGAAACATCTTTTTTATTCTCATCATCTTTTTTATCTTTCTTCCCCCAATCCTTTTTTGTTTCACAATTCATATCAAGACACATCTTGTAAGTGAACCTCTTTGCCTTAACTTGGATTTGTGGAACACCACACACTGGACAATTAGTATTAAGAGGAGTGAGTACTCCCTTTTGTGGAAGAGGGAAAGTAACTGTACAATCAGGGTAATTTGCACACCCCACAAACCTCTTACCCGTTTTTCCTTTCCTTTGAATTAAATTTCCCCCACACTTACAAACACCCATTATTTCACTAAACCTAAGTGCTTTTCTCAACTCAAGCCCAACAACATCCTTTTTTTCAAAAAGCAAATCCATTACCTTTCTCAACTCAACACAAGATTTTTCAACAACCTCAACTTGTTTCTTCTTCCCAGCAGCAATCTCATCCATTTCCTTTTCAATAATAGAAGTCATTTGTGGCTTAGTAACAATCTCACAATTTTTTTCAAGAGAATCAATCACTGCAAAAGCAACTTTGCTGGGCTCAATACTCTTATTCCCACTAATATACCTTCTTGAATAAAGTTTTTGAATAATTGAAGGACGAGTAGATTTTGTCCCCAAATTATTATCCTCCATCAACTTGATTAACGAACCCTGACTATACCTATTAGGTGGTTGAGTTTCCTTACTCAACATATCAAGAGAAAGAACATTCACTTCATCCCCCACACTCAACTTTGGCAAAATATTTTCATTTAATTCACTATAAGGATAAACCCCCTTCCACCCCGCATACAAAACAATTTGGCCCCTTGCAACATAAGGTTCTTCATTAGCACTCAAAAGAACACTAGTGTTCTCTGTTCTTGCATCCTCACTAAGAGTAGCTAAAAACCTCCTACAAATCAACTCATAAATCTTCCACTCATCTTGACTCAAATTTTCTTTTTGAGCAACCCCCACAGGATAAATTGGAGGATGATCCTTAGTTTCTTTTCCCTTAGAAGGAACTATCTCTTTTTGAGACAACACTGAATTCACACTATCCCTAAGCGCTTGAACCGAAGCCAATTTATTCAAAATCTCAATCAAATTAATACTAGGAGGATAAACACTATTATCAGTTCTTGGGTAAGAAGTTAATCCTTTTTGATACAAATTCTCTGCAATATCCATTGCTCGCCCAGCAGAAAAACCAATTGCAGTAGCTGCCCTCAAAAAATCAGTTGTGTTAAAAGGAACTGGTTTTTTTATCACCTTAGTTTTCTTATCCAATTTTTTCACAACAGCTTTTTTTGGAGGAGAAGAATAAATCTTATTTGCTTTTTCTTTATCCCAAAACTTATCCGCAGAATGAATCGCATCAAAAGGAATTGAATCCTTTTCACAATGAAGAACCAACTCCCAAAAAGGTTTTTTTACAAATGCAATCCTCTCCTTCTCCCTATCCACAACCAAAGCAAGAGCAGGGGTTTGAACACGACCAACACTCAAAAAATCTTTTCCAATTTGGCCTGAAACAATTGAAATAAACCTAGTTAACACCGCACCCCAAATCAAATCAATTTCTCTCCTAGCATTCGCAGAGTAAGCAAAATTATAATCAAACTCCTCCAAAGCATCAAAAGATTTGTTGATATCCGTTTTAGTGATAGCTGAAAAATAAGCTCTCTTTATTTTTAATTTACTATTAGTACTCAACGCATAAGTTATTGCCTCAAGCCCAATTGATTCCCCCTCCCTATCCGCATCAGTAGCAATAATTAACAAATCAGCATCACGCGCAACCTCTTTTAACGCATTAATAATATTAAATTCTTTTTTGGAGTAAATAATTTCTTTTGGGTTAATTAACTCCCTAACATCAACCCCCCTCCAATTAGCAAATTTTTTTGGAAACTCAACATCACTAATATGGCCTCTTAGTGGAACTAATTTTACTTCCTCTCCTTTCCAATTAAACTCAAAAACCCTCGCACCCGCTACACTCACTTGTTTAACAGAACCATCAGAAAGCAAATCAGCAATATGCTCACCAGCAATGGCTTTCTCTGAAACAATTAACTTCATGCAAGGAAAGAAGAGGGAAAAAAATTATAAAGAGAAACGAAACAAACGTCAAAGAACGAAAATTAAATTTTGTTTTGAAGAGTGGAAGAGGGAAGAGTTTTTGATTTTTTTGGTTCAAGGAGAACAACCATTGTTTTCAAATCAATTATCCCATCAGTTAGCCCTAATTGATTAATGAATTTCTCTGCACTCTCAAGATTAGGAACAACTAATTTTGCAATCAAATTATACTCTCCTAAAACTTGGTAAAGCTCTAAAACGAAATCAAAAGATTGCATCTTTTTTACTATATCCCTAGTTTTTGAAGCCTCACACCTAATTTGAACAAAAATAGGATTCTCGTACCCAATCGCTTTATAATTCAAATCAATAGAAACCCCACTAATAACACCCCTCTTTTTGAGAGACTCAAATCGCTTCTTAATAGCAACATCTGTTAACTTAACTTCCCTAGCAATAGCAGAAAAAGAAGCACGTCCATCCTCAAGGAGTGATTGCAAAATTAAGTGATCAATTTTATCTAAAGAAACCAACTAAAAACACCCTTATTAAGTTTGGAAATCAAAATTAATTATTTGAAAACACAACTATAATAAAAATTAAAGTTAAGTTTTTTAAATAAATGGGTTGGTTTTTTTAAAAAAAGAAGAAAATGCCCCTTAATAAAAAAGTTGCGTAATAAAAATTTGTTATGGAAATAATAGAAGAAAAAATCCAATCAATTGCAAGGGAAATTGAAGAAGCAGGAGCAACGCAGTGGAACATTACAAGAATAGTAAAAACATTAATGGAAATGAATACAACAAATGAAAAAAAACTTAGAGCAAGAACACTTGAATTGTTAAAAGAACTTGATCCTAGTTCGGCAGCGATTTATGAAAGATTTAGCAAAATGAAAGTTTATTTATCCAGCGAAAAAATAGCCCCATTTAATAGAGGGCACATAATAACCTCTCTTTTGAAAGAAACTAATGTATCAAGAACTGCAGCAGAAAAAATTACTATAGAAGTTGAAAATCAAATCAAAGACACTAAAATAAATTTCCTCACTCCAAGCATAATTAGAGAATTAGTTAATGCAAAACTAATTTCGTATGGATTAGAAAATGTTAGAAATAATTATGCAAGAATGGGGGAAGCGGTTAAAGATGTTGAAAAAAAAATTCAAGAAAAACCTTACTACAATCAAATGACTAGAGAATACAACTTATTAACTCAAATAGAATCCGAAGTGAGAGAATTGCATTACAATGGAACTATTTGCATTGAGGATACTACTGGATTTTCTCAAAGAGCACACGCAATATCAATAACTGCTCAACAAAAAGAGAATTATGAAAAAACTATTTACTCTGTTTTCAAAAAAGCGAATGAATTTGAGAAATACTTTTACTCAACCCCAAGCATATACGGAATCACACACGCGTGTTCTAACGAAGTAAAAAATGATAAACACGCAAAAAAAATTGCTGAAATGATTAAAGAAATAAATTCACTTGGAGAAAAAGAACACTTACTATCACTAGAGTTATACACTCCCAAAGAATTTGAAAAAAATCAGAGTAACAAAATCAATGCTTCAAAAATTTCAAATGAATTAATAAGTGAAAACACAGTAGTGGGAGTTGATTCAAAATACTCTTTGAAATTAATTCAAACAAACAAAAAACACTTCTTTATTTTGAATAATGACGAAGAACAATACTACCCATTTGAAACAAAATTATTTTCAAACAACCAAATAGTTTTAATGAAAATTGGGTTAAATCTTGAAAAACTTGCTAAAAAACAAGATGAGGATAAATTCTTTGAAAAATTGGAAAACGTAAGCGGACAAATAAATAAATTAAAAGAAACAAAAAGAAAACTACTTGAGAAAAAAGAATACTTAAAACAATTTGATTTCACTAACGCAAAAACCTGCATAGGAATAACCAACCTATACTCACTTAGTGAAAACTTTAACAAAAAACCAATTGAGTTCGCTCCAAAAGTATACAAAGAACTCTCAAAATTATTTGAAAATGATTTGATTTGTGGGTGTACACAAAAAGCTGTTAACAAATTCTCTGAAGCTTTGGGAAAAGAAGTTTATCCACAAGAAACATTCGTGTTTGATGAATGCTTGAAAGAAAAAAAGTGTTGCTTTACAGGAAAAGCAGCTAACATAAATGAATTAAATGAACTAATTACAAAAAAAGTGAAACAAGTAGAATACATGGGGTTTGATTGAAAATAAAAACAATCAAATACAAAAAATTAAATCTTTGAACCCTTCCTTGGTTTTTCTCTCAACCTAACACCAAACTTTGGTTTTTCTTTTTTTGTTCTTGGAGCACGAGCATAAACAAACTCATTACCCTTGAGAAGATCATTACGCATTAAATAAGCATAAGATTTTGCTTGTTCAAAGAAAGGAACTAAAACAACTAAAACCAAAAAGAAAGAAATAATTACTCCAATAAAACCAATTGATTGCAAATACAATTCAACCCAAATAACTATTGTTAGTGCAATAGTAATTAACAAGAACACAACCATTGAAACAAAAAAATTACTCTTCAAAAACCCAACACTATTACTAACCGCATCCAAAACACTTGTTTCATCAAGAACAATACTTTGCGGAACAAAAATTACTAACAAACCAATTATTAAATTTATTAAAAGAGCATAAAAAGAAAATCCTAAAACAAAGCCAATATAACTAATCACATAAAATATTACTGCTAACATTAAATAAAAAATAAAAATTTTTACAGCAGCATCCTTAAACAAAGTATTCCAATAAGTATCAAAATCAATACGCTGTACATCCCTGTGCACCGAATAAACTGTTAAAGAAATAAAAAAAGAAAAAAAGTAAAGGAAAAAAAGTGAAACAATAACCCCTAACAAACTCCCCACTATATTTGAATTAAGTGAAAAAAAAACTGAACCTGCACTAAAAAAGAATTGATCAAACAAAGCAAAAATTGCAATGAAAACAAACAACACTCCAAAACTAAGCATTACTTTAAAATTAGAGAAATACTCTTCAACAGCTCTCTTCAAAACAATCCCAATCAAACAAAACACCCTTAATTAAAACTAATTAAATATTGTTCAAAAAGCTTAAAAACACCCCAAAAACTTCTTTTTTTACAAAAATCACTATTTTGAAAACTACTCCTTGGATTCCTTAACACTCTTATAAACTTCACTCGCAAACAAAAAAACCCAAGCATTAATCGCACCCAAAATGAACAACAAATACATACTTCTCCTCAACTCACTCCAAAAAGCAACCGGAATGTATTGAGTAGCCACCCTTACTTTACCACTCTGCAATTGAGAAATAAATTCCTCATTGAGCTTTGAAACAGTACTAGCACAATCAGAGTAATTCACTTCAGAAAAACAAAAATAAGGAGTGAACACAGCTTGGCCCCCGTACCTTGAAGTATAAATACTCGCAGCTTCATTCACATAAAAAAACAAGTTAATATAATAACCCAAAAACAATGCTACTAGAATCAAAACCAAGAAAAAAACTCCACTCGCTTCTTTTGTTTCAAAATAACTATTCCACCAATTAATCAAACCAAAAGCCAAAATAAACCCAGCTATTGGAGCGAAAAAATACATTAAAGAAGACCATTTTCCAAAAGGCATTAATAAATTCAAAACAGGAATAGTGCTCATCCAATCAAAAGCACCACTAGAAATACAAGCCCCTCCATCCATCGGACTAAGGCAACCCCCACCAATGAACCACAAAACTAGAAAAGAAAAAACAAACCAAAACAATAACACAACTAGCAATTGTTTATTCTCAAAAATGTTTTCAACCAAAAAATTCACCCAAAAATCTTAAACAAAATTATCAAGAACATGTTTTTAACCATTACCATTAGAGTTTATTTTTGATGAGCAGTAAAAATGAACTTGATTTACCTTGGGTTGAAAAGTATAGGCCAAAGGGACTAGGAGATGTAGTGGGACACGAAGAAATAACAAACAGGTTAAAGAGCTACGTTGAGAAAAGAAACTTACCTAATATGTTATTCTCTGGGCCGGCTGGGACGGGAAAAACTTCTTCAGCAATTGCACTTGCAAAAGAAATGTTCGGAACAAATTTTGGACAAAATTTTTTGGAACTAAACGCGAGTGATGATAGGGGAATTGATGTTGTTAGAAACACTATTAAGGATTTTGCTAGAACACTAGCATTTGATTCACAATTCAAAATAATTTTTCTTGATGAGTGTGATGCACTAACTCAAGATGCACAACAAGCACTAAGAAGAACAATGGAAAAATATACTAAAACTTGTAGATTTATTCTTTCTTGTAATTATTCTTCAAAAATACTTGAACCAATCCAATCAAGGTGTGTTATTTACAGATACAAACCACTCTTGGCTAAGGATGTAGAGAAACAAATAGAACACGTTGCAAAACAAGAAGGAATTAAGGTTGATGAGAAAGCAAAAAAAGCTATTTTTTATGTAACACAAGGAGATTTACGAAAAGCAATTAATGTACTACAAGCAGCAGCTTCACTAAATAACGAAATTAGTGAAGATATTATTTACTCTGTTTCAAGCAGAGCAAGACCAGAGCAAGTACAAGAAATGCTCTTACTCGCACTCGCAGGAAAATTTATTGAAGCAAGAAAAAAATTAGAAGAATTAATGTACGAACAAGGAATGAGTGGGGAAGACATAATGATACAAGTGTTCAGAGAAACAATGAATTTGCCTGAAGAAAATTTGAGTGAAAAAGACAAAATTGCTTTAATTGATACAATAGGAGATTATGATTTTAGAATAGTAGAAGGAGCAAATGAAAGAATACAACTAGAAGCACTACTCGCACAATTCATGAAATACAAAAAATAATCTTCTAAAAAAAAGAATTGATATTATTACTAAAAAAAAAATTAATATTATTAAAAAAAATACTAATAATATTATTAAAAAAAATTAGAACTAATTTAGAAAATTTAGAACCACTAAATTAAACTAATTATAAATTGGAATCGTTGAAGCTTGAATAATCAATTTATCTTTGACTAAATTAAACTAATTATAAGTTGGAATTGTTGAAAAGGAATCTTTAAAAAAATTAGAACCACTGACTTAACCTAGTTTGGGTTTTGAATTGTTGAATCAAAAAAGATTTCTTCTTATAATTCTCAATCGGCACAATAAGTTTTTTTGATAAAAATTCTAGGGCCAAATCAAGAGTAGAAAAATTGAGGGGCTTTTCTTTTAATGCAGCTCTAACGTTCTCCCTAATCTGCCACACACCTAGTGGAACAGCATAATTTTTCCCAATCTCTCTAAAAACTATTGCAGAAGCATTCAATTTTTTTTCGTACAAATACTCTGTAATAGCTAACCGCGCAGCAAAATAAGCTCCTTCAGTTTCCTTAGGATAACCAACTAAACCACTATTAAGTTCGTGGTCGGAGAGAACATTAAACTCTGTAGCATCCCTATTCCAAACTCCCCCCGGAAGCCAAACTTCAACTAATTCAAAATTCCAAGGATAAGGAAGAAGCATCACCCAAAAATCATTATCCAAATACTTTGAGTGAAACAATTCAAAAGAATCAATTAATTTATTTTGAGGCAACTTTTCTTTAATAAAAAACTTTGATAAATTAGAATCAACCGCAGTAATACTCCACCTAGTAGGAACAATCCTCCTCTTCTTCTTCACCCCCAACGCACCACTAGAAAGAATTTTTGCTAAAGAAGAAACAGGAAAACCCTTCAAAAACAAATTAATCAAAGCAGTATTTGCTAGTGCATCAGTATCTGAATTATAATAATCAATTTCTTTAGGAATAGAAGGATTCTCAAGCAATTGAAGTTTGTTCAACTTAGCACTAGGGCCTAGGGGAGCACTAAAAGAATCAAAAGAAGTTTCACACACTGGTTTATTTGCTAAACTAACCTCCATTTCAAACATACTTGAAGACATTGCAATCTCTTGAAAACTAATCAACTCATAATTAGGGTCAGAGGCTAAAGAAACAGGCATTGTTTTGTAAGAACGAAGAAGAGATTCTCTAAAAGAAATTATTTTTTCTTGAGGAGTACCATACCACTTTTCAGGCAAATCACTAATTGAAGAAACCTTACTAGGCAATGCTGAAAGAGGGGCTACTGCAACTTTGGGGTAATTCTGCCAAGAAACAAAAAAACCTGGGGGAGAAGCTCCTACAAAATCCGTCCCCACCATACTAGAAACTATTCTTGAACTACTAGAAGATTTTTCTAGAATAGGGCACTTACTCAACCCACACAAAAGCTTACCCTTACACTTAATGCACAAATCAGGAGAAATCATCTAAAAAAACCTCCAACAAAAACCCACTAGTGCTATTGAAAATAGCACGAATGTAAATCGTTTGGTCCAAGCGAAACTGGACATGTGCAAATCAGGAGAAATCACTCAAAAAACCTCCAACAAAAACCCACTAGGGCTATCACTCAAAAAAACCCCTACAAAAACCTTTACAAATAACAAATTCATTCTACTCAAAAAATATAACTCCTTTTTATTAATAAAAGTGTTCTCCACAAAAAATAATCCTCTTCTTTTCAGAAAGATTTATATTCAAGAGTGTAATTTATAGTTGCACAGGTGAAAAAGGTGGCTTTTGGAAATATTTTAAAAGATGTGAGAAAAAATAATCTTGCTCAAAAAAACACTCCCGTAGTTGCGCAAAATGAGATGGCTGATGCGATAATGGATACTAAACCAACTCCGCAAAAACAAGATGTTTCTTACAAGGATTCAGAAATACAAGGGTATGTCCCACAAGCAAGGAACTACTCTTCAAGTCAATCAACTGACCCAAGACACGGGAGTATAATAAGAAACATTACAAGTGCCTCACAAACAAACCTACAAACAACTTCAAACGCTACTTGGGAGAATTGTAAATACAGAAAGAGTAGTTCTGGAAGAGATTTTTGTGCAGAGTACCACTCACTATGCGCAAAAGAAAAATGCAGAAGAGCAAAAAATTGAAAATTATTTTTATTAAAGGGTGATACAAAATGGCTTTTAGTTCAATAGTTGATGATATGAGAAGAATGAATGCAAAAATGATTGCAATGGGGCAAAGCATTGATATACAAAAAATGCCTAGGCCAAAACCAAGAACAATAGCCACACAAAAACAAGCAATGTACACCCCAACAGGAAGCGAAATAGAAAAAATGCTTTACCCAAAAAATTTTAGGCCAAGAGCGTATGAAGAACCTTCTAGAAAAGAAGAAACTATCATTCTAACAAAAAAACAAGAAGTTGAAGCAGTTATAATTGGGGATGAAGATTTAGTGATAGAACAAAAGAATGACGCAATAATAATAGAACAAAATTTTGAAGCAGAGAAAAAAGAAAACAAACCTACTCAAGCACCTTGGCAAAGTTGCAAATACTATAAGCAACAAGGGGACAGAGAATTTTGCAAAGAATTTTTATGCTTGTGTGGAAAAGCAAAATGCTCACGAATAAAAAAATGAATCCAAATATAAATAAATTTGACACAAGCAAACTTTAAATAACTAGAAAAACCTAAAAGATTCTATTATGCCTACGGATTACCTTGAAGATATTATTGGCCAAGCAAAAGCTAGTGCAAAAAAACAAGAAACTAAACAAGAAGAAACAAAAAAGATAGAGGATAAGGAAGAAGAAATTGCTCAAGAAGTAAAAAAAGAGGATTTGAAAGAACTAATAACTCCTTCTAACCAAAAAGAAGAAATTGATGAAAGCGAAATTAGTGCAAAAACACAAATAGAAAAAGAACTTGACACTAACAAAAAAATTGAAGTAAAGAGTTACGGAAAAGTAAAAATCTACAAAGTACCAGGAAAATCACTAGCATATTATTTCACTCCTACTGTTAGACCAACTGGAGTAGATCGAAGATTAATCAACACCTTAAAAGAAGCTACTACAAGATTAATTTCAATCGCACCCTACAAAATAAGAAACCCTGAAGAGAGAAGAGTTGTTTACAAACAAAAAATAATTGAAATAATAAAAAATAACCCCTCACTAAGAATACCCGAAACTAGAACAAACTTTTACGCAGAAGCAGTTGTAAGAGAAATGGTAGGATATGGATTAATAGATGATTTGATTAAAGATGACCAACTAGAAGAAATAATGATAGTGGGCCCAAAAAAACCTGTTTATGTATTTCACAGAGAATACGAAATGATGATAACAAATATTGAATTTTACTCCGAACAAGAAATAGAAGATTTGGTGAACAAAATTGCTAGAGAAATTGGGAGGAGAGTTGATGTAGCTTCCCCTTTGCTTGATGCAAGACTGGGTGATGGCTCAAGAGTAAACGCAACAATCCCCCCTGCTTCAATAAGTGGAGGAACAATAACAATAAGAAAATTTAGAAAAGACCCTTACTCAATAATTGATTTAATAATCATGGGTACTCTTTCAATAGAAGCAGCTGCGTTTTTGTGGTTGTGCGTAGAAGGATTTGGAACAAAACCAGCTAATATACTAATCGCAGGAGGAACAGGATCAGGAAAAACAACACTACTAAACGTACTCGCTTCATTTGTTCCTGATAGGGAAAGAGTAATAACAATTGAAGATACTGCAGAAGTGAGTTTGCCAATAAAACACTGGATTAGGCTAGAAGCAAGACCCCCTGGGCTAGAAGGAACAGGAGAACTAAGAATGGATGTACTAACAAAAAATTCTTTGAGAATGCGACCAGACAGAATAATTGTGGGAGAAATAAGACATGAAGAAGCATTTACTTTATTCACCGCACTAAACACAGGACACGATGGTTCACTAGGAACAGTGCACGCGAACAGTGCAGAAGAAACTATTGTACGTGTAACCTCCCCTCCAATGAATGTACCCCAAGTAATGCTAGCGGGATTGGATTTTATTATAGTGGAACACAGGTATTATGATAGAAAAAAAGGAACTATTAGAAGAATAAGCGAAATAGCAGAAGTTTATGGTTCAATGGAAGGCAAAACAAAAACAGAAATAATATTCCAAAGAGACCCAATCAAAGATCACCTTGAAAGAACATTAATTGAAAGCAAATACCTCAAAGTACTTCAAAACTTTACTGGGTATAGAAGAGAAAGAATCGAAGCAGAACTAATTTCTAGACAAAAATTTTTAGAAGAACTAAAAGAAAAAAATATTAGGGATCTAGGAGAAGTTTCTCAAAGAGCAAAAGAATTCATAGAAAGCAAAAAAATGGTTGGTGAGACTTATGAAGTTTGAAACCAGTGCAGATCCTGAAGAAGTAAACCGAATTGTTGAAACAATGAAAAGAAAATACAGAAATGAAGGAATGGAATTTGAAGAAGTTTCAGGAGGACTAAAAGAACTAAGAGGAATAATTGAAGAAGACACTTATGCAAAAACAGATATTATTAACAAAGACGATTTAGATGCATTCAACTCAAAACTCGCTCAAGATGTTGGAAGCTTTTATTTAAAACTAAAAAAATACCTCCTCCCCCTAAAAGAAGGATTGAAAAAACTCCCCCTAACCAACGAACTAGGATATTATTTATACTCTGCAAATATGACTTACTCTGCAAACCAATACCTAGCACTAACTAGTGCAGGAACACTAATCTCATTCTTTTTTGGAACAATAATGGGATTATTTTTAGGAATTATACTAGCAACCGCAACAAAAAACTATGCACTCGCAACAACAATCCCAATACTTTTTGCAATAATGACCCCCCTAATCACAACAATAATAATAATTAATATTCCAAAACAAAAAGCAATTGCTAGAGGACAGGCATGTACAGCAGAACTACCCTTCGCCCTAAGACACATGGCAACAGAACTAAGAGCAGGACTAGGATTATACAAAACAATACAAGCAGTAACTGCTGCAAATTATGGAGTGCTGAGTGAAGAATTTGCTAGAAGTATAACTGAAATAGAAGAAGGAACAGAAACAAGTGATGCACTAAAACATTTAGCATTAAGAACACAAAGCAAACCACTAAAAAGTGCAATAAACCACATGCTAAGAGCAATGAGAGTAGGAGGAAATCTTTCAGACATTATGAATGAAATAGCTAAAGATGTATCTAATGATTTAAAAAACAAGATAAATACATTTGCTCAAAAAATGAACTTCTTTGCAGTAATATTTATTTTTGTGTGCATAGTAATGCCAACAGCAATACTAATACTAGGAGCAATAAGAAACTCAACAACAAGTGGAGGAACAGAACTATTCAAAGCCATACCCCTCACCCCCCAAGTAATGATAATATTTTATTTAGTGGTAATGCCAATAATTTTTGTACTACTAAATTATTTTGTTTATATATCCCAACCAAAAGTGTGATTGAATATGAATCTAGAAAACCAAGATAACAAACTAAAATTGTTAATACACAAATTATACTCAAGATTAACTAGCAACACATTAATACAAAAATACCAATACTGGCTTGATTTTGGACATATAAACTACCCTGCACCAATTTGGATAGGTGCATCAATACTAACAGGAATATTCATGGGAATAATATCCTACGCACTAAGCACAATACTAATCCATGAATTCACCCTAATACCATCCACATTCTTCCTTGCAACAATAATCCTACTGATAGGATACCCCTACCTAAAAAAAGAAACTCTTATTGAAAGTGTTGAAAAAAATTTTAGTGACGCACTAAAACAAATGGCTGATACTCTAAGAGCAGGAGACACATACGAAAATGCTTTAAGAGAAGTAGTTGAAGCTGATTATGGGAGATTGTCTGAAGAAATGCAACTCGCACTAAGAAGAATGGAAGATGGAGAAAACCTAGAAACAGCACTAACAGGATTTGCTAACAGAGTAGATTCAGAAAGAATAAAAAGAACAGTACAAATAATTCTTGACTCAATAAGAACAGGATCCTCCCTATCTGACATACTAAACGAAATCGCAGAAGACCTAAGAGACTACGAAAGATTAAAAGAAGAAAGAAAAGCAAGCACAACAATGCAATTCTTATTCCTAGTAGCAGCAGGAGGATTCATTGCACCAATGATTTTTGGAGAAATAGGAGCAGTAATAACAGGGTTCGCCTCAATAGGAGCAAGAGAAATAAACATGGGTACAGCCAACAACAACTTCATAACAACAATAATCCAACTCTATATCATAATAGAAGTAATTGGATCAGGAGTAATGATGAGCCTAATCAATGAAGGAAAAATAAACAAAAGCATTATATACACCCCAATCCTACTACTCATAGCGTTTATAGTATACCACGCAACAAAAATAATTATAACAGGAATGGTAGTTGGTTCAATATGATGGAAGAAAAAGCACAAGTACCCCTAGAATGGCTACTAGTGGCCCTAGCAGGAATAGCGCTAGTAACAATAGTGTCAATAGCAATAAAATCAAGTGCAAACACAGCAACAGAAGCAACAAAAGATCAAGCAGAAAAAATTAATTAAAAAAAAGTAAAAAGCAAGGTTTAAAAACAAAAAAAACCTATTAAAAATAGTTATTTTTAACAAAAAAGGGAGGGAAACAAATGGAAGAAAAAGCACAAGGAGCAATAGAATACCTACTCATAATCGGAGCAGCTATATTAGTTGTTGCAATAGTAATAATCGCACTATCAGGAGTACTAACAGGCGCAACTGAAGAACAAAGCGATATGAACGATTTAAACAAAGCAAGACAAGACCTAAGAACTGATTTCAATTTAGACGGCAGTAAAACAGCATAAAGCTCAGTAATTTTATAAAATGAAAAAAGGCTTTTTAAAAAAAAGTCTTTTTTCAAACCTATTTTTTTAAATAAAAAAAATAAAATCTAGAAGTATTTTTTAGAAATCTTTTACACCACACTAAAATCCTTTCAAAAATAACCTAATTAACCCCACAAATCAAAAAAGAATCAAACCCCATTTAAAGAATGAAATTTCTACACCCATCCAAAAAATAAAAAGTTTATATACTTGAATTAATTAATTAAATAATGATTCAAAAATATCCAAGAGCACAAGGAGCACTAGAATACCTAATGCTACTCGCAGCAGCAATAGTAGTAGTAGCAATAGTAATATCATTCATTAGTAGCTCAATAGGCCCAATACAAAAAGCAGGAAACCAACAACAATACGATTTTATGTGCAAAACCTTAAATGTGCAAAGCTTTGAATGCGGGTGTTACTTATGCGATTCAACAAGAAGAGGAAAAACAAATGCTGAAATACCAAACCATGAAAATTGTGAAGCATTAGCAAAAAACTTAGATGAAAAATTATTAAGTGGATGCACTTCATTCAAACAATAAAAGAAAGTGAAAGAAAATGGAAGAAAAAGCGCAAGTTTCGTTTGAATACCTCTTGACAGCTTCGTTTACAATAATGCTTGCAATATTTTCAGCAGTAATAATAGAAGTGCTGAGAGGAATAGCACTAAAAGCACAAGCAGATATATTAACGGCAAGAGCAAGAGTAATTGAAGACATTTTCTCAAACTAGAAATAAAAAAAGAAAACGCTAATATTAAAAACACCCTTAACAATTAATTAATGAATGGAACCAATTACAATATCCTTTTTTCACTTATCAATAATAATATCACTAATAGGGTTAATTATTGCAACATACACTGATTTGAAAGAAAGAATAGTTCCAAACAAACTCAACTATGGACTCGCAATAATTGGATTGAGTTTATACTTAACCCAATCAATAATAGAAACTAACCCACTCCCCTTTCTTTATTCATTACTAGGAATGATACTTGGATTTGGGTTTGGGTGGGTAATGTGGAAACTAGGAGTATTTGCAGGAGGAGATGTTAAATTATTCATGGGATTAGGTGCACTCAACCCATTTACCCCCTCACTAACAGGAGCAATAACAAACACTACTATACCCCTATTCCCAATTACCTTGTTCATTTACTCTTTATTTGCTTTCCTACCCTACGGGATATTTGTAGTAATAGTTAAATTATACAAAAACAAAAAAATGCAAAAAGAAATCTTTGAAGAAATGAAACCAAAAATAATTTTATCAATCCACACAGCAATATTTGCTTCAGCAGCATACGCTGTTTTATATACTTACTCAATTAATTCACTCATAATAATCCCATTAATTTTAATTTGGGGAACACTAAAAGAAAACAAAAAATACGCAACCATTATCACATCAATAATCGCTATAATCCTAAGCCATAATTTATTCATCCAAGCACTACTTGCAGCAATACTAATAAGTGTAATATTATACTCTTTATTCAAAACACTCCTCAGTGTTAAAAGAGTACTAATAACAGAAGTAGAAGTAAAAAAATTAACCGAAGGAATGATTCCTGCAAAAACTCTTATTTGGAAAGGAAAAAAAGTAGTGGAACAAGAAACACTAAATCTTAAACTTATTTTAAAAGCAATCAAAAACAAAAATTCTAATATTTTAAAAGAAATGCTCGCACCAAAAGAAGAAATAATATCCGCAAACAAAGCAAGAGGAATAAATGATGAAGAATTAGAATTAGTGAAAGAATTAGCAAAGAAAGGATTAATTCCAAAAAAAATGATGATAAAGGAAAGTATGCCCTTTGTACCCACAATGTTGTTAGGATATATTATTTGTTTAATAATAGGAGACGCAATATTCATACTAATTGGAGTGATTTAAATTATGCAAAAAGGACAAGCAATAATTGAATTCATTTTTCTAATACTCATTATTGTTGTTTACTTAACCTCAACAACTATCCCCCTAGTAGAAAGTGCACAAAAAACAATAAATGATACTCAAAATATAACAAGAGCAAATAATGAACTCCAAAAAATTATTAACGCAATAAATGAAATAAATTTATTTTCAGATGGCTCAAAACAAACTCTACAAATATTTATACCCAGCAACACAACCCTAAAATGCAACTCCCTAGAAAACAAAATTTCATTCGAAACCCAATTAATTCAAGAACCCTACCCAATTGAATGCAACCAAGGAAAATGCAAAAAAGAATACGGATTGAACATAGACATCCAATGCCCAATAACCCAACTAAACGGACCACAAAAAGTAAACTTAACCATACAAAAAGCTAATTCACAAATTACTTTATTGAGAAGCGGATAAAATGAAAGGACAAATAGCTTTTGAGAGTATGTTCTTACTATTAATAGTAATAACAGCGGTATCAATAATTACTTCACTATATTTTCAAATACATGAGGAAACAATTGCACTAACTTATGCAAGAATAGGAGTACTTGAAGAAATCAACAAACTTGATGAAGAAATTATTATTGAAAAAATTAGTTTTCAAAAAACAACTCCTCCAAAAATAATAATTAAATTAAACAAACAAAAACAAATAAACACGCAAAAAATAAAAGAACTTATAGGACAAGAAACAAACATCAAAGATATAATTCTCCAAATTGAATGAAATCGACAATAAACGAAAACTAAATAGTTCTTTTTAAACTTAAAAATGAAAAAACTTTTTAATGAATGAAAAACATTTAATGCAACTCTGCTTAATCATAACACTAATTAGTATGCTAATTCTTGCACTAACTTATAAACCTGAATTTGAAGAAAAAACTTTGGGTGAATTAATTCAAAAAAATGGTTCAAAAGGAAAGGTTTTTGGAAGAGTAGAATATGTTGTCAAAAATTACCCTGTAACTATATTTACTCTTTATGATGGAAACAGTGCAACAATATATTATCCAAAAGCAACGGCCCTTGAAAAAAATAATTTTGTAACAACCTACTTAGAAAACCAAGGACAAAAAAATCTCTTCGCACAAAAAGTGGTGAAAGAATGATTTTCTTCTGCTTACTAGGAGTAATTGCAGGAATAATTGCGGGATTAGTGCCCGGACTACACTCAAATAATATTACAATAATCCTAGCAACAACTCCCTTCTTTGGAATGGAAATAACTTCCTTTATACTCTCCATGTGCATAACTCAATCATTTGTTGAATTTATTCCCTCAACCATTTTAGGAATTCCAAGCGAAAATACTTTTGAAAGCATATTGCCTGCACACAAAATGGTGCTAGAAGGAAAAGGCTTAGAAGCAATAAATTACACTGTGCTAGGAGGAATAATTGCAGTAATAATTGGAACACTCCTAACACACCCATTTTTTTTATTTTTAGAACAAAACCAAACACAACTAACAAAAATCACTCCACTAGTGCTATCCATAGCATTAATTATTTTTATTAAAGAGGGAAAAACCTTCAAACAAAAAATTGGAATAATATTTGTAATAATTGCTGCTGGGTGTCAAGGAATATTATTCCAAAACCAATTATTCCCCCTAATAACAGGATACTTTGGAATGGCTGGATTAATACTTTCAATAAACGAAACAAAAAAAATTCCTCTGCAAGAAAAAGGAGAAATAGTAATTAATTTTGAAACAATAAAATACGGATTACTGGGAACAATAGGAGGAACAATAACAGCAATTATGCCAGGAATAGGAAGTAATACTGCTGGAGGAATAATAAATACCCTAAAAAAAATACCCTCCCCAAAAAACTACTTAACTTTATTAGGATCAATAAACGCTTCAAACTTTTTCTTTTCATTCGCCACACTACTAGCACTATCAAAAGCAAGAAACGGGGCAATGCTTACAATACAAGAAAAAATATTTTATGGCGAAAAAACACTCCTTTTTGGAACAATCATAATGCTTCTCTCAGCAGCAATCGGAGGAATAGCAACAATACTATTAGCAAAAAAATTTGTAAAAATAATAAACACAAAAACTGAACAAAAATTAAACAAAATGTGCATAATATTCATAATAATTTTAGTACTTGCGATGAACGGAACATTAGGAATAATAACGCTAATATTTTCAACGGCTCTTGGAATATACACTATAAAAAAAGGATATAAAAGAAGCACACTAATGTCAAGTTTAATAATACCCACAATACTTTTCTACTTATTCATATTAATATAAATAATGTGGAAAATAGAAAAAAAATTATTTTTAGAAATACTCAACACAACAAAACAACTTTATCCAAAAGAATTCCTTTGTTTTCTTGGGGGAAACAAACAAAAACAAGAAATAACCGAATTTGTTTTCATTCCAAACAAATCCAATGAAAATTCGGTTTATTTTCAAGAACAAGATATTCCATTTGATGAAAATATTATAGGAACAATTCACTCACACCCCTCTTACTCTAACCTCTACCCTAGCAAAGCGGATAAAAAAATATTTCAAAAATATTTTATTAACATAATAATATCTTTTCCCTTTGGAGAAAATGATTACAAAGCATATAACCAAAAATCAGAAGAAATTAACATACAATTCATTTAATAAAAAATATAAAAAACAAAACTAGAAAATACACCCCCTCATGTTTTAAAAGAAGAAAAGACACAATATGAGAGATGCAAAAAGGACAAATAAGTATTGATTTATTATTCACACTACTTGCAGTAGTAATAATCACAATATCCCTAAACAACCTAACCCAATACACTTACACAACCCATGACAATATTAATATACAAACCCAACTAGATTTAGAAAACGAAAGAATAACTAACCTAATAACCCAAACAAATATGATTGAAGATTTAAACTACAAAATAATTACTCAATTAAAAAAAATAAATTATTTGAATGAAAAAAATAAATCTGAAACAACTTACCCTGCCCCCCTAATACAAGGAAATGAATTAACTCTACGAATAGAAAAAAAAGGAGAAATTATTCAATCAACCAAAACATTCTCAAAAAAAGAGAATACAAGAATAAATTTTGTGGAAGAAGAAGTAAAAATAGTGATAACAAATGAATAAAGGACAAATATTTTCAATTGATATGCTATTTGCAATAATCCTACTAATTTTTTCAATAGGCATAATAATAGGAAGTGCAGAAATAAACACTTACAATCAAAAACAACAAATTAATCAAAACAATTTAATTACTAAAACAATAATTGGGGCAGAAGTAATTACAAACTCAAATGAATGGAAATGTGATTTAAACAACACTCACTTACCATATTCAATAAATATGAATAAATTCAACACAACTAATTTCCCTTTAGAAAAAATAAAAGAAAAAGCAAATCTAACTAAATACAAAATTAGAATAAGCATTAATAATGAAATAATTTACAATGAAAATATTGAAGAAAATAAAGATTTAATAGTTCATGAATTAGAAATATTAACTTGCACAAACCAAACAACTTTTAATGAATTAAAAGAATGTATTGATAAAAATGAAAATTGTCCGAATGAACTTATTAGTAAAAAAATATTCAAATTAGAGGTGGCTAAATGAAAGGATTTATTTTTAGCGCAGAAGCGGCCCTAACAATAGGATTAATTTTGCTAATC
>MWBC01000003.1 GCA_002068885.1 archaeon ADurb.Bin336
ACGAATTTGTTTTGAAACAAAAATAGCTAAGTTTTTTATTAATGTTCTAACCAATTCTGTAATGTCGTTCAAAAAACTTTTTTTTGCAACTGCGGGAATTCCATTAAGCACAGCTAAACCTAGCACAATTAATGGTATTGGTAGGGTTAATGAACTTGGTTTGGGTGGAATGGAATTAGAATTTGTGCACTCAATTAATGTTAGTAAAGACAATGCTCCTGAAGTAAAAAAAGTTGCGAGTGAGAAAAATGTTTTCCTAACTTGTCATGGTTCTTATTATATTAATTTAAATGCACTAGAACGACCAAAGTATCACGCTTCGGTTTCTAGAGCAGTTGCTTGTGCAAAGCGAGCAGAGGAATGCGGAGCAGTTTCAATGACTTTTCACGCTGGTTTTTACTTGGGTTTGGGTAAAGAAAAAACTTTTGAGAATATAAAAAAAGGTTTTGAAGAAATTGAATCCACTTTAAAAAACTCTAATTACAAAATAACTATTCGTCCCGAAACCACTGGAAAAGAATCTCAATTTGGTTCGCTTGAAGAACTCTTGACCCTTTCTTCCCAACTAAATAACACTCTTCCTTGTATTGATTTTTCTCACTTGCACGCAAGGTCAAATGGGAAGTACAATTCTTATGAAGAGTTCAGAAAAGTTTTGGAGGATAGCGAGAGAGTGTTAGGAAAAAGTTTTTTGAAGAACTTGCATTGCCATGTTTCAGGAATTGAGTACACTAATAAAGGAGAACGAAAACACTTATTCCTAAAAGATTCTGATTTAAAGTACAAAGAACTTTTAATGGCCCTAAAAGAAATGGATTGTAGGGGAATAATTGTTTGTGAATCCCCCAACATTGAAGATGATGCTTTGTTGTTAAAAAAAACTTTTGAAGAAATTTAAATAAAATCACTTTTATTGTTTAATGATTCTTTCTTAAAAGATCGTAAAAATACTTCATTTCAGTAGGGTCAGCTAATTTTAGTACATCAAGTTCGGGCCCAAATATTTCTGAATACCTATCCCTTCTCCTGATTAATTGAGTTTCCCCATTTTTGTTGATTTTTATTATTGGGGCAAGTTTTAAGTTATTGAAATTTGAACCCATTACAAAACTATAAGCCCCTGCGTCCATCACTACAAGTAAATCCCCCTTCTCTAACCTAGGCATTTTTCTTCTAGTTGCAATAACATCAATACAATCACAAGTACACCCAGTGATATCATATTTTTGAGTGCTTTTTGTTCGCATTTTTGTTCCAGGGAGTATTTCATAATCACAATGAGAAATTAAAACATCAGGAAACATTGAGTAACAAGAACCATCAGTGATTACTATTTCTCTTGGCCCGAGTTTTTTGTTACTAACAACTTTAATAATTCCTATTCCTGCGTTTGCTACAATTGATTTTCCTGGTTCAAATACTAAAGTAACTTCTCCTAATTCATATTCTTTGCATAGTTTTTTGAAGAAGGGTACAAATTTTTCTCCGAATTCTTTTGGGGTAAAATATTTTCCTGGGCAATATGCTTTTGGGGCTTCAACAGGAAATCCTCCTCCAAAATCAAGCATTTCAATTAGCATTCCGTTTTCTTTTGCATATTCAGCTAGTTTAACAATTTTTTTTGCAGCTAGGAAATATCCTTTTGTGTTGTGTGCGTATGAGCCGTGGAAGTGAAAACCCTTTAATCTAATAATTGGGTTATCCCTAATCAAATTAATTGCTTTTTTTGCTAGGGAGTAAGGAATTCCGTATTGTTGTTTTTTTGTAGAAAATTTGCCTTCTTTGATCATTGGGTTAATTCTTAGCATTATTGGAACTACTTTGTTTATTTGTTCTCCTGCGCTAATAGCTATTTTTAGTTCTTCAATTGAATCAATTGTGATTACTGATACTCCTAATTCAAGGGCAAATAAAATATCTTTTTTTGTTTTGTATAAATTAGTGAAAGTTATTTGTTCTGGTCTAAAATCAGCAAGCAATCCCAAAATTATTTCTCCCACACTACTTGCATCAAAATCAAATCCTTCTTCTCTAATTATTCTCAAAACCTCTAAATTAGAATTACATTTGCAAGCATATTGTGGTCTGAATGGAGTGTAATCAAATCCTTCAATAAATGCCCTGCATTTTTTTCTAATTTCTTCTTCTACAATAACATAAATTGGCGAACCATATTTTTTTACTATTTCTTTAATATTAACTCCCTCAATTAATAAATCCCCATTTTTATCTTGGCTTAGGAAGTGTTTCCAGCGTGCGCGTAAATATTTTCTAGGAATATTTTCTCGTTCATGTTTCTTTTTAGGAGTTAATTTAAAATTAGGTTCTTTTTCTTGTTTTTGAATGTATTGAATATTTTTGAGTTGAATGGAATTTTTTTTTATTTTCATTTTCCCTCCAACTCCTCTTCACTAAATTATTGTTATTTGTTTATTTTTATGCATTGTACAGGACAAGCATTAGCCGCTTCTGTACTACAACCAGCATCACTAACTTCTTTAACCAAAAGTTTTCCTTCTTTTTTTGAACCAATTAGTTCAGCTTTATCTCCCTTAAATTCCCAATCCTTTGGGCAAATTGCTGCACATGCTCCACAACCAATGCAAGCATCTATATCTTGAGTTATTTTCACCATTTATCTCCACCTCAATTTATATCTAACTAAACTTCATTCTCGTTTATAAAACCACTCTAAACACTTTTTTGTATTTATTCTTTTTCTTTACTAACTTCTTTTGCAAGTATGTTTGCAACTAAATACATCCAAACAAGGTCAAGTGATTTTGCTAAGGGTAAAGCTATTTGGGTTTCAATTCCGCTGGTGTGGGATACAATCATTGTGATCGGTTTTAGTGTGAAAAAAATTATGTTTGCTATTGGAGAAAAGGGGATTAAATTAATTATTAATTCTGAATAAACTTCTGCTACCAAAAAAATAAAGAACAACCAATAAATTTTTTTCCAAGTTGGTTTAAAAAAATCTTTCACTTTACCCAAAATTCACTCACCTTTTTTATTTAGTCAGTGTTAACAAAACACCTTACTCCTCCAAACATTAAATTGTTTCCTTCTAGAGTACTAGGAGTAGTATAAACTTTTACACCTGCTTTTTCTAAAAGCTTTGCTGTTCTAGTAGCTTTTTTATCCATTATTATTTCTCCATTCCCTATATTCAAAAAATTCGAGGGGTAAAAATATCTCTCTTCAACAGGCACTTTTATTAATTTGAATCCAATTGTTTGCGCAATTTTAGTAATTCGCCCAGAGTGTTTAGCATAATAATCAGGGTCAACCAGCATAACTTTTTTTTGAGGGATTGTGTTAATGAAAACATCAATATGTTCAAAAAATCTATTAGTAGCTTTACTTCCTTGTGTTCTCCCAAGTCGTTTATAATTAAATCCAGGTAATTCAAACACCAAGTATCCTCTTTTAGTCAACATCTCAATTTCTTCATTTACTAAATTTTTTTGCACACCTAATTTTCTTTTTGAAGCGTGTTGAGGGGAAGAAGCCACTAACAAAACTTCTTTTCCATTAACCTTTCCCGCGTTAATTATTCTCCCCCCATCCCCAAAAAATCTTTTTTCTTTTTGACTATTTGTTTTCAAATCAGTTGCTCGTGATTTGTTTAATATTCTTTTACCCATTCTAGTAAAAACATCCCTCTCCCAAAAAGCATTGTAATAATTATTTTCACTAAGTGGAACTAACTTAATCATAGTGTTTTTAGTTTCTTTTTTTATCGCTTCAATTACTCTCCTCAATTTTTCAATTTGTTGTTTTGGAGCGGACTGGGGTATAGTAATTATAACTCTTTTTTTTGATTTAGCAAGTAGCTTTATTACTCCCATTCTTTCAGAATTAATTCTAAGAACAGCTCTTGATTTAATTCCTTTTTTAGCTAGTTCTTGCGAAGCTTGAATTAATTGTTTTTTTGAAGCAAGGGAAGTGACATAAAATTTTTTACGCATATAAACAAATTGTTTCTTAGTTAATAAAAAGCTTATTTTGTATTAAAAAATTAAAATTTTTACAAAGAGTGAGGCAGCGTCTAGCAGGCTCCGCCCGTTAAGGAAGTGCCTAGCCAATCCCTGTGAGTCTTAACTTCCGGGTTCGGAACGAGTCCGGGTGTGTCCCTCACGGTTTGACCGCCTCAATTATAATTGAATCTAGAAGGTTTATAAAGCTTGGTTTTTTACTAACCAAGCAACCTTTTTTTAAAAAATTATTTTTGAATTAGTTTCTTTTTTCCTTTTCTTTTAACAACCATTTCTTCTACTAGTTTTAATCCTTTTTTTAGGTGAGCTTCTTTTTTTGCTCCTGCACAAATCATTTTCCCATTTTTAAATAACAAGAAAGTTAATTTTGGTTCATCCATTCTAAGAATTGCTCCTGGGAATTGTTCTGGTTCATATTCAACGTTGTCAAGTTCCATTGCAACTTCAAACAAATCCAAATTAACATCAAGTGAAGCAGTAGCAACAAAATTAACTATTTCAAAATCCACGTTTCTTTTAACCTTCACTTCTTTTTGAACTTCGTGAATCATTTTGTTTGCTTTTCTAATTCCTTGTTGAATTTGGGCTTCTGAACTAGCTCCTGAACAAATTATTTTTCCATTCTTAAACAATAACAAAGAAACTTTTGGTTCTTTAATTTTTAGAATTGCTCCTGGGAATTGTTCTGGTTCGTATTCAATATTAGGTATTCCTACCGCTAGTGAGTATAAGTCAAGGTTTTGATCTAAAGAAGCAGCTGCAACCATATTAACAATAGTATATTTCATTAAAATTCACCCCAATAAAATGTGTGTTCACACACTTCAACTATTTATAAAGAAAAAGTAAAAGTTTATAAACCCCCTTTTTAAAGTATAAAAAGCCCGTCCTACAAAAAGAGACTTGATTTGTTTGATTTATTTTTTTTATTTTTTCTTTTAATATTTCATTAAAATTATTCTCAGGATATTTTTCAACCCTTGAGTAATCGTTTTTAAAGCTTTGCTTCTGAATTTATATTATACAAGTTTTTTGATTATTGGTGATTAGTAATGAAGATTCAAGGAAATCCAAGAAAGCCAGGTAAGAGGGGTAGAACTAGAAGTAAGTTCAGAAAGACTACTCCTAAGGTTACTGTTAGTGATATAATGACTGAGTTTTCTGTTGGGGATAAAGTTTGTGTTGTTATTGATTCTAGTTATCACTCTGGTTTGCCTGATAAGAGCTTTCATGGTTTATCTGGAGTTGTTTCTAAGAAGAGAGGAGATGCTTACGAGGTTAGTTTGCTAAGGGGTAAGAAAGCTATGACTGTAGTAACTACTCCAGTGCATTTAAAAAAATTAGTTTGATTAGTTTGAATTGAATTTGGTTTGGGTGTGTTTATGAAATCTAAAGTAATTGAGATGAAACCTGCAACTCTTTTTGAGGTTAAGGAAGTTCTAAAAGCAAGAAAGGGTGAGAAAGAACTTAATTACGAACAAGAACAAACTTACAAATATGTTGAAAAATTTGCTAAATTAACTGAAAAACAAACTAATGATTTACTTGAGGGTTTGAGTAAAATTGATTTTTTAAAAGATCTTGAATTGTTAAGATTTGAGATTGCTAATACTGTTCCTACTAGGGTTGAGCAGTTACAATTAATGCTCCCTAAGGGACTCACTCCTTCTGAAGAAGAACTAAAGAGTGTAATTGAGTTAACGAAAAAGTTTGAGGACAAGTTCCAATAAATCTATTTTTTGAGGGCTTTTTTGTTCTTAATTGAATAGAATTGATTTAAAAGGAGTTAAATTATATTTATTTGTTATTGGAGGCGATGTTAAAATGGCTGCTGAAGAATATGGAATTGTGTTAGATTATATGCCTACTGGCAAATCCTCTGCTGCAAAAACAGAGCCTTTAGCCCAAGTAATTGGAAAAGATTCTTTTACTTTGCTTGAGGTTGTTCCTAAACCAGGTATTAGTTTAACTATTGGTGAAGAGGTTTATGTGGGTAAGGATGATCGGCCAAAAGTAGAGTTGGTTAAGGGAAGAATAGCTTACAAAGATTTGACTTCTAATTCGCTTTCAGAGCTTGAGGATATAATTGAAGAAATAGTGTTGGCTCAGAAAGAAAAGTTCCTTAATTTTTTTAACACTTCTAGAGCAATTTCTCTTTACAGACACCAATTAGAATTACTCCCTGGACTAGGAAAGAAGAATATGTTAGCTATTCTTGATGAGAGGGAAAAGAAACCTTTTGCTTCTTTTGAAGAAATTTCTCAAAGAGTTAAAGGGGTTAGTGATGCACAAAAAATGATTGTTAGAAGAATTGTTGAAGAATTAGAGGGTATTGATACTAAGCATTATTTATTTGTTCGTCCTCCTTCAGAACCAAGAGAGAATAGATTTAATAGATTCTCTAACCAAAATAGAGGATATCCTCCTAGACGATATTAAATTATTAAATAAATTTAGTGTTGAAAATATTTTTTTGAAGGAATTAAATTCCTTCATTTCTTTAATTTTTTTAGTAAATTAAAATTACAAGTGGGTATTATGGCTCTTTTTGATGAATTGCAAGATTTGATGATTGAGAATCGGTTTCGTCCAGAAAAAAAATTATCCCAATTTTTTTGTATTAATGAAGCTCTTTTATATTTTATAGCAAAAAAAATTGATTTAAAAAAAGGGGATGTTGTTCTTGAGGTGGGGGCAGGAACTGGTTTTTTTACTAAAATTCTTTTGAATGAAGCTAAAAAAGTTGGGGCGAAAGTAGTTGCTATTGAACTTGATCAAACTATGGTTAATTTGTTGGGCAAAAAGTTTAGTAAAGAAATTGAAAATAAAGAATTAGAACTTATTTTAGGGGATGTTTTAGAAGCAGATTTGGAAAAATTAGGAGTAACTAAAATTGCGTCACTTCCTCCTTATCACATTTCTTCTGCATTAGTATCCAAAATTATTTTAACCAATAATTTGACTCGGGCTATTTTGGTTCTTGATAAGGGTTTTGTTGATAAGATGATTTCTTTTGAGGGGCTTGTGGAGTATGGGGCCCTTACAGCAATGGTTAATTTGAATTCAAAAGTTATTGTTGCTGAGGATAGTATTGCTCCTCAAAGTTTTTTCCCTGTGCCTAATTGTCATAGTGCGGTTCTTCAACTTGATTTTAATTATAAGAATAATTCAAAAGAGTATTTTGTTTTCTTAAAAGAGATTTTTAGACACAAGAATAAAGATTTACAAAAAGCATTAAAACAATCAATTGGATTTTTATCAAAATCAATTGGGTGGAGTGAGCGTGAAGTTAATTTGAGAATTGATTCTCTTAAGAACGCTCAAAAAAAAGTTTATTTGCTTTCCCCACAAGAACTGCTTGATGTTTTTGAATATTTAAATACTAAAAATACAAAAAATATTAAGCAAAAAACAAAATAAATTCTATTTTTTTATAAATTGTTTTTTTTTTTAAAAAAGTGATTTAAAATTATTTTTCATAAATTCTAAATCACTTTGTTTTATTTTTTGTTTTTTTGCTCTTACCTTATTGTGTGTAATATTATTCTCTTAAAAGAGAATGGAAGATTTTTGTAAGCGAATTTTTCTGCAGCGATTAATTTTTCTTTGTTCTCTGCGTGGATTGTGAATAATAAATCTCCTTCTTTTACTTTTTCTCCAACTAATTTGTATAACATTAACCCTGCGGTTTTGTTTGATGGCGATCCTGCAATTCTAGCGATTTTTGTTAACAATTTAGTATTTAGTTCATCAATTACTCCATCCGCCCCTGCTTTGAATTCTTTAGTGTATGGTGCGGTTGGAACTTTGTCACTTGAATAAATCTTTCCTCCTTGTGCTTTAATCATTTCTTTGAATTTTTCAAGTGCTTTTCCTGATTCAAGTATTTCTCTGGCCATTTCAAATCCTTTTCCGTGTTGGGCTTTTCCAACCATTTCTAGCAGTGCTCCTGATAATTCGCAACTCTTTTGAGCTAGATTGTCAAATCTTTTTCCTTCAAGTACTTCAAGAGCGTATTTTGCTTCAAGAGCTGAACCAAATGCCATTCCGCATGGTTCTTCTCCATTAGTAATAACAGCTTCTATTTTCATTCCAACTTCTTTTCCTACTTGAACGAATTTTTTAGCCATCCTAATTGCAGTATCTTTGTCTTTTATTTTAACATATTTTCCTACTGGTAAATCAATTACAACATATTTGCTTCCCACGCTAGCTTTTTTTGCTAGTACTGATGCTATTACTTGTCCTTCTGGGTCAATTGACAATGGGTGTTCTATTTTTATTATCTTGTCATCAGCTGGTGCTAAATCAACTGCTCCTCCCCAAGCAATTACTCCTCCAACATTTTCAGTAATTTTTTTTATTTTATCAACATTAAGACAAACTTCTGCAAGTACCTCCATTGAATCAGCGGTTCCTGCTGCACTAGTAATACTCCTTGAACTAGTTTTTGGCATCAATAATCCAGTTGAAGCTATTATTGGAGTGATTATCATTGTTGCTCTTCCATTAACTCCGCCCACACTGTGTTTATCAACCACAATTCCTTTCTTGAATTCAATTTTGTTACCTTCATTAATTAGTGATTTTGTCATTGATATTGTTTCATCAATATCCATTCCTCTCATATAAATTGCGCTAATGAATGCAGTTGCTTCAATGTCACTTAATCTATCTTCGGAAATATCTTTAACAATTGTTGAAATTTCTTCAAAAGTTAAACTCTCTCCATTCATTTTCTTTTTAATATAATCCAAGCTCTTTAATTGTCCTGTGGGAGTAATGTTAACTTTGTTTCCATTTTTTACTTTGAGTTTTTCTATTACTTCCTCAAATAACCCTACTTGGTCAACTACAACTGCATAATTAGTAATATCCACTACCGCAACACAGGTTTTTTGGTTATTTTTATTGACGATTTCTACCCTGTCCCCAGCCATTACTCCTAATTCTTCTGCATCAATTTTGTGAAGTATTGCAACTAATTTTCCTGCATTTATTGGGAAAGTTTTTACTTTCATATCTTGTGAATATCCATCATTAAACAATCAATCACCTTTTACTAAAAATAAATGATTTTGGGAGTATTTATTACTTACTATGGTTTTTTATTTTTTCTTAAAATTTATTTGAAATTATTTTTTTATTTAATTATTTTTTGTATTTTTTTGTTAATATTTTTTTTATTAAATATTTGTTAGTATTTTTTTTATTAAATATTTGTTAGTATTTTTTTTATTAAATATTTGTTAGTATTTTTTTTACTAAATATTTGTTAGTATTTTTTTACTAAAAGTATTTGTTGGATAAATTATTTAGTATTCATAAATCAATTTTTTCTTTTTTGTTTGTCCCTGCATTTTGGATTTTTATTGCTTTTCCATTAATTACAGCTTCCGCAATTTTTTTTCTTGCAAATATTAATATTCTATAAAAAGTTGGTTGGGAGATATTCATTTTTTTTGCTGCAGTGGTTTGACTAAGTCCCACTAAATCCTTAAGCCTAATACTCTCTGCTTCTTCAAAAGAAAGAACGACTTCTTCAAGTTCCTTTAAAGGCACTCCTGCAGGTTTGAAGTAAGTCGCATTTGGTTCAAAATTTATTCTCCTAGGAATTCTTGGTCTAGCCATTTTTACCTACTCTTTACTTTCTTTTTGTTCAATCTCTTTAATAGCTTTTTCTATCCTAGCTTTATTTTCTTTTAATTTTTCCAAAATTTCTTCTTTTGAAACTTCTTTGTAATTTTGAGGATTAGTACAAAATCTTCTTTGCCCCATTCCTCTTCCTCGTCCCCTGCCTTGGCCTCCGCCAAATCCTCTTCTACAACCAAATCCTTGGTTATTTTCAAATCCTGTTGAGTTAGAGCCAGTACAATAACCCATTCCTCTTCCACTCATCGGGCCCTCATTATTTGGCCCAGTTCTATCTCCTCTAGGCATAATTAATTCCTCCTCTTATTTTTTTGTTTTACAAGTTCCTTTTCCCTTGCCTGTTTTTGGACCTTTACCTCTTGGCCCTGTTCCATCTTTATTTGGCATAAAATCGCCTCCGCCCTAAAATTAGTTATGAATTTATATTCAAAACTAATAATGAATATGTATTCAAAACTATTTTTAAACCTTTGGGTAAGGGTGTTTGAGTGTTTGTTAGTAAGTATAGTGTTCATTAAAAGTGGTTTTGATTTTATTTTTCTAAAAAGTTTTTTTGAAATGATTTTGTTTTTTTTAGTTTGAAGGGTATGCTTTTGTTATTATTTCTTCTTTTCCCTCAAATTCTTTTCTAATTGGTTCAAGTAATTTATTTACTTCTTCGCTTAAAGCGTTTTTCAAATCAAGTGGGTGTAATTTTCCTTCAGTATAATATTTTTCTAGTTCTTCATAAGTTGAGAATGAAATATTTCTTCCAAATTTTTCTGGGCGAGTTATATTAAAAGTTTCTTTCTTATCAGTTTTGTGAACCATTACAACATATTTAATAAAAGCAAGTACTCCGTTTCCTTCAACAACTTTTTCTGGGCAAAAAGCCTTGTTTAATTTTGATTTAATATCCTCTTTTTTTTCAATTAAATCAATTTTTGAATTAGGATCTGAAGAGGACATTTTTCCTCCCAAAGAGAGTCCAGGAATTAGTGGAGTCATTATTTCTATTCTTGGTTTGTAACCTAATTTTGGAAGATTTTCTCTAGCATAAACAAGTATTTTTCTTTGATCTACTCCCCCATACTGCACATCCACTCCTAAGTACTCTTCATCAAGTGCTTGAAGTAGGGGATAAATTAATCCACTTAACTTTGGGTTAGCACCCATTTTTACTACATCACTAGCAGCTTTGTTTGCATCATGTACTGTAGTAAATGAACTTAGTTTTAGTACATCAAACATATATTTTTCGCTTAATTGAAAACTTGATCCTTTAACAAACTCTAGTTTTTCAATATCTGCCCCCGCGCTTTTCAACATTCCTTTAATAACTAATTTGTAATACTCATACCTATTATCAAGCAAATCCCAAGGACAATTATCAAGCGAACCATGCACATCAGCTAAAAGAATTTTTACTTTGAACCCTGCTTTCATAAAATCAGCTACCTTAGTTGCCCAAACAAAATAACCAATGTGTGGCCTCCCCGTAACACTAGTTCCAATATACATTACAGGTTCTTTCTTTTTTTCAAGTAGTGTTCTTAACTCGCTTTCTGTAATCACTTCAATAGTATTTCTTGTAACAAGATTATATTTTTCATCCACACTTAAATTACTCAATTCAATCAACTTTTTTTATTCATTACTAATACTGAATAAATTATTTTTCCATCAATCATTTTTTATAGTTTGAGGAAGGCCTTGTTTCTTTTATTTAATTCTAGTTTATTGAAAAGCATTGTAGTTAATTGAGTGGGAGTGAATATTCCTTTTTCGCAAATAATTCCCTCTATTTGTTTAGAATCACTCCTATCAAAAGCAGGGTTAATCACTTTAATTTTTTTTGAATAATTCTTGTCCTTAACATCAATTACCTCTTTAGTTTCTCTTTGTTCAATAATTTCATCTTTTCCAAAAAAAGTTTCTGGTTCAAATTTATGTGTTGAAGCAACTACATAGTGAAGCACATCATATTTTTTGCAGATTGAACTAATTTGATTAGTTCCAATTTTATTAATAACATCCCCATCAGCCAAAATAGAATCCGCTCCAGAGAAAAAATAATTGCATTCTTTCATTACGGTTGAAGCAGCATTATCCACTATTAGAGTAACATTAATTCCCGCATCTGATAATTTTTTTGCAGTAATTCTTCCTTGGTAAAGTGGTCTAGTTTCACAACAATAAACTTTCTTTATTTTGCACTTTGCTTTGATTAACATTTTAACTACTGTGCTTGAATGACAAATAGTTAGGATAGTTGATTTTGGTTTGATTAGTTTTGCTCCATAGTTAGTCATTTGTTCCATAGCTATTTTTCTATTTGAATCATATTTTGTAACAGCTTCATTAATTCTTTCTTGCATTTCTTTAACACTCAAATTTTTTTCTGAAATAGATTTTTTTATTATTCTAATAGCTGTTCTAAGCTCGGGTTCGGTCGGTCTTGCATTAGCAAGTTCTCTGGAATTTTTTAAAAAAGTTTGTCTAAATTCCTTTTCATTAGTTATTTTACAATTTAGTGAAGACACTAATAGTGCTTCAATAGCTTTTTTCCTAACATTACTTGCTCCCTGAATTTTTAGTGATTTAATATCTCTAATTGTTCGTTTTACAATATCCATAATTGAATTAAAAACTTTCTAGTATTAATACTTTCTTCTTAGTTGATACTTCTTCTTAGATTCAAAAATTGATTTTAGTGTTCACTTAATCAAAATTGTTAGCTTTATATACTAGTTTTTTCATAGAATAAGTATGTTTGGTAAGGATAGTGTTGGGGGAGCATCTCTTACAGTTTTGTTTGGATTGTTCGGAGTGTTAGCACCTTTTGCTTCAATTTATGTTGCAACTTTTATGGGAAAATCAGATATGGCTATGATTAATAGTTCAATGTTAATGTTCTTGTCAGTATTGTTAATGGTTTTTTTGGTAATTAATTCTTTTCACAATTTTTTGAATAACAATAAAAAAGTTTTTTTAATAGGAATAATCTTTTTGCTGTTTACTATAATCTCTTTTATTTTTAATTTAAATTTCTTCATTAAACTTTGAGTAATTTATTTTTTAGTTATGATTAAACTTAATTGATTTTTTGGGAATGTTTTTAAACAAGTTGCAAGTGAATTAATATAATTTTTGCCATTTTTAGGTAGGGTGAGGTTTGATGGATCACATAGTTAGAGGAGCAATTGCTCGTGCACAAGCTGAAATGAAGAAGGGAGGTGCACAGCAAAAACCTAGTGTTGGTTTAGGAAAACAGGTTCCTGCAAAAGAATCTGTTAAAGGAAAAAAGTCAATGGATAAGGGTAAGAAAAAGAGTGCAACTCACTCTGATAATGATTTGCTTGAAATGCTTGAACACAATAAAGCAAAGATAATGGTTATTGGTTGTGGTGGAGGAGGTTGTAATACCATTGAAAGAATGGCTGAAGTTGGTATTGAAGGTGCAACCACTCTTGCACTAAATACTGATGCTCAAGATTTGCTTACTACAAAATCTGATAAAAAAATTTTGATTGGAAAGAGATTAACTAGGGGACTAGGAGCTGGTTCTGATCCAACTGTGGGGGAAAGTGCAGCTAAGGAAAGTCAAGAAGAAATAACGGAAGTTCTAAAAAATGCTGATTTGGTTTTCATTACTTGTGGACTTGGGGGAGGAACAGGAACTGGTTCGGCTCCAGTAGCAGCTGAAATAGCAAAATCTTGTAAAGCACTAACCCTTGCCGTAGTAACATTACCTTTCACCGTTGAGGGAAGAAAGAGAATGGAGAATGCTTTATATGGGCTTGAAAGATTACAAGAATTCACTGACACCATAATAGTAATTCCGAATGACAAAATATTAGAAATTGCGCCTGACTTACCAATAAACGCTGCTTTTAAAGTAGCTGATGAGGTTCTCACTAATGCAGTTAAGGGTATAACTGAAATGGTTACAAAACCAGGTTTAATTAACCTAGATTTTTCGGATTTAAGAACAATTCTCTCAAGAGGAGGAGCTGCTATGATTGGGCTTGGTGAATCCTCAAGAGAAGAAAGTGGGGAAGCAAGGGCCCTTGAAGCAATTGAAAATGCTTTAACTTCACCTTTGCTTGATGTAGACATTTCAGGAGCTAACAGAGCTTTAGTAAATGTTTGTGGTGGAACTGATATGACTCTAAGAGAAGCAGAGTTAATAGTAGAAACAGTTTCGGCAAAAATCCACGCTTCAAGTCACGTTATTTGGGGAGCAATGGTTGACCAAAACATGCCAAAAAATCACATTGAAGCAATGGTTGTGATTGCAGGTGGTAGATTCCCTTACCTTGAAGGTGGGAAACACTCTAAAGGAGAAGAAATTGATTTAGGGATTGAATTCACCTAAAATTTAGTTTGAATTCAAAAAACGAGGGCTTTTAATAATTGCCCTCAAATTATTTTTTTATTGGTGAAACAAGATGAAGTTTAATGTGGTTGAAAGAGTAACAAACTTTATAGCGGACGCTAAAAGAATATTTACAGTATCAAGAAAACCTACTATGGAAGAATACAAAAGAATGGTTATAGTAGTAGCAATAGGTATAATTGCTATAGGAATAATTGCTTATATAATATATTTATTCTTCGCACTAACAGGAATAGGATTCTAAATAAATTAATTCAATAATTATTCTTGAAAAGAATTAATTTATTTTTTTATTTTTCAATTTGATAATTCTTTCTTTGAAATAGTTTTTTTATGAAATTCTTTTTTTGAAATTAATTTTTTTTTAAACCAATTTTTCTAAAAAAAATTATTTTTTTTGAATCAATTTAATTTAAATTTTTTTTTCAAAAAACTCCAATAAACAGGTTTTTAAATCTTTCAAATGCATACTTTTTATTATTCTTACTTAGCTGGGCGAATATTCTTGGCTAAATTTGAATTTGAGTTAATTATTAAGGTGATTAAAAAATGATATTCCCAATTAGAACAACAGTAGGACAAGAACAATTAGTTGTTGATATTTTGAGTTCAAAAATAGCTAAAGAAGAGTTAAACATTTATTCAATTGCGGTTGTACCAGGGATTAAGGGGTATATTTTACTTGAAGCGGATAACGAGATTACTGTAAGAAGAGGAATAACTGATACTCCACACATCAAAGGAAGTGGAATAGTTAAAGGAGCAGTTAATATTGATGAATTATCAAGTTTACTTGAGTCAAAACCATTAATGAAAACACTAAACGAAGGAATGCAAGTTGAAATAATTTCAGGCCCATTTAAGGGTGAGAAGGCAAAAATTACTAGAATTAATCCTGCTAAAGAAGAAGTAACAGTTGAGCTTTTAGAAGCTGCAGTAAAAATACCTGTTACAATAAAAGCAGAGAACATAAAAATTGTTCAATAAATTAAAATAAAAAATATTTCAATAAATTTAAGTAAAAAAATTTTTTGGTGAGTGAGTTAATTGTTGGCAAAAAATTTTGCCAATTTTTGTAGTTACACATTTTGATAAAAAAAGAGTGCATTCTTTTTTCGTCAAAAATTTTATAGAAAGGAAAAAGCTTCAAAAAATGAAAAGGTGAATAAAAAAATGGCTGAATTAAAAGTAATGGTTGATGCAGGACACGCTTCTGCAGGGGCACCACTTGGGCCAGCACTAGGGCCAACTGGGGTGAATATTGGTGAAGTTGTTGCAAAAATAAATGAAAAAACAGCTTCTCTTTCAGGAATGAAAGTTCCTGTAACAATAAAAATCAATAGCAACAAAACTTTTTATATTGAAGTGGGTCTTCCTCCAATTAGTGCTTTGATTAAAAAAGAAGCTAAAGCAGCTAAGGGAGCAGGAAATCCAAAAACTGATGTAATGGGTAATTTAACAATACAACAAGTTATTGAAATAGCAAAAACAAAGTATGATAAACTCAATGCGGTTTCAATGAAGAAGTGTGTAAAAATAGTTATTGGGGCTTGCAATTCAATGGGGGTAACTATTGAAGGAATGCATGCAAAAGAAGCTCAAAAAGCAGTTGATTCTGGAAAGTGGGATGCAGAATTAAAAGATTAAAAATTTTGATTTTGATTAATTGAATTAAATTAATTGGATAAGTTCAATTAATCAAATTTTATTCTTCCTTTTTTTTTAAAATAGTGTTTGTTATTTTTTTGTTATTTATTTTATTTTTGTATTATTTTATTAATTATTTTGTTAGTTTTTTTGTTAGTTGTTTTATTTTATTAATTATTTATTTTAGTAATTATTTTATTAATCTAAATTTGGTTTTATTTTTTTTTCATTTTATTTTTTTTGATTATATTTTTCTTTTTTCAAGCTTTTTTTAATTATTATTTTTTTATTAATCTAAATTTTTTTTATTTAAATAAAAACATAATTTTATTTTTTTCTTTTAAAATCTTTTCTTAATTTTCGTTAATCGTCTTGGGTAAAAAGTGCAGATTTATAAACCTTTCACAATTATTTTTCTTATATAACAAAAGCCTAATTTTAAGTTAGGCCGTTGCTCAAAAAATGTGAGCGGTACCACTTCGGTGGAAGGTGTTTAGGAATGAAAAAAAGTACAGCTTTGGTTGCATTAAAAAAATTGCGTGAAATTGCTCCTAAGAGGAATTTTACACAGAGTGTAGAGTTAATGATTAATTTTACCGGACTTGATATGAAAAAACCAACTAATCAAGTTAATTTAAAAATTTCTTTACCTCACCCAACAGGGAAGGGTAGTGGAAAGGTTGCTGTTTTTGCTAAAACTGATGAAATGATTAATTCTTTGAAAGGAAAAGTTGATAAGATTATTAATGATAAAGAGATTGAAGCTTTGGCTAAGGATAAAGCAAAGTTAGCTGAATTAATGTCTTTTGATGCTTTGTTTGCTGAAGGGCCTTGTATGCTTACAGTTGCAAAGTTTTTGGGACAACAATTGGCTCCTAAAGGAAAAATGCCTAAACCAATTGTTAGTGCTGCTTTATTTGAAGAAGCTTTGGCTAAGGCTAGAACTCAAATAACAGTTTCTAATAAGAAAGGGAAGTTCATGCCTGTTGTTCATGCATTAATTGGTACAGAGAAGATGAAGGATGAGTTAATGGTTGAAAATATGTTGGTTGTTTATGAGAGTGTAATGAATTCATTGCCTCAAAAGAAACAAAATATAAAAAATTCTTATGTTAAATTTACTATGAGTCCTGCAGTTAAGGTTGGTGATGAATAATGACATCTCACGCAAGGAAATGGAAAAGTCAAAAGAAAGATGAAATAGTTGAGTTAGTTAAATCTTACCCAGTTATAGCAGTAGCTACTCTAGATGGGTTACCAGCTAATATTGCTTCTGTTTTGAGAAAAAAACTTAAAGGAAAAGCAGAGGTTAGAGTTGCAAAAACTAGGGTAATTAAAAAAGCTTTTGCTGATTCGGGAGTAGATACTTCAAAAATTGATCACATTATAAACGAAAGCGTTTTATTAATTTTTTCAAAAATAAATCCATTTGAATTATTTAGTTTTGTTAAAAAGAATAAAGGAGATGCTGCTGCAAAAGAAGGGGATGTTGCAGATAAAGATATTTTAATCCAAGCAGGGGACACTGGTCTTCCTCCTGGACCTGCTCTTTCAACACTTAAAGCAGCTGGACTTGAGGTTAAGGTTGCTGGGCCAACAATTTCTGTTTCAAAGGATAAGGTTGTTGCAAAGAAGGGCGAGGCAATAAAGAAGGAAGTTGCTGATGTTTTAGGAAAATTAAATATTAAGCCAATGAAAATTGGGATGAAAATACTTGGTGTACTTGATAAAACTGAAGATATGTATTATTCAGCTAGTGCACTTGATATGGATGAAGAGGAATTGTTTGAAAAGTTCATTCTTGCACACCAACAAATGGTGAATTTGTCAGTGAATGCAGAAATATTCAATGAAGTTTCAACAGAATTGATAGTTGTTAAGGCACAAAGAGAAGCTAGTGGGCTAGAGAAAGCAATTAATGAATCTAACCCTAGTGAATCTAGTGGCGCACAATAAAAATTTATATTGAGAGGTGAAGGTATGCAATATGTATATGCAGCTATGTTGCTCCATTCAGCAAAACAAGAGCTAAATGAAGCAAATATTGAAGCAGTATTAAAATCAGCTAAGGTTGAATTTGATGCAGCTAAAGTAAAAGCAATGACAGCTTCATTAAAGAACATCAACATAGACGATGCTATAGCTAAGGCAGCAGTTGCGGCGGTGGCAGCACCAGCAGCAGGCGCACAAGCAACAGCAGCGGAAGAACCAAAAGAAGAAAAGAAATCTGAAGAAGAAGCAGCAGCTGGTCTTGGAGCACTATTTGGATGAATAGTTCATTAGTAGCATCCTTTCACCAAGTGTTGCTTAAATTGTTAATTTTAGTGTTGGGTAAAACCAATGCTAATTTTTAACAAGCTAGTTTTTTGAAATATTTTTTAGAAAAGTTAAATTTAATTTTATTGTTCAAATATTTCCTTGGTAATATTTATTAGTATAGACAAATAGTTAAAATAGAAAGTTAATTTTAATAAAATAAAAATAGATTAATTTTTTTTTAAATTTTAATAATATAAAAATATTTTTTATTTTTATATGCTTTTTTATTTTATTATTTTTTAATTAGCTAGTGGTTTTAGTTAATGTTCTTTTTTTTTATTTTATTTAATATTTTATTTTTATTATTTTATTTTTGTTATTTTTTTAAAAAGTAGGGTTTTAATACTGAAACATCTTTTATTTTGA
This sequence comes from archaeon ADurb.Bin336, assembly GCA_002068885.1. GTDB lineage: Archaea > Iainarchaeota > Iainarchaeia > Iainarchaeales > JAAZKV01 > JAAZKV01. Next base: position 18,364 of record MWBC01000003.1, read on the forward strand.
CATGGAATCAAATCATTTGAGTAAAGTATTTTTTGTATTTATTTCACTCCTTTTTATTTTGTGTCCAGCTTATGCGATTTTAGATCATGGTTCAATAAACATCTTTGCAGTTACTGAAGATAACAAAGGAATGGCTGCTGAATTAAGAATACAAACAATTCCAGGAACTGGAAAATCAGCTTTCATTACTTCAAATTCTCTTGTCGGAAAAGATACTCAAACAACAGGTAACATTGCTATTCAAATAGCACAAAAAGAAACTAATGTGTTGTTAGTTGATAAAGATTTAATTTTTGACATAAGGGCTAATGCTTCTGAAGTTGATGGGCCTTCAGCAGGGGCAGCAATGGCGTTACTTACTTATTCAATGTTCTCGGAAAAACCTTTGCAAAGTGGAATTGGTTTAACTGGAACAATTAATTCTGATGGTTCAATTGGGATGGTTGGCGGAGTTGGGGCTAAAGCGGTAGCGGCTTCTAAAATAGGAATTAAATTATTTATGATTCCCTTGGGTGAAGCAGTAACTGATATTATTGATGGAAAAAATTTTGAAACAGTTAATTTACTTGAATATGGCCCAAAAGAACTTGGGATGAAAGTAGTTGAAGTTAATAATATAAAACAAGTGATTGAATATGCTTATTCTGATTTTGATTCAATAGTTGTTGATTCAAATACTTCATCAACAATTTTTATTCCGAGTTCAATTAATTATGAACCTAGTTTAATTCCAATGAAACGTGTTTCGGATAATTATATTACTGATGCTGAATCAGTAATTGAATCTGCAAAAAAAGCTCTTGATTCAAGTGGTCTTGAAGAAAGAATACTTGCTGATTTTTATAACAAATATGTTGAATCAAGGAGATATGTTGAAATGTCCAAACGATTTTTGGATCAAAATTATTTATACTCTTCAGCAAATTCTGCTTTTCATTCAAGATTACTTGCTGGAACAATTAAAGAAATAGCTCAAAACCCATCCATGTTATTAAATGACACAGTTCTTTTAATGAAAGTTAATTCCTTAAAACAAGAACTTAATGAGCTTAAACTTAGGGTTAATTATATTCCTGCTAATGAATTTGAATGGATTATTGGAGCTCAACAAAGAATGGCTTACGCAGAGAATGCATTAAATGAAATTACTTCGTCAGCGATTGTTCCTTCCGATACTCCATTAAGTGAAGATGAGAAAAAATTGATTCAACAAAATATTCAATTTGGAAAAGTTTATGATTATGTTTCAGCACAAGCTTGGATTAGTGTTGCAAAAGATTTTTTGGTTCAAGCAGATAAAGATTCATTAAAATACAAGATGTATTATTCAAATGATTTTAAGAAATTAGTGAATAATAAAATGAGTGAATTAGAAACTATTTTGAATGATTCAAATTCATCTGATGCAATTCATGAAGATTCTTTGAGAAGGTATCATTCAGCATTAATTTCTAGAGATAATAATTATTTTTTTGCTGCTCTATTTGATCTTTTCTTTGCAGAATCTTTTGTAATGTCTGAAGCAAATAGAAAAAATCTTTCGTATGAAAAAATGTTTAATTTAGTGGAATCTGATATCAATAGTGGTTCAAATTTTGATTCTGTTTGGGCTAATATGTATTTTGATCATTCAAAATTTTATTATGAGAATGCAGTTTTTAGTAAAAATCTTGGACAAATGATGGAATATAATGCGAGTGTTGAAACTAGTTATGATTTATTGTATTTGAGTAAAAATTTGGCGAGTGCTAAAGAAATAGTATTGGAATATATTGCGTTTAATGAGTTTGAAGAGTATGTTGTTGAAGAAACATTTGTTGATGTAAAATATAATAGAATTATTGATCCTTCTAAATTAATTTTGATTGCAGGGTTATTAATAATTATTTTAATTTTAATAATGGTTCTAATAATCGGATTAGTTACTAATACATCTAAGAGAGATTTAGGATATTCTTCAAGAAGAGATAAATTGAAATTAGTTTTATCTAATTTGGATAAAGCATTATCTAAGAAAAAAATATCTGATGCAGAATACTTTTTTATGAAGAGGAGGTATGAAGAAGAACTTGAAAAGGGAACTGATTCTAAAAAATCAAAAGGTACTAAAGTTAAGTTATCCTTAGAAGATTTAAAAGCAAAAGAGCGGGCTTTAAAATCAGCTTTAGTTGATATAAAAAGACATTATAAAGAAGGATTAATAATTCCTGAAGATTATGAACGTAGTTATAAACAATTGTCTAATGAACTTGATGTAATTAAATTTGATTTAAAACAAATTCAAATTGAATTAAGAGAAACAAGAAGAGAAAAATCTGTGTTCACAAAGTTTTTTTCAAATTTAAAAAAAGAAAAAAAAGAGATAATAAAAGGTACTGAAGAGTTAGCTGAAGAACAAGCAAAAGAAGAAGAAAAAGAAAAAATTAAACGAAAAAAAATTCTTAGAAGATTTGCTTATAAAAATAAAACTGATAAAAAAAATAAAGAAGAATCTGTTTCACACCCAAAACTTGGTTTTGACTGAAATTATTTCTTGAATTTTTATTATTTTATTAAATTGTTGGTTTGTGATTAATTCATTTTTATTTTGACATCTTATTAACTAATTATGTATAAATAATTAGTTTAATTATTTTTTGTTATATATTTTTTTGATTGAATATTTTAATTGAGTGTTAATTAAATGTAGTTCAATCTTCTTTTTCTGCTTCAAAGTTTTCTAATTCTTTTAATTCTGGGTCTTGTTGATTCTTTAATTTTAATCCAATTACTGAACTATTATCTCTGGCCCTAGCAACGCCTATTATTTGGTGTGCTTTTTTTGTTATAACATCATTGTGTGTAATTGCGATGAATTGACTTTTTTCAGCAATTTTTTCAATTAAATTACTCATTTTTAATGAATTTTCTTTGTCAAGTGCTGCATCTGCTTCATCAAATGCGTAGAATGGTGCGGGTCTATGTAATTGGATTGCGAACATAAAAGCAAGTGCTGTTAAAGTTTTTTCTCCCCCACTCATTGAATCAATATTTAGTAAGTTTCCTCCTTTATGTTTTGCATCAATCATTAATCCTGATTCAAGTGGTTTGTCTGGGTTTTGGAAACTTAGGTTCCCTTCTCCGCTAAAAAAATTAAAGAATATTTCTTTAAAATTTGCATTAATTTCGTTAAAACATTCCATAAAAACTCCTGTTCTTTTTATTTCTATTTTATCAATCATGTCAAGCACTGCAAGTCTTTCTTCTGAAAGTTTATCTGCTTTTTGTTGTATGTCATCAACTTCTTTTTTGAGTTCGTTAAAATTATCTACTGCTTTTAGGTTAACTGCACCTATTTCATTTAATCTTTTTTCAATAAAAGATAATTTTTCTTTGCACTCTTCAAGACTTTTTGAAGTGTAAGGAGCTATTCCTTCATATCCTTTTTTCTCTTCGATTAAATCATTTTGCTTTACACTTATTTTACCTTTCTCTACATTAAACTCATTTATTCTAGTTTCTATTTTCTTTATTTTTCCGGAATCATTCCAAATTTCTTTTTCAAGTTTATCAATTTTTTTATCCGAGTATTCTTTTTCATCTGACAATATAGCATTTTTTTTCTTTGCTTCAATTAATTCCTTTTCTTTTGATAGCATTTCTTCTTTTAATTCTTCAATTAACTTTTCTTTATTTTTAATTTCATTATTGAACTCATCAATTTCGCTTTGAAGAGCATTGTTTTCAAATACTGCATCATCTTCTCTTGCAGAAATATTATCAAGCCTTGATTTTAATTCATTTAAGTTATTATCCAAAACACTTTTTTTATGTAGAAGATTTTCGTTTTGTTTGTTTGCTGTGGAATAATCTTCAAAAATATTTTGGTTTCTTATTTCGTATAATTCTTCTTTAGCTCGGGTTAATTCTTTTGTAATACTTTCTATGCTTTTTGTATATTCATCTCTTTTTTCAAATTCTTTTTTTATGAAATTTTCATCCAATTCTTTTTCTAACTCTATTTTTCTATTATTCAATTCATTAATTCTAGTTATAATTGATTTTTCATGCATTATTTCTGAACTAATTCTTGAAATTAAATTAATTGTTTCTTTTGTTTCTTCAAGTTTTTTCTTTAACTCGGTGATTGATTCAGATTTTTCATTTTCTTTAATAATAAATTCTTTGATTAAATTTTCTTTTAGAGTTATTAATGAAGTTTTTTTATTCTCGTTCAAGATTGAGTCACAAGTGGGGCATTGTGAAGAAGCTTTTTTTAATTCGTTTAATGCTTTTTCTTCTTGTGTTTTCTTTCCTTTTAAAAAACTCTTTTCTTCATAAAGTTGGTTAATTTTCTCTTCAATTTCATTTAATTCTTTCTCAGGATTTTTGCTTAAATGTATATTTAAAGTTTTTTTCTTTTCTTCAATTTTGTTTTTTTCTTCCAAAAGTTCTTTTTCTTCTGTCAATAATTCAGAAAGTTTTTTTTCATTAAATATTTTTTGTTTTTCAAAATTTTTTGTGATTAGCTCTACATTGAACAATTCTTTTTTTAGTTTCTCAATTTTTTCTTCAATTTCTTCAATCTCCCCTTCTTTTTTTTGCAAATCAATGTTTTTTTCTCTAACAATTGATTCAAGATCATTCTTTTTTTTCACAATTTCTTTTAACTCTTCTTCAATTAGCTTCTTTTCATCACTCATTTTGTTGATTTTTTCTTCAATTTCTGTTTTCTCTCCATCTATTTTTTTAGTTGTATCATTATTCAAATTAATTTTTTCTTTATTTTTGTTTATTTGTTTCTTATTTAAATCAATTTTTTCTTGTTCAAGCAAAAATTTTGATTTTTTCTCTTCATATTCTCTCCCTATAGTAGTGTAAGTATGTTCTGATGCTTTAAGTATTTTTCTGGAAAGTTCTTCTGATTTTGATTTTTCTTCTTGTAATTCTTTTCTATATTGAATAATTCTTTCATCAAGAGTATTTTTTTCAGTATTCATTTTTGATAATTCATTATCCAAATCCAAAGTCTTTTTTTCAATGGAGTAGAGTTCTTTTTCAAATATAGTTGCCTTTGTTCTTTTTTTCTCTTCTTCAAGTTCTTTGTATTCTTTTGCAGCGCGCATTTCTTCTTGAAGATCAGTTAGAAATTCATTCCTTTCATTTAGTATTATTGTTGCTTCTTTAATTTTCAAATCAACTTTGTCAAGTTCTTTAATAGCTTCTTCTTTTTTAGAATCAAATTCACTTAAACCTGCAACAGAATCAATTATTTCTCTTCTTTGAATAGGGGACATTTCTATTATTTTAGTTATATCTCCTTGAGTTACAATATTGTGTCCATCTACATCAATTCCAAGTTCCACTAAAAGAGAATTTATTTCATTTAATGTAGTTCTTTTTCCATCAAGCCGGTAAATACTTTTTCCTTGTTTATCAATCATTCTGCTAACTTCATATTGCTTGTCCTTGTCTTTAATTAACAAATCTACTTTTGCATAGTTTTCCTTTGCATTAGTATTCACTAAATCAGTTAATTTTCCTGCCCTAAGTGTTTTAAGAGAAGTTATTCCTAGTACAAAGAGTAATGCGTCAAGAGTATTACTTTTTCCAGAGCCATTGCTTCCTACAATAGATGTAAAACCCTTGCTTATAGGTATCTCTGCTTTTTTAAAGGATTTAAAATTTTTTAAAGAGAGCTTTATTAGCCTAGTCATTTAATTCACTGTTTTGAATAAAAATAATTTGTAATTGCACTTATAAAAAACAAACTCGGAAATGTTTCAAATAATGCTAATACAATTAACTCAATTACATGTCCTTGGATAATTAATTCAATTTGATAAAAAATACTTCCAAATATTATAAGAATTATTCCTACTAATAACAAATAACCTGTTGATTTCCAGAATTTGTTGTTAGTAAAAGTCCACGAAGATTTAATAGCGTTCCTTAGTTCATTTTTATTTAAGGCAGGTAAAGTAAATACCGTTTTAACTAAAACCACTACTAATACGACAAATAATATTCCTACTAGCGCAATTGCAATTATTTCATTAACTCTTGCAACTAAACTCAAAATTGTTCCTAAAAATATCATCAAAATAAAAACTCCCCAAAACACTAACGCTATTCCAAGTGCTTTTTGGTATTCGTTCATTGATTTGTTAATTGCTTTCACTAAACTTTCTCCTTGAGCAATTCTTGAAGTACTCATAAAAGATATTACGCCTAACACACTCATAAAAAAAGTTAATACTAACACAAGGAGAATTTCAAAAAAATATTGAGTTAATAAAACACTAAAAACTGGTTGTGCTTCCAAAACACTTGAATAAATTGTTACATCAAGAATAAGTCCTTGAAGAACAAAACTCATTGCTAAAGTAGTTGCAGTTGAAATTATTAACATCCCTAGTAAAGGAATCCATATTTTTGGTTTAAAAACTAATTGCATTAAACTTGCAAATAAATTTGAAAAAATCATTTTCTTCACCTTAGAACTTGAAATATTAAGTAAATGATATTTAAATTACTTTGCGTTGAAGAAAAATTGTATTTAATTAAATGCGTTGAAGGAAAATTGTATTTAATTAAAACTTTTTTTAGCTAAATATTCTTTACAAGTTTTTTTAATTAATCTCTTTTTTATTTTTTTAACCCCTCTAAGAACCTTTTAAAACCTTCTTATTCACCTTTTCTTTATTGACTTGGTGAGTTTATGAAATTTCCAAAAGAAAAGAAGCTTTATTGTAAGAAATGTAAGAAGCACGTAAAGCACAAGCTTAAAGAGTTTAAAGCTGCTGCTAAAAGAACAATGGCTGCAGGTAATAGAAGACACGAAAGAAATACTGATCATGGATATATGGGTAAATACAAGTATGTTGTTTTTGTTAAAAAACAAAATAAGAACCCTACTTTTGTTGCTGAATGTACTGAATGTAAGCAAAAAATACCTTATTCTTTGGGAAAGAGAATGAAGAAAGTGGCTCAACAATAAAAAACGAGTCAACTTTTCTTTTTTTTTCTTTTTTTTTTAAAAAAAATTATTCTTATTTTTTTTTGATTATTTTGGATTTTTTAATTGTTTCGAATTGATTAATTAGTTGTTGATTGATCATAATCATGTTTATTATACTTCTTTGAAGTTATTTTTTTTATGACTTTGAACAATTCTTTATTGATTTTGATAAAACAAAATCCGGGTATTACTTATAATGATATTCACACCAAATTTGCTTCAAGGTATAAGAATCCCGCTTCTGCAAAATCTGCTTTAATGAGAGGCCTAAAAGATATGACTTCTTTTGGTTTAATCAAAAAAGATGGTTTAAAGTTTTTTATCACTGATAAAGGTTTATCTTCAATGAGTGTTGAAATGAAGGATAAACTTGTTCTAAAATTAAATCAAAGTATGAAAAAACCAATTGATAATTTGGATGAATTAGTAAAGTTGTTGGTAGTTCTACTGCAAAGAGGGGCTGAGGATAGTGACTTGCTTCGTAATGCAAAAGATAATTCTGCTTTTACTATAAATGATTTAGTTGAAGTGAGAAAAGAAATTAGATCAAAGAGAAAATATTTGAAAAAAATGGGGGAATTATTAGATACTCAAATAGAGAAATTAAAAGAAATTGATTTTAATGATTCATTATTAATTAATTTTGATGCTGATTTTGTTGATAAATTAATTAAGTATTGTAATGGCCAAAAAATTTTGGTTGAAACTAAGGATGAATCTATTTTATCCAAAGTTCCTTCTCATTGGATTAAACAAAATACTATTTCTGTTGAAGGGAGTGATATATCTCTTTTAATTCAATTAATCTTAGCTTCTCCTTGGGCGAAAGTAGTTATTTATGTTCCAGGGGTTAAAATTAATTTGATGGCGGGAAAAGCAAGTATTTTTGGTTCGCATAAAACAATTAGTGAATTTTATTCAAATATGCTTGTTAATATGGCTTTAGATGAGAATAATTATTAAACAAATGAATTGATCATAACTTTTATCAGAGTAATAATTGATTATAATTTTTATTTGTAATAATATAATTAATTATAATTTTTGTTAGTAATAATTGATTATAGTTTTTATTAGTAATAATTAATTATAATTTTTATTAATAATTAGAAAATTTTATTATTAATTTCTTTTACATATTTTTTTTAGTTCTTTTAGTTTAGTTTATTAATTTGAGTAGGAAAGTAGGGGTTTAGGTATTGTTCATTATAATGTTATAGTTCTAATGGATTAATTCTTTTTCCATTTATTCCATCAATTAAAATAGTTCTTTCTTCCCCTGTTCTTTTCTTTAAAACTCCTTCCCAAATTGGTAGGAATAAATGAGTTATTTCTTTTACAGTAACGCTTCCCCACAATTTTTTCAAGAGTTCGGGTATTTCTTTTTCACTTAACACTGGTTGTACTAATATTGCTGAATCAACTTCAGTGATTTGTCTTTTACCAATGCTAGGCAAAATTTCGTGCAGTGGAGTTGGTGGTAACTCCATTTCTATATTGCCGTGATTGTACACCTCATTTTTTCTTTCATCAACAAACTTGATTAATAATTTCTTTTTTACTAAATTATCAAGTATTCTTTTAGCATTTCCTTCTTCCATTCTCATTAATTCTGCAGTTTCTTTAGCAGTTCTCTTTTTTTCAGCGATTAATTTCAAAACATTTGTTTCTGCTTCATTTAAATCCAAAAGAATTGGCAATCCCTTACTCTCACGTAGCTTGCCCCTATCATCATGAATAAATTCTCCTGTTAAAGAATTAATGAATGCCTCTCCTTCATGGAAAGCATCTTTATGACTGAAATATTTGTACCTCACTTTGTATATTTGAGCGTGCTTTAAAGTAAGTCTATCCAAAATTTCAGTATCTATAAATAAAAACTTTTTTTCAGCAAATCCAGCTAGAATTTTTCTTGCTCTTTGTTCTTCAATACCTAATTTTAAAGTACTTAATTCAATTCTCTCTTCAATATTACTTAATTCTTCTTCAAATTCAATTAATTCTTTTGATAATTTTTTCTTCCCTTTACCATCTTCTTCTTTATTTGAACTAAATTCGCTTTCCTCTTCACTCTCTTCTTGTTCTCTATTCAAATCCTCTTCTTCTTCAATTTCTTTTAGAACTTCTTCTTTGAATAACATTCCATCTTTTTCAATAACCCCTTCATCATTAAGCATCTTTAAAATTTCTTTAAGAGTAATTTCTTTTTTGTAAGTGTTGTTAAGAGTATCAATTGTTTCTTGCACACTCTCAACCCTAATACTAGGATCTTTTTCTAATTGTCTTTTTACAATATTCACTGCAAGTATTTCCACTTTATCAGTGTCAAGTTCTTGAGTAGATTCAACAGTTTCCGCATCTCTTCCCTCGTGTTGACTCATCCTCGGCCTAATATTCATTACAAAAGCTCTTGAAGTAGTTTCAGTTCTATCCCCAGTTAAAGCATTTCCAATTGGAAGTGTCTTAATAAAATTAGGTTTTTTGTAAGGCCCAGGAACTATTGTAGGAGTTCTTTTGTGAATTGCTTTAATATCATCATCAAACACTAATTTATGGGCCATTATTATATCAAGTTGACTAAGTACTCTTGAATCAATTGCACTTGGTTGCTGGGTTGCGAACACTAAAGAACAACCCGGCCTTCTTCCTTGCTTAACGTATTCTACAAGTGCACTACTAGCAGGGGTTTTTTGATTTCCTCCAGGTATTAGGGTGTGTGCTTCATCAATAAATAACCAAGTTGGTGGGATGTTTAGTTCAATTAATTCAGTTATATCTGCTTCTTCTTCAAACTTTCCAGCAGCTTCTCTTCTAGTTCCAAGTTTTCTTGCAGCAAGTATTCTCCTCGCAAAAATACCCACTACAAGTGCACTACCAGAATCATCCAAAAAACTAGTGTCAAGGATAGTCATTTGTCCCGCTCTTGAGAGTAATCCTAGTGAAGTTCCTTTATCATCAAAAATACCCCAGTGTTTTGCTGCATCAAACCTACTAACAAGTGCTCTAATAGAATCTGCTTTGTATCCTTTATCTCTATCATTTAATTCAGCATCATCTTCAAAGCATTTTATTAAATCTTCTAAAGAGAAAGTGTTTTGTTTTCCTCTAACTTCTTTTCCATCAGTTCTAGTATAACCAGATTTTACTTTAGAGATTCCTTTTTCCATTAATAATCCAGTTGGGGAAAACCTATCAATTCCAAAAGTTAAGCACCAATCTTCTGCAGTTAGTAGAGATGGTTGTATTGAGAACACTGCGTCAAATGTGCTTTTAGGCACTGAATCCTTCATTCCCACTGGGATAAATACTTTTATGTTATCTAGCCCCCTTGGAAGCAAATCCCATTTTGCAAGCATCTCTAGTTCTCTAGCTTCTTTATTAGGGTGCTTCATTGACCAAAAAACTCCAATAGGGTCAACAACAATAATTCCTACATTTTTATTCTTAAGTGCTAACTCTTCAGCAACAACACCAAGAACGTACGAATTATGAATAATAATATCATTAGCTACAAAATTACTAAAACTAGGTACCCTAATATCATAAACTTTTGTTTCTTGATTTAGTTCAATTATTGATTCAATTTCATCCCAAAAAATATCTGAATTAGCTAACAAATCAAGAGTTTTGTTTTGTTCAATTAAAGCAACTTTTTGAAGAGTTTTTCTAGAAGGAGAATAGTTTGTTATATTATGCAATGATTTTGGATTTTTGTAACCAAATTCTTTACCCATTGTTGTCCAATTTTTATTAGCCAAAAAATTCCAAGCATCTTTAGGAATAGTATCAACATCAGGGTTATTTTTTTTATTAAACAATTCATTCAAAGCAATTTCTTCTCTCTTTTCTTTCTCTCCAAAAAAACCAATTTCTAACAAAAACTTTTCTACATTCTCTCCACTTAATACAAGCTCAAATACTTTACTTTGTTTCTCTTTAAATTCACCATATTTTACTGTTTTTTGTCTAAGTTTTGATAATACTCCAAACCTCAATAATAAGTGTTGTACTTGTCTAATTAATTTCTCTGAAATTGAACAATACGAAATTTGCCAGTCCTTTTTTTTATTAATTCTATGAATAGTACCATCACACGAAAATAATCTATTCAAAAACAATGCTAGTTGTGCTTTATTTAATTTCATTATTTCTTTTGGAATGGATTTATCTTTTGATCTTTTTTCATAAAGATTTAGTAATTCCAGCCATTGTATTAATGAACTCTTTTTACAAATTATGTGTCCTTCGTTAGTGAATTGCCCTTTAGAGTTTCTTTTAATTTTGCTTAAATCAGTTAATTTGTGTTTTTGAGTAACTCTATAACTATGGTTTCCGTGGGAAGATATTTGTAGATTATCATCAAATTCGTTTATTGAATTGTTAAAATCATTAACTATTTTTTTATCAGCATTAGTGAATAAAACAAATTGATTTCCTAAGTGTCCTTCAGATATTAAATAAGCTAATAATTTTACTTCACATTTCTGCATTTCTTCTTTTCCAAAATTATTAATTACTCTGGGAGTAGCGATCCTTTCTTTGATTGATAATTCACTTGCTTTTCTCCACCCATTAATTGTTAATAAAGGATGTTCAGGAGTTAATTTTATTTCTTTCCCACTCTTCAACTTCAAGTGAAGAATTTTGTTTACACTCCTCTCATAAAAACCAACTTTTTGCAGTGGTTTTATTTTTAATTCATCAGTAAGTCCAAATACATTATTATTGTTGTTTTCTAATTCACTAATTGGTAAAACACTTCCATCATCAAGGGTTATTAAAGTATCTCCAGTAACACATTTTCCACTACCCCTTGCCCCGCAAACAAATACTACGTGGGGATTTAATCCATCTAAATAAACATCAGTTCCCATCCTGTCTTTTTCATTCACCCTTCCAACGAACAATCCTCCCATCTCACCATATTTTGCAAGCACACTCTTTTTTCTTCCAATATAAGCGTGTCCATTATCAGAGAACAAGAAATCCAAATTTGGTTTTACTTTACCACTAGAATCAGAATCATCTTCATCATCATCTTTCACAATATTAGCCTTAGGCAATCTTGGTTTATTTTCTTCTTCACCCATTGTTTTTTCTTTAATATCCTCAATTTCTTCTCTAGTTCCTTCCTCTCTTAGTAAAGCATCAGCGAGTTCATCATGTTTTGATTCTTCCCTTGGTACATCCTCATTCAATTTAATTTTATTTAATTTAACTTCTTGTTTTGCACTCATCATTGCCTTATTTTTAATAACACTCTTAATTATATTTCGTTCAATTGGATGTGTTTTTGACTTTACTTCCTCCTCTTCTTCATCATCCTCAATACTAACTTTTAAATCTAATTTTCCCCCATAACTCTTTCCTTTATTTTTTTTGTTAGAAGCATTTTGAATAGATTTATTTAACCCATCTTCTACAATACTCTCAAAATTATTTTTTGAATTAGTTTTCTTCTTTCCCCCCGCATCCATGTTCTCAAAAGCTTCATCTTTTGATTCAAAATCATTATCAGAATCAACAAACAATTGGGGTTCGCTTACTTTATCTTCTTCCTCTTCTTCTAACTCTTCATCCTCATCTTCGTCATCCTCAACTTTTTCAACATCTTCGTCATCCTCAACTTTTTCAACTAATTCAATACCCTTATTTTCATTTGATTTTTTATTTTCTTCAGTATCAAGTTTCTTCTTTTTTTCTTCAAGTCTTTTTTTAGCAGCTACCTTCTCTTCATCAGTTCCAAAAGCACTTTCGAACAAATCCTCTTCAAAATCTTCGTTATGCATTAATAATCACTAAAACCAACCTAATTCAATAATTGAAAGGATTTTGTATTTAAATACTTTATCCCTTTTCAAAAACTCCTTTTATTTTATTAAAATAAAAACCCTTATTTCCAACAAATAGTGTTATTTTGTCCAAGAATTTCTTTTTAGAAATAGGTATTTAAACCAAATGTTCCACTAATATAATTGTGTTGGGAGTTAAGCCGGTTCTGTAGAATTATTCTTTGAATCGGTTCGCTAAGCAGTTAAAAGCTGAGTAGTGGAAGGGGGCAAATCATACCGCATGCGGATCCCTGTTTTGCCTCTCTTATACTTATTTTATTATTTTAGTAAATTATTAATATTTCTTTAAACAATTAATTTATTATGATTAAAAGAATGTCAATTAGAGGGGAACACGCGAGTGTAAAAACACTTACTGCGGTTCAACAAGCTAAAAGATTTGGTAAAAAAACTAATTCTAAAATTAACCTCACAAAACAAGCAATTGCTACTAAAATGAAGTTAGGTACAATTGTTAGGAGAAAACACCTCAAAAAAGGACAATATGTTCCAGCTTCCTACAGTGCAGCAATGAGTTTAGCCAATTTGCTTTTTCCAAAAAATTTTCCTAAAATGATTGCAACAGGACTAAAGAGAAGAAATCAACAACATTCTTCTATTAGTTATTCTAAATTAGTTCCACTTACTCAAGAAAGTCAAAAAGGAATAGAATCGTTCTATGGTGAAGTACTTAACAAAAAACCTAAATCTGTAAAGGGAACAAAATATAATGAACATTCAAAAAAAATTAGTCAAAAACTATTTGAAACTTCAATGAAAATCGAGGAAAGTGGGATTGTTCTTAATAATAGTCCTATGAATGTTGGGGTGAGGAAATCAATTGGGAAAGAACTTGTTTTCTTTGAAATTGGGGGAATTGATTTGAAGAAACTCCACAGGTATATAAGAAAACTCCCTCAAACAACAAAAGCTCAAAAATTAACTAAAGACCAAGCATGGGTTTTATTCAAATTTTTGAAAACCCAACCAGTTGAAGCAGATAGACTTGTGCATACACATACAAGAATAAAGAAGTGACTAAATTTTATTCAATAATTTTTGATAAGTAAATTTAGTAATAATCATTTATCTATTATCCCCACTTCCACTCAATTTATTCCTCTCTTTCCTACTATTTAATTTATCCAAATTCATTTTAGCAACTTCATTAAAATCTAATCCTAATTTTGTGCACATTTGACTCAAATACCAAATAACGTCCCCTAGTTCTTTTTCAATTTCTTTTTTGTATTCTTCAGTGAGTTCTCCATTATAATCCCTATATAATTTCTTTACTTTCCCAGCAACTTCCCCCGCTTCATCACAAAGCCCAAGAGCATAATAAGCCAAATTGCTATTCTTCACCACGACATTTAAATCAGTTTTAATAGATTCTTTTTGATATTCTTTAAAATCCACTTCAATCACCTACAAGAAATATATTATCACTCAAATTAAAACCTGCTCTTTAAAACTTATTCTTAAAAAAATGTTTTTTTAAAGAAAGCAACCTTTAAAAACTAATTTTCTACAATTTATATTATTAGTAAGCTAAGCTTCTAAAAAAATTTTAATTAAATGCGGAGATGGCAGAGAGGTCAAATGCGCCTGCCTTGAGAGCAGGTTTCCGAAAGGAAGCGTCGGTTCGACTCCGGCTCTCCGCGTAAAAACAATCAGTTCAGATTTATATTATTGTAAATGAAGATAAATTTGTTAAGAAAAATTTTTTCATTTTTTTGTAAAAAGTATATCTTCACCTAATTCTTGTAAATTGTTTTCTTTTTTATATTCTCTAAATAAACCCCAATAAGTTTTGTTAATTATTTTTGTTTCATCCAAACCCAGTTTTTTTATTAAATCAAAAATATCTTTTTCTTCGCCCTCTATTTCAATAAAATTTCCAAAAGGTAGTTCATCAATCACTACTTCACAACAATTAGAAGTATAAGTGGTTCTATAATTTTCCATTATTTTTTCATCCCTGAACCCAAGTTTGTTTATTATTAACTTCATTTTTTCAATATCGCTTATTTCTAGTTCTATTTCTTCTCTTTGACGAATAATTTCTTTATGACTAATTTTTGATTTTAGGGTAAGAGTATTTTTTGAACCACTCCTCACTCTCAAATTCAAACCTTTTTCTTTCAACTCGCCTTTATTATCAAATCTAATAGTTCTTTGAAATTCTCTTCCTTTGCACTCTAAGCCAAGTTGTTCCAACTTTTTTTTCATATTTGCAATATCATCAATCCTAAATTTAACTTCTTTTTCAACATACATTATGTTCACACCTATTTAGTTTTGTTAAATTTGATGAGTTAATAGAATATGTTTATTTAGAAACTTTTTTATAATAGTGTAAAGTATTTTATTACATGGCCGATTTTTTAACCGTTGGTATTCCTGTTTGGAATGATCCTAGTTCGATTACAAGATCAGTTAGAGCAATTACTCGTTCTACCGCTTGGACTGAGAGAAAAGCAAGTGAGAGAGAGTTAATTGTGTGTGTTAATGGAGTAAGGAGTAATAAGGATCCTACTTTAGTTGCTGCTAGAGAGTTGAGTAAATCTGTTCCTCAAATGAGGGTTCTTTCTCTTAAACCAAGGGGTAAAAATATTGCAATAAATTATATTGCAAAAAAATCAAATCCTGCTTCAAGGACACTCTTTTTTTGTGATGCGGATGTTTTATTAAAAAGGCAAACAATTGAGAGAGTGATTGATGCACTTAAAACTCGTAAAGGTGTTAGGTTTGCAGGGGCCTTAGTTACTCCTGCAACTTCTCTTATTCCTGAAAGGAGTAGGAGTTCGTTCAAATCATATTTTTTAAAGAGGCACAAAAATAGGGTTGAGAATAGGGGTGATTTTGTTTCAGGTGCAGGGTGGGCTGTTGAGAGAGAATTTTTTTTAAAAAATCCTTTGCCTCCAACTAATAAAATTGCTGATGATGTTTTTATTAACACGAATTTTAAGGGGAGAATAGCTTTAGTTCGTAATGCTAAAGCATTTTATATGCTTCCTGCTCCAAAAGACAGGTTGTTTCAAAAAGCTAGGTATGTAGCTCAAGAAAAAGCTCAAGGGGTGAAACAACAATCCAAAAAAAGTAAGGGTGCTAAAATGAAATTAACTTTAAAAGAAAGGAGAGGGTTGATTATTAATAAAGCAATTGATAAGTTAGCAAAAGGATTAGCAACTGTGAATCCTAATGTAGGGTGGAGAAATTTATCTAGTACAAAATTAAGAGCTAAAAAAAAGTAATTTTATTATGTAAAAATCAGAACTTTTCTAAAAAATCAAAACCTATTTATATGTTTTTTATTAACTAATTCTTGTTATGCTTAATTATTACAAATCAATTGGTTCTACCTCCAAGTTAAAGAAAGTTAATGAAATAACTCCTGGAACTTGGATTAATTTAGTTGGTCCAACTAAGGATGAAATAAATTTTTTGGTTGATGAACTTGATTTGGAGAAGAGTTTAATTGAAGAAATGTTGGATTATGAATCAGTTCCTCATATAGAGAAAGAATTGAGGGATGGGTATATTTCTTTCATTTTGCACTCCCCTGCTGTTTTAGAAGAAAAAGGGGTTATTACAATTCCTTTAGGAGTAGTTTTTCTTACTAAAAGAAAAGTTATTCTAACTGTTTCAAAGCATGATATTTTTGCATTATCAAAATTAATAACTCGTCCCCCAAGGGGATTCACCACAAAAAATAGAGTTGTTTTTTTCAGACACTTAAATAGAAAAGTGCTTAACGCTTACATGATTGAGTTAAATAAAATTGAAAAAGAAATTAATGGGGCAGGAGAATCAATTAATGATGCGCTTGAGAATAAAGAAATTGCAATTCTTTTAGCAAAACAAAAAACTTTGGTTTATTTTAGAACATCTATTGTGGGAAATAGAGCTGTTTTAGCCAGAATTTTTTCAGGAAAAATTGTTCCTTTGAATGAGGAAGAGAAAGATTTGCTTGAGGATTCAATTGTTGATATTGATGAAGCTCAACAACTAGTTTCAATATATTCAGAAATTATTTCACACACTATGTCTGCTTATTCTTCAATAGTTTCAAACAATCTTAATTTTGTGATGAAGGTACTTGCAATAATTACATTTACTATTAGTGTGCCTACAATGATATTTAGTTTTTATGGGATGAATGTGCAATTACCCTTCCAAGAAAACCCTGAAGTAATTTTTTATTTAGTTATGCTAACATTTGTACTAATTGGAGCTACATTACTCTTTTTCAAAAATAAAAAATGGTTGTAATATTTTTATTCTTAAAAAAACCATTTTCTCATTTTTTTGGTGAATTTTAACCAATTATATTTTTTTTTAATTTATGTTAATAAATGCTCCAAAAGGGCCATTCTGGCATACACTCCATTTTCTGCTTGTCTAAAGTAAGCAACTCTTTTATCTTTTTCTTCAACTTCAATTGGTAAATCAATTTCCTCAACGTGTGGTAGGGGGTGCATTATTCTTGAAGTTGATTTAATTTGTCCTAAATTATGTGAATTAACTGAGTATTTTCCTTTTGCCATTTCATAATCACTCACATTCATTCTTTCTCTTTGAATTCTAGTTAGGTAAATCACATCAGCTATTTT
>MWBC01000004.1 GCA_002068885.1 archaeon ADurb.Bin336
GAGGCTTTAACCTAAATCCATCAAAATTAAATTCACTCAACTTAGCAAAAACCTCTTTTTTAACATCCTCTGGATTAGCTTCACTAAATTTCATTTTTTCGTAAAACAATTTCCTCTGAACTTTAAAAGGCACGAATTTTAATTCCATAGAAGCAGAATCAAACAAAAAAACTCCCTTCTCACTCTTAGATTCTAAATTCTTCATTTGAGTAAAAATAGAAGAACCAGTTAACAAAAATCTTTTAGAATCCAAATTTTGTTCACTAGTCCAATGCAAGTGTCCATTAATAATTAAATCAAAACCACTAGGTAAATCAGTTAAAGAAAGAGAAGCAATTGAGTCATCATCAAAAGGCAAAAACTCAACAAAAGATTGATGAAGCAAAAGCAAATTCACCGCCCCCTCAATTGGTTTAGGTGAATAACTTGCAAGAGCACTCTTTGCAAACTTCTCAGGCACACCCCCCAACCCATGAACAAAAACCTTCTCCCCCTCCTTTTCTAACTCCACAAAACCTGCATGAACATGAACCAAACACCCACTCTCTTCCAAAACATCCAAAGCATTTGCAAAATCCTTGCCCCTATGTTCATGAGTTCCATGAATAGCAACAATAGGAATACCCTTAACAACAATATTTGAAGTTAAACCATTCTTAGTTTTTTTTAAAGAAGATAATTTTCCATTATTTAGAGAAAAACACTCAAAAGTTTTTAACCAAACTTCTTGAGTAGGAGTTGATTCATCAAACAAATCTCCTGCATGAAGAATAAAATCAACTTTATTATCTTTAAAAATTTGAATAGATTCCTTAAACCTATCAAAAGATTCTTCAAACCTATCTTCACCCAAAAAACCTAAGTGAGAATCAGAAAAAATACCAATAATCATACAATATTTTTAATTAGAAAGAATTAAAACTAAATTAGTTCTAAAAAAAACAAATCAAAAAAATTAATTAAATAAAACCTCAAAAAGAAAAAAAAATATTAACAAAAAAACAAAAAATGTTTAAATAAAAAAAATCAGAATAATAAAGGAGCAAAAACTTTTTCTCCAATTAATTCACAATCAGTTTTAAAATCACTCTCGTTTTTAGCACAAGAGAAAAAAGCTTTCAAACCACCATTTTCTGAATAAGTTCTTGCAAGAGCAACAGGAATAGTTTTTATTTTTATAAAAGAATTAAATTTTTCTAGTTCACTCAAATCAAAATCAATAACCTCATTTGAAACAATTATTATTGAAGCCCCCACTTTGAACAAATTTTTTCCAACTAAAAACAAATCCTCTTTATTTGTTTTACTATTACAAATAATCCCAGCTTTGCCCTGCACCCCGACAGGCATTCCACCCACACTAGAAAAAGATTCAAAATAAACAAAAGAATTTTTGTTTTGAACAATACAAAAAACTTCTTTATCAGGATTCTTTAATTTAACCTTCATTTTAGGAAAACTGTTAAGAACAACCCCCCCCAATTCCTCCTCAAGTTTTTTTGAAGAAAACTTTTTTGAAAAACTCTTACCCCTAATTGCAAAAGATTCGTTACTAAACCTACCCTCAATAATACCCCCTACTTTTGAACAAATATCATTCAAAGAATCAAACTCAAAACTTTGAGCAGGACACAAACTCAAAACACCAAAACAATTTTTTAAAACACTCAAAACTTTTTTTGGATCTTTAGTAGGAATAATTAACCTCCCTGCAACATAATAAATATTTTCATACTCCAAACCAAAATGATCCAAATACAAAATAATATTCTTTTTCAATTTATTAACCATAAAAGAACGAACAAAACTACTCTTAATTGAAATTTCTGGAGCAATTAATGCAATAACACAATTTGGTTCAAACACAAAAAATCACTTCCTACTCACCCTAAACTTTTTTTTGTTCGCTCTTAATTTCGCATTAATTTTATCAGCCATTCTTTTTGCAGAAACAGAATACATTCTATTTGAATCCATTTTTATTTTCAAAGAAGCAAGTTGTCTTGCTCTCTCTTTTGAAACAGAACCAAATGGTTGAATTATAGCATTTTTAGCTTTTTGAAGAATTGCAGAATTTGCTTTCCTTTGAACACCCAAAGCAAAACCCTTCCCCTTAAAATCAATAAGTTCTTTTCCCAAATAAGTAAAAGGATAATTAACTACTTTAAGAACGGGATTTGATTTTGTGAAAGAATCCGCATAATACTCTATATACCCAATAGCTTTCCCTTCTAAATGAGGATGCTTCATTAAAGACTCACGCAACCGAGGAGTGGAAAAAAACAACGGATCTGCTGGAGTGGACCTAGTCACAACCAAATGAAAATCAATTAACCCTAACTCTTCAATAGATTTTTTATTAAAATCCTTTGGACCAACAAGACGCAAACCCAAAACTGAAAGCTTATTCATAAAGAATAAATTACCCAAGCAAAATAAAAATACTACCTCTAAAACAAAAAAAAATATTATCAAATAATTATACTATTAATAGATATAAAATCAAATAACGTCCTCAATTATTATAACATAACACTAAAAATTAATTTCATTTATCAACATTGAATTTAATTAAACTATTAACATTGATTTAACTAAATTACTACCATTGAATTTAATTAAATTTACTCAACAATTTTTTCAAAATACTTCGTTTATTTTCTTTTATTGTTTTACTTATTTCTTGTGCACGTTTCTCTAAACACAAATAAATAAATTTAGAAAATTTATTATATTCTTTACTTGATTGAACTCTTTCAAGCAAGATAACATAATTTTGTCTATTCTCCAGATTAATTATTACCCTTGGATAACCTGCATTTTGTAACATCACATTAAGAATTTCTCTCCCAGTTCTCCCATTCCCATCCAAAAAAGGATGTATTGATTCAAAACGAGCATGAAATTCTGCGGCTAGTTCAACAGGATGAATTTCATTCTTATTTTTATTAAGCCAACTCAATAACCCCTTCATTTTTTCAGGGACTTTATCAGCACTTGGAGGATTAACACTCGAACCAACAATAAATATTGGCCCATCACGATATTTACCAGGTTTTTTATCATCAAAACCACGCATTATAGCAAAATGAATTCTTTTTATATTTCGTTCATTTAAATCAATAATTTTTTTTGATTCCTTTGCAGCAAAAAGCATATTCTCAATTTCCCTAACCTCATCAATTTTTTTACCAGAAATTGAGATACCTTTACTCAAAACCAAATTAGCTTCTTGTAAAGTTAAAGAATTCCCTTCAACAGAAGCACTACCTTGTGCATATCTAACAAACTCATTTTCTTTAAAAGACTCAAATTCTTGTGGAAAAAAATCACTCAATAAAGAATAATCAATTTTTAATTTTTCCAAAACCAATAATTCATTTAAAGACAAATTATTTGATTTGAACTCTTTTTGAGAAAATCTTAAATTTTCAATAACTTTTTGTTGAATCAAAGAATCAAATGCTTCCCCAATATTCTCATTTAAATTTTCTTTAGTCCCTAAAAAAAAACTAACCCTCTTACCAAATAACCTATCTTCTAAGTAAAAGTAATCTTTTTTCTTAACTCTTCTTTTTGAAATAAACATAAAAATAGTTATCACCAAAATTAATAAAAACACATATTATTATCATAATTGGTTATAACTGCAGCCGCCGGGAATTGAACCCGGAGCTCAACCTTGGGAAGGTTGCATGATACCACTTCACTACGGCTGCTTATTTAGAATGAAATTATAATACTTTTTTAATTCTTTCAATTAAGCAACTTTTTAAATGAAACGCAGTCAATCTTACTTATAACAAGAGTTGTTTGCAGGGTTAGCAAAGCGGTTATGCGTTCGCCTGCAGAGCGAATTAGGGGGGTTCAACTCCCTCACCCTGCTTTAATCAATTTTTTTGAAGGATCAAATTTGTAAACAACAATATTATTTGTATCCATAAAATAAGTGAATTCAGGCCTTTGATTAAACCACTCAACTCCTGGAGCAAAATTTGAATTTTTATAATAGACAAAAAACCCTGGTTCATTTATAAAATCATAATATTTGAAAAACCTGAATTCAGATTGATAAAAAGTAAGAACCCTAAAATTTGAATAATATGCATAAAGCGGAAAAAGAAAATTGGAATAAATGATAGTATCATTTGGATATCCTTTTTCTTTAAGTGTTTCTACAATAACTCTTTCTTCAGGAATAGTATAATCAAACAAGGGTTTATTAATACCTTGAATTAAAGGAGCAAATGAAAAACAAATAAGTAAAAATGCAATAACAAAAAAAAGGTTTTTTGTTAAAAAATTTTTATTAGAATCAACATAATCATATGCCAATAATACTCCACGAGTTCCAAGAAGAATTAATGGAATTGTTAAAGGTAAAAGCAAATATCTTTCTTCTTTATGAGGAGTAAAGCACATAAAAATAAATAATACAAAAAACCAAATTAAAAAAGATAAATCAGAAATGTTTACCTTAATTTTTAATTTTTGTTTTCTTGCTTTTGAAATTTTGTTAAACCAATAAAAAATCAAAAAGAAAAAACCAGCGAATATTAATAAAGAAAAATATTGGGGGAGAACATTAACATACAATAAAACTGGAGTATCCCAACCAGATACTGCATAAGCTGCACGATGGAAAAGATAAATTGCATCAAAACCATAGAGAATAAATGCGCTTAAAATATATGAAAATAAAACGATTGAAGCCCCAATAAAAGGTTCTTTTGAAAAAATGGATTTGATTAAATCTTTTCTTTTATAAACAATAAAAAATATAGAAAACACTACAAAGAGAATTAAAAAGTACAAAAGCGAAGCATATCTTGTCAAAATAGTTAATCCCACAAAAATTCCTGAAAGATAACCAAAAACTGGTTTTTTTGATTTGTGAAATAAAATAAAAAAATAGAAACTAATTGACAAAAAAGTTAAACCCGGAGCATCAGCAAGCATATTATTTGAATTTGAAACTAAAACAGGCAAAAAACAAGCTATTAGAGCAGAAACCCAACCCACTCTTTCATCATACACCTCTTTTCCAATAAAATAAAACAATATCACTCCAATAGAACCCAATAAAGCAGTTATTATTGAAGCAGTAAAAATATGGTGCCAAAAAATGAAACCAATTCCAAAAAACACAGAAATTAATAAAGGCCTGTAAAAAAATTCATCATAATTATTATCTTTGAATCCAAAAAGTACATCCGCATTCTGCAAATAACTGCACTCATCCCAAAAACAATAATCTCGCAGAGGAAAAAGTCTTAATGAAAAAGAAACAATAAAAAGTAGCACTAAAAATACAACTGGATTTATTTTCATGAATAAACTAAATTTCTTTGTGTATTTAATTGTTTACTTAAAAAAATCACACACAACAAATGCTTAACAATATAGTAATCAAAATAAATTTACTAATTTAAAAGCCCCTTAACAAGCTTTTTAAAGGTTTCATGAAAGAATTATTTTACGAAGTGCTTGGAAAAGGGCTTTTTTAGAAAACGATTTTGATTATAAGTGGTGAGCGAAATGGGATTAAGACCTGCAAGGTGTTATAGAGGAAAAAAAGTTAAGTTAAGAAAAGGAGCAGGCGGACACGCAAGAAATATTAATTTACAAAGGCCATATACTAGAATTGCAATAAAAGTCCCAAAGAAAAATTATATTGGAGCTTCTCCACAATTAAAAGTAAGACAATTCAACATGGGCAATCCTTTACTACCTTACAATGTAATTGCTGACTTGGTGTCAAAAGAGAGTTGCTATATTAGAGATAATGCACTAGAAAGTGTAAGAAGTGGAGTTAATAGATTGTTGGTAAAAGCACTGGGAAAAGATGGCTATTTTATGAAGGTAAGATTGTACACTTCACATTTAATGAGAGAAAATAAACAAGCCCAAGGAGCAGGTGCAGATCGTGTTTCACAAGGAATGTCAAGGTCATTTGGAGCACCAATTGGAAGAGCTGCTAAAGTAAGAAAGGGCCAAGCTATTTATAGTGTGCTTTGTATGGATACTCAAAAAGATTTGATAAAAAAGTGCTTAATGAGAGCAAAATCAAAGTTGCCTTGTAAAACAACTGTTAAGTTCCATACGGATATTGAGAGTATTGGAACAATGCCTTCAAAAGCTCAAGAAGATAAGGCAGCAAAAGCAGCAGCTGAAGCAACAACAGCTGGAACAGAAGCAACAACTAAAGCAGGGGCAAAAGCAACTGATACTGCAAAAGCTGGAGCAAAAACTCCTGAAGGTGCTGGAAAGACCCCAGCAGCAAAATCTTCTGGAAAGAAGTAAAAATATTAAACAAAGTGAAAATGCATTTTTGCATTTCACTCAACTTTTTTTCAACACTAATTTTTTCTAATAAGTTCTACTAAATCAACCCACTTATTTCGAACCAGCTCTTCCTTTTTGAATTTATTTTTCAACCAAAATATTTTGTAACCCCTCGCATTTTTTTTAGAAGTTATTAATCTTGCTTTACCCCCAACCACTTCAAGAGCTGCACAATCCTCAAGAGCAATAGCAACTCCACTCGTTTTCTTCATCATTTTCTTCAAACTCAAAACCCTGTCCTTTTCTTTATCAAAATGAGGGCACAAAAGAGCAGGAATAAAACCCAAACATTTTATTTTTATATAATCAGCATCTTTGTTTCTGAATTTTCTTGAATCAGAATGGCCCAACTTGAACCAACACATTGCCCCCGCACTCAACCCACTAAGAACAATTCCTTTTTCTCTTGCTTGATTTAATAATTTATCAACCCCAAGTTTCTTCCAAATTTTTAACATTTTTAGAGTGTTCCCTCCCCCAACATAAATTATGTCAGAAGACAAAATCTTCTCCTTAATTTCTTTTAAAGAATACTTTTGTTTGAATAAAAAAAGAGAATCTACTTCACAACCGAGTTTATTTCCAAAATAATTTTCAACTAAACTCACATACCCACTAGAATCAGAACTCGCTGTGGGCAAAAACAATAATTTAGGATTATTTTTTCCTGAAAGTTTAATTAATTCTTTATCAATAATAGTAGTTTCAATTGGATAAAACCCACCACCCTCTTTAGACCTACCAATTTCTCCTCCACCAATAGCAACTATTTTTTGCAAACTCAAAACCCCCTATTTCACCATTAAAAAAAAGCAATTAATTAATCTGATTTTTTATTAATATAAACTAATATTTTATTTAAGTGTAACAAAAAACACATTATATTGAAGTAGATTCTATCCCACTAATTCCTTTTGAAGATAATAATTCAAAACCTTCTCCATCAAAATCAAATTCTATTAAAGCCCCTTCCAAAATTTCATTCACTTCAAAACCAATTAACTCCCTAAAAATCACTTCAATTCCACAAGAGTGAAGAACAAAACCAATGCAAGGAGTTTTATTCTCAAATTCTTTTTTTATAATAGAGTTGAACGAAGAGGTGATTCTTTTTGCAAAATCAAAATAATCCTCTGAACCACTCACTTGATGATAAGGTTTATTTGATTCATAATCCTCCACTTCACTCAAAAATTTTTTTCTTGCTTCTTCTTTATCCCACCCCAAAAAAACTCCAAAATTGTTTCTGGCCCTAAATTCACTTACACTACAAAGCTCTAATGGAACAACTTTTTTTATAATCAACCCAGTTTCAGTTGCACTTTGAAAAGAACTAGTAAATAATTTTGCCAAACCCTTTTTCTTTAACTCTGCGCCAATCTCACGAGCCTTAATTAGCCCCTCATTTGAAATGGACTCATCCCCAATAGAATACTTTGAATCACTATCAATTGAATCAAATGAATTAATTAAAATAATCTTCATAAAAAAAAACCTATTATAGAATAAGTTAAATCACAATCCTTTTAAATACAAAAAACCTATTTAGCGTAGTGTTTAGTAATGAAAAACATCCTTTGGTTTAGAGAAATTAATATGCAAAATGTTGCAGAAGCGGGTGGAAAGGGAGCATCTTTAGGAGAAATGGAGCAAAAAGGTTTTCCTGTCCCAACAGGATTTGTTGTTACAAGTGGAGCTTATTTTACTTTCATGAAAGAAAGTGGAATACAAGACAAAGTTGTTAAAATGATTGACGAGATTGATGTTGAAAACACTCAACAACTCGAAGAAACAACTGCAAGAGTAAGAAAAATAATTGAAAACACTCCAATAATTCCAAAAATTAAATCAGAAATTACCTATAACTATAAACTCCTCTCTCAAAATGAAGATGCACTAGTAGCTGTTAGGAGTAGTGCAACTGCAGAAGATTTACCAGAAGCCTCCTTCGCAGGACAACAAGAAACATACTTAAATATTCAAGGACGTGAAGAAGTTGCTGTTGCTGTTCAAAAATGTTGGGCCTCTTTATTCACTGCAAGAGCAGTATATTATAGAAAAAAACAAGGATTTGATACTGCAAAAGTTGGTTTGTGTGCAGTAGTACAAAAAATGGTTGAGAGTGAAGTGAGTGGAATAATGTTCACTGCTGACCCAACTGGGGATGAAAGCAAAATAATAATAGAAGCAGGATTTGGATTAGGTGAAACAATTGTTTCAGGAAGTGTAACCCCTGATAATTATGTTGTTGATAAAAACTCAATGCAAATACAAAGCAAAAAAATATTGAAACAAGAATGGATGCTGGTAAAAGAAGATGCTCCAAAAAGTTCAAATTTACAACGCAAAGAAAATGTTAGAGTAAATCTCGGAAAAGGAAAAGCTGATGTACAAAAATTAAGTGATGAAAAAATTGTTGAACTAGCAAAAATAGGAAAAGAAATAGAAGAACATTATGAAAAACCAATGGATATAGAATGGGCAATGGAAGACAACATATTATACATCGTACAAGCAAGGCCAATAACTACCCTAAAAACTAAAGCAAAAGGAGAGAAGATCGTAACTGATGCAATTCCTTTGCTTGAAGGCCTACCCGCTGCTCCAGGAGTAATAAGCGGAATAGTTAGAATAGTACCTGAAATTGATGATATTCAAAAAGTGGAAAAAGGAGATATACTAGTAACAAAAATGACTTCGCCCTCATGGGTTCCTGTAATGAAAAAAGCTAGTGGAATAATTACTAACGAAGGAGGAGTAACTTGTCACGCTGCAATAGTTTCAAGAGAACTACTAATACCCTGCGTAGTGGGAACATCAAACGCAACAGAAGTTTTGCAAGATGGCCAAGAAGTAACTTTGGATGGATTTAGTGGAAAAATTTATTCAGGAAGAATAAATATTGATTACAAAAAAGAAGAAATTAAAGTTCTTCACGAAGATGAGATTGATAAAATTGAAGAAGGGTTGAGAGCAAAAATAAAGGAAAATGAAACAAGACCAACTATAATAAAGAAAATGATTACGATAGAAACTGAATATGGTGGAATAAAATACAAAACCATGTCAAAAGAACAAAAAGAAAAAGAAGAAAAAGACTTGATTGAATTACTAAAGGACTTATCAATTAAAGTAAAGGTTAATGTAGCTTTGCCTGATGCAGCAGAAGCCGCAGCAGCAACAAAAGCTGATGGAGTAGGACTATTAAGAGCAGAGCACATGATTACTGCAAGTGGAATGCACCCAGCAGAATACATTAGACAAAACAAAGATGCTGAACTAAAAAATAGTGTAAAAGAAGGAATTAGGGTAGTTGCAGAAAAATTCTCTGGCCCAGTTTGGTTTAGAACATTTGATGCTAGGAGTGATGAGTACAAAGAACTAATTGGGGGAGAGAAAGAACCAAAAGAAGAGAACCCAATGATTGGGTGGCACGGGATTAGAAGAGATTTGGATGAAGATAGAATGTTTAAAGCACAAGTTCTAGCAGTGAAAGAACTTTATTATGAAGGAATCAAAAACGTTGGAATAATGTTGCCCTTCTTAATAAGCTTGGAAGAATTACTAGGAGCAAAAAAAATTATGAGAGAAGTCGGGTTACCAAATGAAGTTGAGATAGGAGTAATGATTGAAACACCAGCATCGGTTTGGATAATAGATGAACTAATCCCCCACATTAAATTCATTTCATTTGGAACAAATGATTTAACACAACTAACACTGGGGATTGATAGAAACAATGAGCGAGTGCAAAAGAGCTTCTCCGAACTCCACCCCTCAATTCTAAGACAACTCAAATATGTAATAAAAAAATGCAAGAGTGCAGGAGTAACTACAAGCATATGCGGCCAAGCAGCTAGCAACCCCGACATGGTTAGAAAACTTATTTGGTATGGAATAGATTCAGTATCTGCAAATATTGACGCGGTGGATGAAATTAGAAAAATAGTGATGATAGAAGAAAAGAAAAAAATACTTGAATTGTACAAAAAATAATCCTTTAAAAAAACAATTAATCAAAACCCCTTTAATTCTTTCCTAGTACACTTAATTCATGCTACAACTTGATTTAACTAACGCTATTAAAGGCCTTAAAAAAGCAAAAGCGAAAAACATTTTCTTGCAAATCCCAGAAGGGCTAAAAACTAAAACAGAGGAAATAGTAAACGAACTTGAAGAAAATGGGTTAAATGTAATAACCGCAATGGACCCCTGCTATGGGGCTTGTGATATTAAACAAACAGAAGCAAAAAAAATGGGTTGTGACGCAATACTACACTTAGGGCACACAAAATTCGTTGAAAAAAATTCAATCCCCATAATTTATGCCCCCTTAAAATACAATTTAGGAGAAAGGTTTGAAAGAATTACAAAAATAATTACTGAATATTTAATTGATGAAAAAATAAATGAAGTAGGACTCACTACCACCGCACAATTTTTGAATTACTTACCTTTATTAAAAAAAGAATTAGAAAAAGAGGGAATAAAAAGTGTTATTGGAAAAGGAAAAAGAGTGGAAGATGGACAAGTACTTGGTTGTAATTATTCAAGCGCACAAGTGAGTGCAAAAACAATAATTTATTTAGGAGATGGATTATTCCACCCCCTAGGAATACACTTCTCTACTCAAAAAAATGTAATAATTGCTAACCCACTAACTCTTGAAATAAAAACCTTGGATGAAGAAAAAGACAAATTCATTAGACAAAGAATATTATTAATTGAAAGAGCAAAAAATGCTAAAGATTACGCAATACTAATTACTACAAAAGAAGGCCAAAATAGAATTACTGAAGCATTGAAGATAAAAAAGGATTTAGAAAAAAATGGAAAGAAAGTAAAAATATATTCAATGGATTTTATTTCACAAGAATCCTTATTAGGAATTAATGCAGAAAGTTACATCAACACTGCGTGCCCAAGAATATCAATTGATGATTACTTCAACTACAAAAAACCAATTATTAATTACACTGAAGTGGATTACTTAATTGGCAAAAAAAATTATGATGAATATAAATTAGCAATTATTTATTAAAAAAATATTTAGAAACTTTTTTTATTTGAAATTATTATTAATGAAAAACAAACAAATTATTAATAAAAAAAATAAACAAATTGTTAATAAAAATAAAATAAATAAATTATTAATAAAAAAATAAATAAAAAAAAAACAAATAAATTAATGAAAATAAAAAAATTAATTACTACTAATTTTCATCTCTAAAAAAATAATAAAAAAATTACTAATTAATTAATAATATTTACCTCTAAAAGAATAAAAAAAAATTAACCAATCAATACTCCTTACTTCTAAAAAAAAATAAAAAAATTAATTATTATTCTTCATTTCTAAAAAATTAATTAACTATTACTCTTAATTTCTCATTCTTCATTTTCATTGGTGCTTAAAGGATTTGAATTTGATTCTGTTCGAACAACAGTTCCCTTAAACTCAAGTCCCCTCACACAATTCTTAAAATTCTCTAAATCAGTTCCTAAAACAAAACTAGATTTTATTTTACTCCTCTTAAGAATCTCTGCAGCATGAGCATCAACAAAAGAATGTCCCCCTGGTTTTGAAGCTTGGGCTTTGAGAAGAGAAACCATTTTTACATGAGACAACTCACTATACATTTTAGCATTTGGTTCTTTATTAGGATCAGCACTATAAATCCCATCAACATTACTCAAATTAATAAATTCAGCACCCATCATCTCTGCAATTATTGCCGCAACTGAATCAGTGGTTTGGCCCGGAGTAGTTCCCCCATAAACAGGAGTTTTACCCAAAAGCAACACATTCTCTGCTTTTTTAGGGTCAACTAAAACCTCCTTCCAAGCATTATCAATAATGTGAGTGAATAACAATGCATTAGCTCGAGTTATTTGAATAGCCACTTCATCCAAACCAAAGTTATTTGCACCCAATGCCTTGGCCCCTGCTTGGTATACTCTTGCAACTCTACCCCCGCCAACAACAATCACAAACTCAAAACCCTCTCTCTTCAATTCGTTAATTGATTCACAAAACTTTGCAATCTCTGGCGCTCTTAATTTATCACTAAAAAAAACACTCCCACCTACACTCAACACAAAAGTTTTTTGACGAGAAGAATTTTGAGAATAATTGTAAGAATAATTTTCTGAAGAATCACTTTGAGGAGGAGATTGTTCAGAATCAGTTTTTGGAGTACCATCAAATTTTTCAAACAAATCAAACACTACAAACCACCCTCATAAAAAATAAATACTTAAATCATTTTTAATCAAACTGAAAGCTTTTATAAGCTATCCAAACCAAATTATATAGAATTTATGAGTTTAAATACTTTTTTGAGTAATTGATTACAATAGAGAAAAAGTTGATTAAAAATGGCGAATAATAGTTCAAAAGTTGTGAAAGAAGTTGATGAAGCAGAACTTGCTGTATTCAAAAAAAAGATGAAAATGCTTGAATCTTTCAAAGGAAGACACACCGAACTAATAACCCAATACCTCCCCCCTGGAACTGATAGAAGCACGGTGATGAACCAACTCTCTGAAGAAATAAACCAAAGCTCAAACATTAAAAGCCCCCAAACCAAGAAAAACGTTCAAGCAGCACTAAGGAAAATAATTGGATTCTTAAAAAACATTAACTTCAAACTCCCCCAAAACGGAATGGTTATTTTTGCAGGAAATGTTTCAGAAATAGATGGGAGGAGTGACGTTAGATTATTCACAATAATCCCAGTAAGACCACTAAAAGTAAAAATGTATTGGTGTGACTCAACATTCCACTTAGACCACTTAAAAGAAATGCTAACCCCAAACGACTTCTACGCACTAATGACCCTAGACAAAAACGAAGCAACAATAGCACAACTAGTTGGAAAAAAATACGAAGTACTAGGACACTTCACTTCACTAGTGCCTGGAAAAACAAGAGCAGGAGGACAATCCTCTGTTAGATTTGAGAGATTAAGAGAAGAAGCAATGCAAAACTTTTTCAAAACAGCTGCAGACAAATTCAATTCATACTTTGAACCACACAAAGAAAGAGTAAAAGGAGTAATAATTGGAGGGCCTGGATTAACAAAAAATTATTTCATTGAAAAAAAAGTAATACCCCACGAACTTGAAAAAAAAATTATTGGAGTAATAGACACAGCATACACTGATGAGGGAGGAATAAGAGAATTAGTACACAAAAGCCAAGACATTCTAAAAGATTCTGAACTAATAAAAGAAAGACAAACACTAGACAACTTTTTAGGAGAAGTAGCAAAAGATGGATTAGCAACTTACGGACAAAAAGAAGTAGAACAAGCACTAACAGAAAACAGGGTATCAACACTAATAATCTCTGAAGATATCCCATGGATTGTTTTTAGAATATTTTGTGAAAAATGCCAAAAAGAAGAAATAGTTATAGTAAAAGACCAAACAGATTTTGAAGAATCAAAACTAAGATGTGCAATTTGTGATTCAAAAGTAGAAACCATTGAAGAAATAAGTTACTTGGATTACATGGTTGAAAAAGCAAACACGAGTGGAGCACAAGTAAGAGTAATAAGCACAGAAACAAGTGAAGGAGAACAATTCTACACAGGGTTTGGTGGAATCGCCGCAATGCTAAGATACAAAATTTAATTACGGCTCAAAAAGTCAAAAAATCATTAAAAATTACTGCCCAAAAAGTAATAAAAAAACTCAAAAACCTAAATAAACCAATTAAAATGAATAATACAAGCAAATGACTTAC
Source organism: archaeon ADurb.Bin336 (assembly GCA_002068885.1). Taxonomy (GTDB): domain Archaea; phylum Iainarchaeota; class Iainarchaeia; order Iainarchaeales; family JAAZKV01; genus JAAZKV01. Next base: position 14,096 of record MWBC01000004.1, read on the forward strand.
TGCCTAAAAAGTCAAAAAAATTAATTATTCTTATTCAAAAAAAATTGAAATCATCTAAACAAATGCTTAAAAGCATACATAAATAAAAAATAATTTATGAATCAATTCTTCACCAAAACACCTGCACTAAAAGGAATAGTAAAGCAAAGATACGCTGATTTTATGGTGGAAGAAATTTTGGTTGATGGAACAAAATGTGAAATTAAAAGATTTGATAAACCATTTGAAGAAAGAGAAATAACTAAAGAAATGATTATCCCTCCAAGAAATGAGGAAGAATACTTACTACTAGAAATGGAAAAAATAAATTACGATACCAACACCGCACTAGCGTTTCTTGCAAGAGGACTAAACCTAAGCAAAAAAAGAATGGGGTACGCAGGGTTAAAAGACAAAAGAGCAATAACTTGTCAACAAATAAGCCTCTACCTCCCAAAAGAAGAACTAGTAAAAAAGTTTGGGGTGAAAGGAATTGAACTAAGGAACCCCAAGTGGAGCAAAAAAAGAACAGAACTAGGGGATTTATTAGGAAATGAATTCACAATCACTATAAGAGGAATAACCCAAACAGAAGAAGAAATAACAAACATTATTGAAGAATTTTCTAAAGAAGTAAAACAAGGAGTTCCAAACTTTTTTGGAAACCAAAGATTTGGCGGAAAAAGAATGATAACCCACAGAGTGGGAAAATTATTATTAAAAGAAAAAATAGAAGAAGCAATAATGCTATACTTAACAGAAACATACCCTGAAGAAAAAATTGAATTAAAAAACGCTAGAATAAACCTTGCAAAAACACGTGATTATAAACAAGCTCTAAAAGAATTCCCTTCAAAAGATGCAAGAACAGAAAAAGCTATTCTAAACCACCTAACAAAACACCCTAACGATTTTGCAGGGGCACTAAACACAATCCCAAAAAAAATGAGATACTTATTCACCCACGCTGTACAAAGCGACATATACAACAAAATACTTCAAAAAAGAATAGAAAAGTATAAGGACGAGGCACTAAAACAAATAGATGGTGATGAAATAGTTAATGGAGAACCAACAATACTCCTCCCTGGATACGAAAGCACTTACTCTAAAGGAGAAGCAGGAGAAATAGAAAAAGAAGTTATGAAAGAAGAAAATCTTACTTTTGAAGATTTTAAAATGAATAAACTAAGCGAACTCTCAAGCAAAGGAGATAGAAAATCCATTTTACTAAAACCACAAAACTTTACACTAACAAAAATATTTGATGATGAGTACAACGAAGGAAAAAAAGCAATTACAATAAAATTTTTTCTAACAAAAGGAAACTACGCAACAACCATATTAAGAGAATTAATAAAAGAAGAAATATTCTAAAAAAAATCTTTTTTTTATTAAAAAAATAATTGAAAAATTATTCCACCCAATCAGAATAATCATAAAACCCAATTCCTGAAGTTTTCTGCCACCTCAAAATATAATTCCTCAAAGAACCAGAAATATATTTATTGGGTTGAGGAGCACAAGCATTTGAATGAACAATTACATAATCCTTGCGATCAATTAATGTCCCAGAAATAGAGTTTAAATTAAAGTTTTTATAATCATACACAACTAAACTCCCCCCATTATTAACAAAAGCATTCAAATCCCCAATATCATAAATACACTCACTTATAATCCCCTCATCATAAAAAAACACCCACTTATCAGAAGCGGTTCTACAATTTTTTACAAAATCATCTTTAGGAATAGGGACATTTGCATAATAAGGAAAAGGATACAAAGTAAATAGAAGAATATTAAACAACACAAACACCAACACCAATTTTTTAGAATACTCCTCCTTAACTAATTTGGCTGAATTAAACGCAATTGCAACAACCAATAAATTAATTAATCTAGTTTCTTTAATCCCTGAAAAAATAAACATTATTACATTCAACAACGCAACCAAATTCAAGTTATTAAAAAAATCTTTCCTATTCAACAATAACAAAAAAATAAAAAAACAAATTATTAGAATTTGCTCAACCAAAAGAGGAGCCATTATTCCTTTTTGTGCAACATTAAGAAAAGAAGTTTCTTCTAAACTAAACAAAGGATTACCTGTCATCAAATAATTAAAAATCATCCAAGGAATCCAAAGCAAGATAAACACACTTAACATTTTTAAAATATTTTTAGGATTCTTCCTCTCCTCCCACAACAAAACAAGCCCAAACAACAAATAATTATATCTAGAAAGAGAAGAAAGCCCAAAGAAAAAACCTTTTTTTAGTGGAGAAACAACACTCAACACAAGGAGTAAAAAAGATAAAGCTAATAAATCAGAACCAAAATTTGAGTGAAACAAAATACTTGGAAACAAAAAAGAGAACAACGCAAAAACAAAAGGATTCAATTTATCTTCGTGTTTTTTATAAATCAAAATAATTGCAACAAGATAAACAACACACGCAAAAATAGTTGAAAAAATTATTGAATACTCTGATCCACCCCCCAAAATACAATTAATAAAAGAAGGAAAAGGAGGGCGAATTAATTCAAGATAAATTTGATTCCCACAAAACCACTTACCCCCAAAAATATAAGCAACAGTATCCCAATTTTGTTGAATAATATGAAATACTTGCGCCAACAAAAAAGGAATAAAAAAAATTATGAACCACTTGTACTTCAAAAATTTTTCTTTGAGAAAAATAAGTGAAGAAACTTCTTTTTTTGATTTTTTTTGAATAACAATTTTTTTTGTTGATTTTTTTTTATCCATACAATCAACAACCCAACTTTGTTTTTAACTCCTCAAATTTAAGTGGATGATCAATAACCTCGTCTCCAATTACAAGAGTACCAGATTTTTTTACATTATAATTTACTTCCAAGATTTTTGTGAACTCATAAGCATCCCAATTATAAGGAAAATTAAATGCTTTAAAAGAGGAACAAGTTTTTGAAAGAGAATTAAGTTGAGTTCCAATCAACCCACACTCAACCTCACAAGAAGAATCCTCTGAATAAAAGAAAAGAACAGGAATTATGTTAAAATCACAAAACTCTTTAGCTTTTTGAAAATTTCTATACAAAATCATGTTAGAAATCAAAAAACTCCTTTTAGATAAATAAAATTCTTTAGTATTAAACGAATTATCCGAATAAGCTAACAATTTTTTTTCAAGAGAAGTAGAACGATCACTCAAATTGGTTATATTCTGACGCATCACAAGACAAAAAACTTCTGAATTATTAGCATCAAAATCCTCATAGGCTGAATATAAATTACTCTCTAAAGAAATTTGTTTAATCTCTTCATTAAACTCACTCACCCTACTTGATTCACTAACATTAACTGAAAAAAAAACAATTAATAATATAGCAATAGTTGCAATAACTGCCGTTATATAGACACTCTTAGCCATTCCCCCCCAACTCCAATCATTTCCTTAAAATAACTCTGTGAATAAATTAGAGTAATAAAATAAGGGTATATAAAGATAAGTATTAGAAAAACTGGGACTTCTTTAAAACTTAACTTTTGTTTAGTCAACCTAAAAGCAATTACGAAATAAATTATTATAATCAAATATGTAACTGCAAAAAAATAAATTGATGAAGGAAGAATAATACCACTCAAATCAATATAAAAAAAACCTCCTGATAAAAAATACTCAAAAAGAATTTTGAAAGTAACAAACAAATCAGAGAGTAAAAACAAAAACATTCTAATAACAATTGCGACAGTCAAAATTTGCGTTGCAAACAAAAAAGGCATTACAAAAAAACCAAAATCAGAATTTTTTTTATTGAAAAAAAGTTCTTTATACTTAACAAAATTAAACACACCGCCCCTACTCCACCTATCCCTCTGCTTAAACAAATTCTTCCAAGTGTTAGGAATATCAGTATAAACAACCGCATCAAAACAATTAATTATTTTAAATTCATGCTTCTTCAACCTCAACCCAAACTCCATATCCTCTGCTAAATTACCTTGTTGAAAATAACCCACTTTCTCAAAAACACTCTTCCTGATTATAGTATAAGGGCCTGGAACAACATAAGTAGATGAAATGGAAGACAAAAGAGTGTTATTCAATCCAAAACCAGCTAAATATTCAATATGTTGAATCTTTTGAATTAAAGAATCTTTTTTATCAGGAAGTACTAGACAAGTAACTGCAGCAACCTCTTTATCTTCAAAGTAACCTACTGTTTTTAACAAAATATCCTCTTGGGGATAAGAATCTGAATCAACACATACCACAAATTTTGAAGAAACTCGTTTAATTGCATTATTAAGTGCAACAGCCTTACCCAGATTCTTTTTGTGAGTAATAATCTTAATTCCTTTAATTTTTTTTATAATCTCTCTAGAACCATCATTAGAACAATCATCAACAACAACAATCTCTAATTTACCACCCCACTTGATTTTTTTAACAGACTCCACACAAGCCTTAATAGTATTTTTGGAATTATACATAGGAATAATTATTGAAACACTAGGGAAAGACTTTGGAAGTTTTTGCGCCCCATGACCACTCTTGTTCAAATAAAGCAACAAGTAAAATAATAAAGCGAACAAAAAAACACTATTAAAAATTACCATTAAAACAATATTTGGTAATAAAAAACTCGCTAGTAAAACTAAGAATGTGAAAAAAGAAAGTAAAAAGAAAAGCAACGCTTTTTCTTTCCTTGATAAAACTAAAGCCTCAACCATTTTATAAAATAATTAATTAAAACAATAAAAAACTTATTGCTAAAGAAAATTTTCTAATTCACCGAACCAATTTTTTGATTAATTAAAGTAAGAACATCATCAAAATTAGAATACATTTCTTTAATAACAACATAATTAACCCCACTAATAGTGTTTACTCCAGAAGCAAAAACACTCAATTTATTTTTTTCAAACAAAACAAAATTTTTGTTTGATAAAGAAATTATTATTCTAGCTTTATTAATATCATTCAACAAACCCTCACACTCACTCTTTGAAATAACTCTACTATTAAGAACATTAGCATCATTAGTCAAACAATCACTCAATATTCCTTTTGAATCCACATTCCTCACAACAAGCAAAGTTTCCTTCTTATCAGCATTAAGAGCAACAAGCCACAAATTCATTGAATTAACAACCCAAGCATTAGAAGAATTATCCACTACATCCACACTAACTAAGAAAGATTCATTCTTCCTAAATTCTTTGAAGAAACTACTAGGAGTAAACTCATTTGAAACAAAATCCACCCCATTAATATTGAAAGAATACTTGAATGGATTTGATAAAAAAATTGAGTAAATTAAGAAAAGAATTACTAAAAACAACATAACACTTGCAAAAATTAACAAAGTTTTATTCTCTTGAAAAAAATTTTGTTTCTCTTGCTTCTTTTTTGTTACAACTTCATTTTTTGGTGAAACCTCTTCACTACTCTTAACTACTTTTTTATTTATTTCCTTCTCAATTAATTCTTTTTTAATTACTTCTTTCTTACTTGTTTTTTTCTTATTCATATAAATAACTTCCATCAAAAGTAATTTAAACCATCACAAAAACCCTAAAAGCTTATTCTTAAAAAAAATTCTCAAACTCTTGAAGCATACTAAAAATAAAACAATCATACTATTTACAAAATGATTTGTCTTGGATTATTTTTTAAAAAAAACCTAAATCAAAAACTTGTTTTAAAAAATAATAACAACAAAAATTCTGAAAAATTTTCAAAAAAAATAGGAAAGAAAAGAAAAGGAGTATTTCTACTCCTACTTCCTTTTCCTTAAATCAAACTATTTATAGGAATGATTCTAGTTTGTTGATTAGCTCTCTTGCAGCAGTAGCTGTATCGTTAGCAGTCCATCCAGCAACTACTATACTACCGTTGTCAAGAACAGCAGCTACCCAATCTCCGTCAGAAACTAATCTGTCTTTTAGAGTTTGACCTTCAACTGAGATAGTTGCAGCCACTCTGTTTACCATGTGTCCACCAACAATGATAGCCTTACCCCTTGAAGCGTCAGTATCTAACTTAACGATGTTACCAACTGAAACAACAGTCTTACCTGCAGCTCCGTTGATTCCAGTTATAGTTACGTTACCCTTAGTTTCTCCAACAGCAACGCCAGTTTGAGCTGATCCACCAGATACAACTTCAGAAGCATCTGTTGAACCTAAATATACTTCAACTTTTCTTCTTTCTTCAGGCACAACTAATGTGAATACTGAATTATCTGAAGAAACTTCAGTTCCGTATGTTGTAGCAGCAGCTTGTAGGTAATCTGATCCTCCTCTTATTGCTTTAGTTCTCCAATCAGCGTATGATGCATCTAAAGATGGACCATAATTTGTGTATTGGTCACTTAAGTCAACTAAAGAGTTGTAATTCCATACATCTCCGTCTTCGTCTGCTTTTATTGCTAAAGTTACTACACTTTCAGTAGTTGCATCTTTGAATTCAAACAATGCAGCAAATGCGTTTTTATCGCTTGCTACAAGTTGAGGCCCAGTAACATTCCAATTCATAACATCGTTTGTGAATTCAGTCATGTTTGGTCTGTAGTAATCAGATGACAAATCAGCAAAGTATCCGCCAGCATTTACATCTCCACCAAGAGTCCCAGTGAATTCTATTTGAGCTCCCAAACTTCCGCCTCTATTGTATACAGGGAATGTTTGTGCAGCTAATAGCAAGTATCCCATTCCGGTTACTTTGTTTGCAGCAACAACATAATTAACATCGTCAGAAGCTGAACCCGAGTATGGTCTTACTCCTAAGTCTAAGTTAATTTGTTTTCCTGTTGAGTTGTAGTCAAAAGACTCAATTATACTTGCACTAGTTAAGTCACCGAATGTGTCTGCCCCAGTTTGGTCACCTTTTGTGTAATATACATTGTTATCATTGAACCATAGTGTATAATCTTGTCCTGCTACTGTTATCAAAGTTGCTCTTTCTGTTTGGAAGTCAAACTGTTTGTAGAATGGAACAGTTATTTCTTTACCTTTCAAATCAGAGTACTTCAACTCAGAGTTTCCAAGAGTTAGTTCTTTTGATGGCTTGCTTTGGAATCCGATTAACTCGAATTTAGCATAGTCGTTTGGCAAAGAGATATTTTCACCAACTTTCAAAACGTATTTTGAAGTGTCTGTTTGTGAGCCAATTGTCTTGTTATAAGCCCACTGGTTTGAAATTGTTATTCCAGTCAACTTAGTACCATCTTTGTCAAGAGTAGCCATCCATTGTGCTTTATTGTCTTCAGTTGAGTTATCAGTATATGGGAATCCTCTTCCGTCTCTGATTTCTAATCTGTCATCTCCAGTTCTTATTGTTGCAGTGTACTTGTTAGCAGCTAAGTTCAATCCCGCAGCTGTTACAAATATATTGTCTGAGAACAAATCCCCAAATTCTTCTTTTAGGTTATATGCTCCAGATTGAGTGTCTTTTTCAACGAATTTTATACCACTTGATCCGTCTTTTAAAGCCCATTTAGCTCTGTAAAATTGATTTCCAGATCCTATTTGAACTAAATCAACTAATTCAACAGATAGTGTTTTTCCTGCGTAAGTTCCTTTTCCAGCAACTTCCACAGATTCACCAACAACTAAATCAGTAGGGTTTGTGTTAGCGTAGAATACTAACCAAGTACCATTAGATTTAACTTCGTCAAGAACGTAAGTTTTTCCTAAAATTGGTATTTGTAAATCGTATCCTGAATTTGCGTCAAGACCTGTTGTTACAACACCAGTTAAATCTAATGCAGCTCCGAATTCTAATTTATAGGATAAAGCATTTTTAGCAACAGTTCCTGTCATTTCGCCGATTGCATATCTTGAAGATCCTGTTTCCATTTGTGCTCCAGTAGCCATTACTCCAGAAATTGTTTCTGTTAAAGACATTGTCTTTTGAGTTGTACTATTGTCCCACTTATATTTAAATGAAGTATTATTAACCAATGATGGCATCTTTGAGCTTGTAACTGTCATTGTAGCAGTATTTCCCAAAGTAACTTCTTCTAATTCTCCAGCTCCAGCTACGCTTGTTGTTCCGCCAACTGTGTAATCAACTGTTGGTGCGCCTGTTGTTGCGTCAACTGTAGCTAATTGTGCTACTTTTGCTGCTATGTTTCCAGCCCAAACAACATCTGCTGCTTGACCCATAGATCCTACTACAATGTCAACTACTGGTGTTCCAGTTGTGTTAACAATGTTTGACTTTTGTAGCGAGTTAACGTTATTGAATACTCCTGCCATTACAGCTGGAGCTAACGCAGAGCCCACTAAAGCTGCTCCAATTCCTAGAGCTGCTATTCTTTTAACGTTTAGTCCTTTCATCTATTTTCACCTCAAAACTAAAAACAATCCACTTTGCTTAACTAATCGCTTTTACTTATTCTCGCGTTAATTTATGTTTGCAAGAATTTTTGGCGATTATTTAAGCCAATTGGCATAACTAAGTTTGCTTCTTTGGCTTTAAAAAGCTTTTGGAAAGGGAAACGAATACCCTTACGACAAGGGGAGTCACCAAGGGGTTTTTTACGTTTAGGATGAATGATGACTTCGACAATTGCCATTTCAACTATTTTTGTACCAATTAAAAAAATTATTAAGTTTATTATTCAAACACCCTAAAAATGCTTCATTCTTACAAGGTAAAAACGCTTTTTTAAAAAAAACTTTTTTGTGTAAAAAATTCTTTTCGTTGATTGTCAATTAGGGGATTAAATTAAGATTAGTTTTGTTTTGCTTTAGAAATATCTTTCTTTTGAGTTTTTTTATCAACAACTTAGAGTATGTGAACTTTTCCAACATATTGCACTAAATTAATTTAATACTGCATTCAACATCATTTTTTCAAAATCGTAATTTTTGAGTAAATTGAATTTGTTCTAATTTTCTTAAAAGAGCTTCTAATTCTTTTCCTTTATAATCTTTAAAAACAATTTTCTTTTTAGAAACCATCTTCTAATCACTAGGTGTATTGTGGAATAAACAGTATTTAATAACCCGTCAATTAAATAAACTTTAAGTTTATAATTGGTTTTTGAATTAATTTCTTCAAAAACTTTATTTATTTCACTCACATTCAAAATCATACTAATCTTAACCCATATAGTTTTGCTTTTTCTTGTAAATCTTTTTTTGAAGGATAGTTAGGTAAATCAATTCCTGCAAAAACTCTATAAAGGTTTTTTACTATTTCGTCATCTGACTTAATATTGTTTTTTAATAAGAACATAGCTAAAAAAACTAAGTTCCGATAACCAAAATCAGTTTTTGTTATTAGTAATGCTTGATCAAAAACTTCTTTAGCACTAAGTTTTCTTTTTGGCAAATAATAATAATTAGTTAGAGGCAAAACTTTTATCCCAAATTCACTAAAAGCTAAAAACGCGGCTTTTGAAGCATTAATTGTTTCACTAGTAGAAAACAATATTTCTTTTTCAGATTTGAAATAAATTATTGAATTCTTTGGTACGCGTTTATCAAAACTCATTTCTTGTTTCAACAATTCTTGTAAAAACTCTTTTAATTTTGGCCAATTATTTTCATTAATCACGAATTTGTTTTTCACTTTTAGTATTAAGCCAATACGTCTTCCGCTTTGAATTAATTTATACACTGTTTGTTCATTACAACCAGTAATGTCACTAATTTTTTTACTGTTATTGGTGAAAGCATTTGTAAAAGAATTGCTAAATTATATTCTCTCAACAAACTAACCAAATTAAGGTTTTTTCTCAATAAAAAAACAAGATTCTTCAAATAGGGGACATTAACTAAAAAACCATTATTATTAATTAATTCTTTTTCCCTAAGTTTTTTTATTATTCTGTAAGCTTGGGATTTACTAGAACTCAATGCACTTTGTACTTTGTTAACATATCCAAAAAAAATCAAGCAAACGCAAGGCCTCCAATTCACTTCTTGAAAAACTAATAAAATAATCCATTATTATACTATAATGCGAAAAACATATGAATATTAGCATTAAAATATAAAATTAATTATTTTTTATAATAAAATGCGAAATTAAATATAAATTTTAGCATTTTAATATAATTTTAATTAAAATTTATTATAATTAATTTTTTTTATAACAATAAATTTTGTTATATTTGTCGTGATCCACTATACTTAAAACAAAAGCAATTACCTCAATCTCATCACTATTTTTTAGTGTATAATCCATTCGCCAAAAGTTTGACAATTCAATATGAAAAAGGTTTGTAACGCTATACTCTTCCAAATATTTTTTAGGAATAAGTTCTTTTTTAACAGGATCTCCATAATGAGGATTGATTTTAATTAACTCTACTTTATTTTTTATTGATTTAAGAATAGATTTATTTATCTTTGAATGAACTGCCTGTTCATTTAACTCCTTAAAAGCAAGTTCTGCTTCTTTAGACAAAATAACTCTTACTTTTTTCATAATTCGAAACCTTTTGAGACCGCTTGTTCTAATTTAGAATTGTTATTCTCAATCCAAGTAATTCCTTTTGAAGAAAATAATATTTTGTTACTATCTTCAAGATAACCTAAAATAACTTTCAATGTATTATGATTAACTTGCTTTGGAAGAGCTCTTTTCAAATCAGCAACAGTAAACACGCTCAAAGGAATAGATTTCATTGTTTGTTCCACCATCAAAACAGTGTTCAAAGTCGGCGAAGAAACTTCTTTTTCTTTAGTCTTAGCAAACATAAAAACCACTTACTAACTAATAACAAATTGGTATTAGTAAATAAATAAAAATGTTTGTGTTGATGAAAATCATAAACTCTTACTAATACCTTTTGCAAAATTAGATGAAGTCAATTAATTTTTTACTCAAAAACCCCTAAACAACAAACAGAGTTTAATCCTTCCCTATTATATAAACAATCAGAAAAATACATAAAATCGTCATGCACCCATTTTTGAGTACACCCATTTTCATAATAAGTAATATTTGAATCCCATAATTTAGACTCTAATTCTTTAAACTCGTCAAGTTGTACCCTGTTCCATAATTTACTTTCTCTCCAAGTAGGTGCAACATAATCAAAGTAATCCCCATCACTACCATCCCCTGGGAGACAAACTCCTGTAAAATTAAATTTATTTCGGGTTATCACAATCTTCCCATATTTATAATCTTGTTCTTTGAGAGAAACTAAAAAAAGTTCTACATTATCTAAACCAAAAAAGTTTTTCTTGTGAATTATTTCTATTAATTCATTTTCATCCACCACTTTTGCTACCCTACGCTCTTCAAAAACACAGTGAGAAATTTCTCCTGCAATTAAACAATTTGCTATTTTGTTTGAATCTAAATTAAAGACCATTAAGTATTCATTACCTTGGTTGGTTTGAACCAGAGTATGTTGAGGAATAAATCCATTGAGAAAAAAAGCTGTTAGAAAACTTACTAAAATTAAAATTATTGAAAGCCCTGCATAAATAAAAAATCTTTTAGTAGCAGGTTCAACGAACTTGTTAACTTCTTTAGAATATTTAACAACATTAAATGCAGAAAAAACTTGGATGAACATTACAAATAGGGGAAGACCTATACAAAGAATGGTAAAGATATCAAAATCGTTTCTAAGAAAAAGAAAAAATCCAAACACTAAAAACACGCAAGGACTTACACAGAAAAAAAAGATTTGAAGAATATCATAGGAAGAAATTATTGTAAAAGAAGTTTCATCTTTACTAATTTGTCCAAAATAAGTTGACTCCGCAACAGGTTTATTCAAATCCCAAGTGGTGACAGGACGCTTGTTGTTTTGAACCTTAAAATATTTACTAGAAAAAAAGGAAATATAAATTAGACAAAAAAATAAGTAAATCCACCTAATATAATCAAATTCAATAAATGGAAGAAACCCACTCAAATTCAAAAAATCAATTCCTGCAAAACCAATCCAAAAAATAATTGGTAATATTAATGATATTTGCCAAAACAAGCCCATTTTACTAATTGTTTCAAAAACTAATTTTTGCTCTTCGGAAGAAAGACCATTACTGCTCATAGCAATACACACTATTTAAGAATATAAAAACTTTTTGAAAAACAAAAATAAAAAAAAAACTAGATTCAAATTTCAAACAAAGAAATAATTTTATTGAAATAAATTTGTTTCTCATTCATAAATTTTTTTGTAGAATTTGTTTAGTTCTTCTTTGTTTAAGTTTTTCATCATAACATTAGCATATTTTTGGAATATTCCTGATAATTGTACGAGTCCATCTTGGAATTCTGCTTGAGAGATATCTAGTTTGTTTGGTTTTATTACTTCTATTGATGTTGGGCCATAGTAGAATAGGAATAGTATTAGTGTAGAGAAATCTTTTACTGTTAAAGTGGTTTCAATGAAAGTAGAGTACATATTGTCTTCCTCAATTATTTCAGCAGAATCAATTCCATATACTGTAAAATTAGTTTCTTTTTTAATTGCTTCAATCACTTTGTTAACATGTCTTTCAAGGAGTGTTTTTTCAATTGCTTTTAATTCAATAATTGCTCTAACTTTTATTTTGAACGAATCTTCTTCGGAAATTTTTTTTCTTTTATTGAGCTCATCAATAATATCTTGTCTTAATCTATACTTTGTAGGGTAACCATCCTTTAACACTAACCCAAGTTTTAGCATTTGTTTTAATTCTATTCCTAATTTATCGTAAGGGATGTTTAGTTGTTTGTTTAACTCTTCCTCTGTTTTTGGTTCAGAGAGTAAGAGCAATGCAATCTTTTTTTGTTCGTCACTAAATCCACTCACTTTAAAATCACCTGACTCTTATAAAAGAGGGGTGTGTGGGGTTTAAAAAAGTAATTTTAAAGTGTTTTTTCTAAAGAATAAGAATAAAAGTAAAGCAAAACTAAAATGTATACAGAAAGAGTGTTTTGAATGGATTTAATTTTGCTTAACTTGTTTAATGAGTTCGCTAAGGGAATGAGTTTTTCTTTACCCAAAGCGAGTGAAGCGTTTAGCTTTTTGTTTAACCCAACTATTTTACTAATCGCAATCATTTTAATTGCAGTAACAATATTCATTTTGTTTTTCTTAAAAAAAGTAATTACTAATAGTATTCTTGGAGGAGTTACTTGGTTCATTGTTATTTACTTATTCAAAATAGAGTTGCCCCTAATACCTAGTTTTGTAATATCAGTAATAATTGGCCCAGCAGGTATAGGAACCATGCTATTATTAAAGTTCTTTGGTTTACTTATTTAGAGGTTTTGGTGGTGAGGAGAAAAATTCTTGGGTTCGGGACACGAGCAAGTGCAGGAATGAAGCGAGGAGCTTCTACTCTTAAGAGGAGTGCAGGAAATCTTAAGGTGAAGACAAGTAATTTTGGGAGGAACGCTAAATTGGTTACCCAAGCAGAGAGATTATTGTTTAGAAATAGGAATGGAAGAATAATATATGGGGATTCTTTACCGGTTTACAAAACCCTACAATTAGTTAAAAAAAGTAATTTACCCGAGAATGTCAAAAAGAAATATGTGGGAAAATTAAATGAGTTGTTTAAAAGACACTATGAATTTGGAGTGAAGTGGGCAGAGGCCAGAAACGTACCCCCAGCTTCAGCAAGACAAAGAAAAGTTGGATAATGAAAAAAGAAAAAAATATTTTTTTGAACTTAGCCAAAGAAACTCTTTGAAATTTTTTTCCCACCCTCACTCTTTGAAAAAAATTTATTCAAATGTTTTTTAGGCATATTACATTAAATAGTTTAATCTGCTTTAATAATTTATTGAAAAGAAAGGGAAAGGAATAAAGAATGGTGGATTTGAACGAGAGTAAAAAACTTTTGGTTGTTAGAAACGAGTTAATAAATTGTGCAACAAAACACCCTCTATTTTTGAATGTAAAAAAAACTAATGGCCATATTGTTTTTGGAAGGGGAAGTGATGAGGCCAAAGTATTGTTTATTGGAGAAGCTCCTGGTTTTACGGAGAACACAATAGGAAAACCTTTTGTGGGAAGGAGTGGTAAACTCCTTGAAGAATGGGTTAAGGAGGTAGGATTAACTCAAAGTGATTATGCAATAATGAATGTTGTTCCAATAATTCCACTAAGTGAAGAAAACAAAATTCGTCCACCCACTCCGCAAGAAATTAATTATTTTTTACCCCAAACAATGAAAATGGTTAACACCATTAACCCAAGTGTGATAGTGTTGCTTGGAAAAAGTGCTGCTAGGGCATTTGGTAAAGAAAATATGCGAGTGGGGGAAAGTGTTTTACACGAAGGAAAAAAAATGTTTTTCATTTACCATCCAGCTTATTATTTAAGAAACGGCAAAAAGGGATTTGAGGATTTAACTAACTTAAAAAAAATAATTAGTGAGAACAAAAATTCAAAACAAACTAGTTTGAACAACTTTAAAACAAATCAAAATGAATAACTTAAGACAAATCAATATGAACAAATTAAAACAAATTAATTTGAACAAATTAAAAAAAATTAATATGAACAAATTAAGACAAATCAATAAATAACTTCGAACCAAACCAACACTAGCACAAATAACTTTTTTAAAAAAAATTATCGCACATAGGATAATCCACTTTCATTCTTTTCTTCAACTTCTGCTTGTTGGAGATTTGTAGTTAATTCTTTAAACGCTTTTTCAATTGATTTAGCATCCTTTTCAATACTCTTCATTTTTAATTTTAAATTAAATCTCTTTGAAATTAATTCAATTACTTGCTTTGCAGAACCTTGATCACCATAAACTAATTGAGGATTTGTTTCGCCCATCAAACAAGCTCCTTTAATTCCATGCAATCTACCTATACCAACAATTAACCCAGCTGCTCCAGAAATGAGCCCCTCTTTTTTATCCTCTTTTGCACCACACTTTTTCCAAGTATTAATTATTTCATCATCAGTCCCCGCAACAATAACATCAGGTTTTTTGTTCAATCTCCTATCCCCTACATTTAGACCTGCTAGAGTAATTATTTCAGTCACTCCCACGCTCTTAAAAAAACCAACTAAAGTTTCTGCAAACTCATAGTGTTCATGAGCAGAACCTACTTTAAAATCAAGAGTTGGTTGAACTGGGCCAGCTAGAATCAAAAAATCTTTCCCCTTAAAATTAAAGTGAAAAACATCATCCTTAATCAAAAAAATTTTTGAGTTTTTAGTGTGAATACTTGGGGGAAAAGAATCGGATAAAACTTCAGCAATTTTTTCTGTTTTAAGTTGTTTTAATAAATAATCAACAGCAATTTTTCCAACTAAACCAATTCCAGGCAAACCAACTATAAGAGTTGCTTCCTTGAATTGAACTTTTTTTGTTACGAGTAACCTAGTAGGCATGAATAATTATTAAAAGAAAAAGAATATAAATCTTAAATCTAGTCACAAAAATGATTTATTTACTTCTTATCAT
Source organism: archaeon ADurb.Bin336 (assembly GCA_002068885.1). Lineage (GTDB taxonomy): Archaea > Iainarchaeota > Iainarchaeia > Iainarchaeales > JAAZKV01 > JAAZKV01. Next base: position 29,469 of record MWBC01000004.1, read on the forward strand.
TCCTAGTAAATTCAAAAACAACTCCTAATTTTTTAGAGTTTTTTTGAGCGGAGTCAACTAACCTAGTGAGGGTTTTGTCCGCTTCTTTGTAAGTTAAACCGGAACAAGCTAAATTAAAAGAACCGCCCCCCGCATAAGCAACAATACAATTATTTGTTTCTTCAAATTCTTTTAATACACTCTTAATTAAATTAAGTCCGCCTGAAGAAAGACAATATATTTTTGCTTTACCAGAAATCTCTTTTTTTGAAACTACAATATTTTCTTTCACCAATTTTTTAACTGGTTCAACCCAAAATTTTTCAACCTCTCCAGAAAAATCATAACCCAAAGCAATTTTTTCAAACGCATCGTAAAGAGAACCATGTGCTTGTGAAAGAGGTTCTGCTACATTATCCCAAACTTCATCAAAAGATTTTTTTGTCATTTTTGATAAAATCTCAATTAATTTTTCTTCTCTATTAATTTGTTTGAATTGATTCAAAACTTGCCTCTCCCTCATTGGGTTAACTCCGGCAAAAGACAAATCTATTTGCCTCTTTGCTAAATCAACGTTAAGAACTTTTGCTACCCTAACCTGATTCATTTTAACAAAATTTCTAATATTTTTTACCCAAGAAGAAGAAACATTACTAATGTGAATAAAACCCCTAGCATTATTATACTCAAGTAATTCTACAAACACCCCATAATCAAGTATTTGACTTACCTTAACTACTACAAAATCATCTCTATTTGGAAAATCCATAAGAAAAACCTTTATAAAAACACTTAAAAAACTCTCTTATTAACCAAAAAAATATTTTTGACTAATTTAAAAAAAATATTTGATTTAATTAAAAAATATCAATAAAAAATTATTCAATTAATCAAAAAAAATTATGCTTCTTTAGCTATCTTTCTAGTAATAAACATCCTTGCTACTTTTTGAGGAAGCTTAACCTCTTGCCCTTTAGAATAAGGGCCATATTCTTTCATATCAGTTCCAACAAAAGTAGGAATATCTTGGAGTATTGAAAGATTAACTAAATCAGTTGTTTCTTTTTCATTTTCTCCAAACAAATCATAAAAAATTTCTCTATGAGTAACCAAAATTTTGTAAATTTTTTTGAACATCTCTTTCTCTTCAACAGACATATTATTATCATCATAATCTTTAGTGTGGGCAGAAATCAATGCTTTGTTCAAAATCTTTTTTTCCCTCATTTGAAAAATATCATCAATTATTCGCTTCAAATTAGTGAACTCCCTTGCTTGAGAGGAAGAAAAATTTTTTAGGGAAGCGAAGTATTTTTTCTTTTCATCTTCAACAAAATTTTCAAGAGAAGAAATAAAATCATCTTCCACTTCAACGAGTTTAGAAGTATTTTTTTCAAGCCTGTGAATTCTCCTTAACTCATCATAATCAAGACGCATAAATAAAAACCTAAAATAATTGTGGAACAAATCAATTAAAAAGAATAGTGCGTTTAAAAACAAAATAAAAATTAAAAAATAATTTAATTAACTTATTTTTGTTCTAAAACCGCACACCCTTTTCCAATCAAATAAATTGCTACAAAAAGAGGCAACTCCTCTACTTGATTTTCAAAAGGCCCAAAGTGTTCCCCTTTAAGAATGAATTTGGGGGTTTTACTTATTTTTACTTTAATTGATTCACTACCAAATACAATAGTGTCTTTGAATGGATCAAAATCTTTTAAGTCATCTAAAGGAATTGATTTTGCAATAAGCCCTGTTTCTCCATGAAGAGTATTTGGAACCCTAACAATTTTGTGCAAATCAATGCTTGTTTGTCTATCAATAGGACTCATTTCTTTTGAAACAACATAATCAAGAATATTCTTCCACAACACAGATTTTTTTTCTTTAAAAGGAAACAACAACCCCTTATCCAACGAATCAATAATAACCTCTTTTTTTGATAAAATATTCTTAGTTTTTTTAGAAGATAATTTTAGAACACTTGAAATATTCTCTTCGCTAGAATCAAAAAACTCTTTTATTCCTTTTAGTATCCGCTTACTCCAAAGTCCTTTGGGAGTGGGCTTTGGACAATAAAGAGTATCTAGGTAAAACCCTAAATTAACATAATCCAACCCATACCCAGTTAAATAATCAACTAACTCTATTCTGGATTTTTTATTCAAATTTTGAATAGAATCACTCTTCAAGTGAACGTGATACCCTGCTTTTCCAGAAAAATTAACTGAAATATCTTCTCTTAAAAAACCAAAATCATTCTCCAAAAAATCTATTAACCTAAAAACTTGTTTTTTTGCTTCATCTAAATGCTCGTGCAAAAACCATTGAACTCCATCAATTTCTTCAATAGAAATACCTAGTTCATCAGCATCAAACTCATAAATCAAATCCGCTTTAATCCATTCCTTTGTAACCATAGGAGTGTTGGAAGGAAATTTGTAACAAGAATTAGAATAAGAAAAAAATAAGGGAGAGTCATTCCTCAAAAAATCATTCATTTCTTTTAGAGAAGAAAAAGACAAATTCCTATTAGCTATTTTTCTTTTAAAAACCCCAAACCCAAATTCTCTTAACTCTACACTAGGAACAGAATCAACAAAATTGTTTTTGTAAAATGAAGAAAAATGTTTTTTCAAGAAATCTGCTTCGGGAGAAGATTCAAATTGATACACTACTCACCACCCCCTTTTTGAGCATTCTTTATCCTATTACTAATCCTTAACTTAGATAAATAAAACTGCATTGGGTGCTTATACTTACAACTCTTCCCACACTCATTAACCTTAAGTCCATACTCCGTCATTTTTTGACACCCTGGAGCAGACAACTCTTTTTCAAATATCCTAGAAACATGATAATCTGAAACTGATTTTTTGAAATCAGGACTCTTTGAAAAAAGAGTCATTAACTCTGTTTTATTCATCCCTACTTGATACAAAAAAGAAGCTAATGCAAGGCGAGCAGAATAAGTTAATTTTTTTCCTGCTAGTTGATCATTATAAAGTGCGAGCATACAAGGAGGAAAAAAATTTGGTTCTATTTTTCCAACTAATTTTAAATCAAAAGATTTTTTCTCCATTACAATTAATTGAGAATCAATACTCTTTGAGAGAAAAGAAATTCTTTTAGGAATTTGATTTAAGGGAATTGGTAGGGAAGAAAATACTTTTGAGTAAGCTAATTCTGACAAAAATCTTGCAAAATCATTTTGATTCAACAAAACTTTCCCATTATACACTTGCTTATTAACTACCTTGCTTTCATTATCAACAAAAAAAATTTTTAAATAATCAAGCAAATCAACTTCCACAAAACCCTTCTCCTCTGTCAAAACATACTTTAACCCAAAATCATCAGCCAATCTAAGGGACAAATCAAAAGAAGAATCACTATCCACTAAATTGTTGAACGTGTTCTTAAAATAAAAAAAAGAAAACTTTTCAACCATATTATTTGTTTTCATTGAAGAAACAAACATTTTTGCAATAGGAAAAGAAATTATATCAAGTTCAAGAGCACTCTTTGAAGGATTAATTAAATCAAAATTTAATTTCTCACCTGAAAAAGATCTTGAAACAATTAACGCAGCTTTTTTTATTGCACTCTCACTAACATCATCAATAGAAATATCCAAATCCTTTAACACATTCTTCGCTATTTGAGTAAAAGGAAATTTTTGAGCAAAGAGAAGATTATTCATAACAAAGAAATGGTCGCAAAGCATTAAAATAAAATATGATGCTCAAAAATTAATTATTTTAAAAAATCAAACAAGTAGGGGGCAAAAAATAATTAGAGAACAAAAACTAATAGAGAAAAAACTAAAGAATCCTATAATGGATTACAATAAGCAGAGAACCAAAAAAAACTAAAGAATCATATGAGCCAAATAAAAAACCATTTTACTAGAACCCAACCTTACACAAGGTTGACGAAAGAACTTGCCTGTTTATAACAGGCAGAGAACCAAAAAAAACTAAAGCTTCATTGAAATCAATTTTGTTTTGAAGGTTTACAACAGGCAGAGAACCAAAAAAAACTAAAGAATCATATGAGCCAAATAAAAAACCATTTTGCTTGGGCCAATGGTGTATGTTACTCTCATGGCAGAATCATTCTTTAACTCTATAGTAACTTGGTTGTCAAGAGGAGCTTGTTTTATAATATTTTGAAAAAAACTAAGAGAGAATTTTGCATTAACATCACTTTTTGAAGAAATGTTAGAAACTTTACTCGCATCAGCATCCATTACTCCATTAGAACCCCTTGATTCAATGAAAAATTTTCCATTATTAATTTTCAAAATAATGCTTGAACCAAACAAAGAAGCATCTTTGAGAATTTCTTTCAAAGAAGAAGCACTAATCTCTATTTTTGCATCATAATTAATGCTAGGGGTTTTTACTTCATCCGAGGATACATCAATTAAAGGCAAACGAAAGTTTCGTTTAAGTTGGGATTCGAAAGCAATTTTCATTTCAGAGTCAGAGATTGAGAGAATTAATTTATCACTAGGTAAAGCACGTTGAAGAATTTTGTTTAACTCAACTAAATCAACTCCAACAAAATTTGGTTCTATAGCATACTTATCAAAATACTTTTTATCAACAAAAAAATCTACTAAAACAACTTGAGAGGGGTCAATTGACTTGAAAAAAACTCCTTTATCAGAGAAACGAAAATTTCCTTCAGGAACAAAAGAAGATATTGATTCCACCGCACTCCTAAAAAAATCTGATTGCCTTGATTCAATCATAAAAAAACCTCTTTTGTGTACTCCAATAATAAAAAGAAAGAATAGAGAAGTATTTAAGAATTGCTTCTGAATTGTCTAAAAAAACTTTTTAAGCAGTTTCTATTCTTGGAGCTAAAAAGTAACTAATATTAGCATCCCCTATTTTGTAAGAAACTTTAACCGGAGCATTTGATTTTAAAAATAAATTAACTTTAGTGTCCCCAGAAGCTGCTTTTAGCATATCTTGTAAATAATCAAGTGGGAACATACTCCTGCACTCCCTCTTAACCCTAAACTCTGGGAGAGAATCCTTATTCTCTACTAATTCTTCATGCAAATTTCCTTTTGAAGAATTTGCTTTAACAAAAAACTTATCCTCACTACACCCAAGCACTAAGTGACTGCTAATTAACGCAGCATCCTTGAAAGCATTTTGCAAAAAAGAAGCGGATATTACTAATTCTGAATCAAATTCTATCCTAGGATTAGGAACCTCGCTTGTAGAAATATCAATTAAAGGAACTTGAAAAGATCTTTGCGCATTCCCTTTAAATGTTACTGAAAGAAAAGCTTTCTTCTCATCGATTGAAAGAGTTAAAGAATCTCCCCCTTGGGCTCTAGACAAAACTTGATTCAAATAATCCAAATCAAGTCCTAACCTATTCTCCACCACATCAAATTTTTCAAAAGAAGAAGAAGGCATTGAAAAATC
>MWBC01000005.1 GCA_002068885.1 archaeon ADurb.Bin336
TTCGAATTCATATTCTTCTGAGTTTTCAACCATTTTTGCTATTTCAACTTCAGTAAATAAAGCATTACCTTGGTCATCAGTCATATTACTTAATACTTCTTCTAATTGTTCAGGAGTATAAGTAACTGTCTCTGTTACTTCATAAACTGTTTCTGTAGTTGTTCCTGGTTCATCAGTAGTATCATCAGTTGTAGTGTTAGTTGTTGTTACTACTGTAGTTGTTGAACTACTTCCACCTGTTGATGGTCTATTTGTAATAGAAATTGTTTCAGGATCTCCAATTTGGAATCCTCCATTTAAAAGTGTTATAGTGTGTGTTCCAGTTACACTTGGTGTAAATGTACCATCACATTCAATTTGTCCTTTTGGATTAGTTAATCCGTTACCGTATCCATAACCATGCCCGTATCCATAACCAGAATTTGAATTATTAAGATATCCATAACCATACCCACCTAATTCACTTTGTGTTTGAGTACAACGCATAGTTACATCAGTATAAGTTGCTCCTGTAGCAGTTATTTGTGCAGTTATTTCATCTGAAAAAACTTCATTAGTATTTTTTTCAATTATAACTGAAAAAGATACTTCTTCTCCGCTATATCCATTTTCAGGCACAGTCCAATTAACAGTGAATGCTGCTGCTGGTCCTGCTAAAAATAAGATAATTAAAATAAATAATGCAATTCCCATTGCAATAAACTTATTTTTTTGTTCATTTTTTTTAAAAATTGCCATTTATATCAATCTCCTATAGAATAAAAAAATATACATTTTATTATAGAGAATAAATCATAAAACATATATAAACTTTACGTTTTTGTAAAAAACTAAGTTTTTTTAAAAAATTAAAACTCAAGGTTTTTTTTTAAGAAAAAAAACCTCTAAAAAAATAGTTTTAAATCGTTTAAAAACATTTCTTTAACAAATATTGTAATGAAACTTAGTGATAAAGTTACTTCTTTGTTAAAAGAAGAAGATTATTCTTTTGAAGAATTAAAACAAAAAACAAAAACTGATTTTTTTGAACTAAAAGACACAATAAAAGAATTACTAAAAGAAGAAAAAATCTTTAAACAAGGATTTCCAACAAAATACTCTCTAACAAAAAGTTCTTTTAAACAAAACCTTGAAGCATTTAATAATTATAAAAAAACCATTTACAACTTCAAAGAAATATTTTTAATAATAACAACAGGGTTATTACTAGTATTATTATATAGTGTTTTTCTAAAAAACCCTTTTCTTTACCCAGGCCTAGAACAAAGAACATTCCTATTATTCTTACCCTTATTACTAATAACATTATTATTGTATGTTCCTTGGTCAAAAGTAATTAATATTATTCCAAAAAATATTATTCCAAAAGAAACCTTTCTTTTCTTAGATAAAGCAAAACACCTCACTAGCATAAAAGAACTAAAACAATACGCTAAAGAATTCTCTGACAAAATACTATTTCCTTATTATCCTCACTTACTAATAATATTATCAGTATTTTCTCTTTTCAAAATAGAATTCTTTTCTAGCTTCAACACCTTCTTTACACCAATAGCCCTATACCTAATACTAATATCAATACTCCTAATCATCCTAAAACAAAAAAAGCCCTCTTTTTTCAAAGAAAAAGAAATATGCAAATATTCATTCCTATTATTACTAATCCTAGTAACCATATCCTCCCTAAACTTCGAACAAATAACCTTTATCACAGAACCCCTAAAGGCAATGCAATTCCAACTAACCCTCTTCACTATCATCCTAGGAGCAATAACCTTCTACCAAAACAAAGAAATAATAGAAGAAATAGAAGAAGAACAAAACGCAGAAGAAAAAGAAGAAGAGAAAAGAGCTCTTGAATTTGAAAAAAAATATTCTAAACTGGCTAATATACCCCTGGCAAAACACATTTTCAAGTGGATGTACAAGGCAGGATGGATTTATAGTTCTCTATTAATTAGCATAATTATTATTTTTTTAATAATAAGAATTGGGATGCCTGTTGTGTATACCGGAAATTATATTGATGAATATTATCATATTTTAAATGGGGTTTCTTTGTTAGAAAATGGTGAATTTACTCAATTTTATTCAGAAGGATCAATGTTTGAAGGATATTATCTAAGAGGTAGTTATGTTTCAATTTTTGTTGCATTTTCTTTTTTCTTTTTTGGACAAAGTTTATTGGCTGCAAAACTTGTGCCTTTGGTTATTTCATTAATTATTTTTTTATTTTTGTATAAAATTTTAAAAAATAATGTTACTTCTAAATTTTCGATTATTAGTGGGTTATTAATTTATACTTTAACTTATTTCACTATTTTTAATCACTTTTATATAAGAATGTATATTTTTTATGAACTATTCATTGTATTATCCATTTTTTTATTTTTTAAAACAATTTATTTTGTTAATATAAACAATATAAAAGGAACAAGCATATCCTTAATTGGGCTTTTTTTTATAGGTATAATTAATACTGTATATAGTAATGATTATGTAAGTTTAATGTCATCTTTTGTAAATACTTATTTAGTCATTTATTTAATTTTATTTGAATTAAAAAAAATCAAGATAACTAATAAAAACATTTTTAGTAAACTATTGGTCAAAAAAAATGAAATATTCATATTAAAACTATTAATTTGTTTAATTTACATTTTATTTAATTTTTCTATAATTGTGCCTGTATTTTTTAGTTTTACAATAAGTTCAAAAAGTTCACAAATAAATTCTATAACTCACCTTTTTGAAATTTTTTTATTAAGTTTGCCTTTTATTGTACTTATTTTTGTTAATTTTACTTCATTTTTTTTAAATATCTCTAAGTCGAAAAAAAGTTTATTATTTATGGGATTAATAATTGGCATAACTTATTCTTTTGCATCAAAAAAATTACAATTTATTAGAATATTTATGTTCACATACCCAATATTTATTATTTTAATAACTCTTTCTTTAAGGAATATAATTAATATTTATTTAAAAAAAAGAAAAATATTTATTTTATTTAGTATTATATTATTTGCTACATTAATCAATCAATACCCTTTAAATTTTTTTGACTCCCCGAGTTTAGTGGATGAAATAAATTATAGTTCATATAAAGAAACCTCTGATTTTTTAAATAATTTTTGTTTGGATAAACAAATAATAGTTTCAATTCATAGGCCAGCAATTTTGACTTTTTATGGGGTTCGAATAGATAAAACCACTTATTTAAGTGAAACTTTGTTAAAGTCTGACTCAAGATATTTTAAAGATTCAAATAATAATTATTTTGAATTATTAAAAAAAATTCCAGTATATACAAATAAAGATTTTTTTAAAAAATTAGATTCAAATTTTTGTGTTGTGATTAATGATGAACTTAAACATTCCAATAGATATTTAAGTTCAACTGATTTAGAATTACTCAAAATGAAATTTGACCATAATATTTTTTTAGGGGATTACAATTTGATTGTTTATTACAATTAATAATTAAATACAATTATTTAATTGTAAAACAAGTTCTTTATTTTGTTTTATAAATTTTTTTAACATTTTTATTTTGGACTGTGTTTTACTATTCAATTTTATTTTTGAACTAATTAAATCTTTAACTTTTCTTTCTATATCAAAAACTATCTTTTTATTTTTCCAAATAGTGTTTCCTTTTGCTTCAATAACTAAATCTAATTCTAAATCTTTTCCAATAATTCCTGCATATTTAACACTATATGCCAATGAAATTGCAGGTTTTTTCATTTGCAAGGTTGAAATTGCAGCATGCATTCTTCCCGTAATAGTAAATAATCCGTTTCCTAATATGCTTCTTGCTTGTGAGGGCAATAATTCTTCTTTAACTAAAACAATATTTTTTTTAAAATTATTTTCTAATTTAGAATAAATTTTATCAATTATTATTCGATCGTCTGTTGAACTAGGTTTTAAAACATGTGCTAAAAGAACAACTTTTTTATTTTTAAACTTGGGATTTTTTATTAAATTTTTAATTAGAATAATCCAATTATTAATATAATCATTTTCATTTGAAGTATATTGTTTAACTAACCCTGAGGGTACAAGTGTAATATAATTTTCTTTTTTAATTTTAAAATTTTTATAAAAATTCAAATATTTTTTTTGATTTGGCAAATCTAAAAAAGCCAAATCGCTAGAAAGGACAAGATTATTTAATCCAATTTCTTTCTCTAGATATTCTTTACATAATGAATCTCTTAAATAAATATGTGACTTACTTAGAGTTAATTTAGCTATTTTTTTTCTCCAATAGTTAAAGGGACCTATTGTTTGGCCAATTAAAAAAACAGGAACTTTTTTTGATAAAAAAAATATTTTTAATAGTTCAAATGAAACCTGCCAACCAGCATAATATTCACTTAAATCATCCCCCCCGAGAATAACTACTGCTGAATATTTTTGTTTAATTATTTCTATTTGTGAGAATAATTGTTTATATAAAAAACCGTTTATTTTCCCTTTTATTTTTTTATAATTAAATTTCTTTTTTTTAATAAAATAAATTTTTATTTCTTTGCTTATTTCTTTTTTTAATCTTTCAAAATCTTCTTTAGAATCTAATTCCACACAAAATTTTAGATTTTTATTTTCTTTATAATTATATTCTATAAAATTAATCAACATCATGAAAGAACCATAATTATATGTATTGTATGCATGTAAAATTAATATTTTTTTCATTTTAATACCCCAATAATTTTTTAATTTTTAATATTATTAATTGTGTTGTTTTTGATTTTAAATACTTTTTTTTAACAAAAACAAATCCGTTTGCAAAATAATCGATAAAAAATTGTTCTCTTTCTTTAATTGAATCATATTTCCCGTTTATTAATCTTGGATTTCCTTTTGACGCCTCAATAATGTCCAATTCTTCAATTTCAATTAATTTTATTATTTTATTAATTAAATTTTTTCCTTTTTTGTTATTAATTAAAATTAAAGAAATTCCTTGTGAATCGTAATATTCTTTTTTTATGCCCCAAAAATCACCTAAAGTTATATCTCCTTGTCTTGGAATTCTTGCAAGGTTACAATTATAACACGACTTTCTTAAATAAAAATTTTTTAAATACCCTCTAAAAAAATAATCTCGTTTGTAATTGTTTGAAATCTCTTTTCCTTTATCAAAATAATAAGTAATATAGTAATTATCCCAACTTTCTTTTTTGTATCTAAAATTAATATTTTTTATTCTAGTATTGCCCCCAAATTCATTTTTCAGATATTCCTTGAAAATTTTATATGATGGAACTCCATGACAAACAACATCTATTAAAAATAGGTTTTGATCGTCTGTTTTTCTTAACTTTAAATATTCTTTTAATCCTGAAATTTGACAAGGCGTTCCAGAAAACAACACGTCTTTTTTATCAACTAGATTTTTTTCAACGTCTTTAAATGAATAATTAATATAACTTTGTAAGTATTTTGATCCCCTAATTTTTTCTAATTCATCTTTATTTTTTATACAAATATGTTTTGTTTTGTTATTTTTGAAGGTAACCCCAAAAACTACACCTTTTCTATCAAGAATATAATTTGCTAATTCTGAAAATATGCCTCCTGAAGAACTATTTTTTTGAATTAACTGGTTTTTTGATTTTGCAGCAAAAACTATTTTTGGTTTCAGATTATTATTTTTTATTTTATTTAACACTGGACAAACTTTTTCACACAATCCACAATTAATACATTTTTCTTTATCTATTTCAGGATAAAGAAAACCCTCTTTGTTTAATCGCATAGAAATAGCATTAGTAGGGCAAATATTATAACATGCAAAACAACCCGTACAAGTGTTTTTTATTTTATTATATTTTAGCATTTCTAAACACCATGGGTAAAAAACTAACAATATCCTTGAAGAATATAAATAATATTTGACTTATTAAAGTAGCATATACTACCCCAATTAAACCAAATTGTTCAATTAATAAAAGATCTAAAATTAAATTTACTATTCCAAAAAAAATTAAATATTTGGTTAAAATCTTCGCATTTCCTGAAGGGGTAATATACCCTACAGTCAAATAAGTTGAAAAATACCTTAATGGAATCAAAATCAAAAATATGCTTAATAGATTCATCAAAATTAACGGATTATACTCTTGAAAAACAATTTGAAAACTAAAAGGAGCGACAAAAAATAGAATTATTGAAACAAATAATCCAATAAAAAAGAGTGCTATTGATTCTTTTAAAATTTTTTGTTTTAGATACTTAAATTTTTTTAAAGCAAAATTTTTTGTTGTATTTGGCGCAACAACTGTTGCTAAAATTGTTACTGGTAAAAGAATAATAGTAAAAATTTTGTTTATTATTTCATAGTATGCAATTTCTTCGATTAAACCAAAATATCCTAAAACTATTATATCTACTCTTGTGTATAAAAAAAGCCCCATTGTGGATAAACCAACTAATAATGAATAAGTTCCAATTTCTTTTATTAATTGTTTATTTATTTTTAAATCAAAGTCTCGGTAACTAACCGCCAAAACAATCAATAAAATAAGATAAAATAAATTTTGTGCAATTAATGCACCAAGTAAACCAAAGTTTATTATTAAAAAATATATCATAAAAATTGAAATAATTCCAACTATTATTGAAATAATTGCTAATTCTTTGAATCTCTTTAAACCCCTATAAATTCCATCATATAAAGAAGTCATTGGAGAAAGAAAAAGCATTGGCAACAAATACAAAATATAAATATAATTTTCTTTTAAATAAAACTCTCCAAAAAGAACAGTTAGAACAGTAATAATTATTGTTAATCCAAAGATTAATGCCCCCGAACTAAAAAGAACATTTCTTAATTTATTTTTGTCAGTTAAACTATATTCTGCAACATATTTTGAAACTGATGTGGAAATACCAAAATCTCCAAACATAATTAAAAAGTAAATTATGGCCAAAATATAATTGTAAATTCCAAATTCAAACGGGGGTAACAAAAAAGCACAAACAATAAATATTAGAAAAGTAATTCCTTGTTTTCCAAAAATTTGTAAACTTCTCCAAAAAAAATTATCAAGCGTTTCTTTGTTTGAAAAATATTTTAATAAAATAAATTGAATCATTTTTAATCAAGCCTCAAAGGTCTTATTTTTAAAAAAATGTCTTCTTTAATTACTCTTTTTGATTGAATTTCTTTTCTTTTTTTGAATGCAATTGGTAAGTTAATTAAAAATAAATAATATCCTTGAAAAAAAGCAAAAAATGTTGGTAAATGATTTCTTTGAATTGCTTGTTTTACTGATTTTATAAAACTAAATATCGAATAAAAAAATAAAGTAATTAACATATTAACAAAAGAATAATTTTTTACTATAGTATAAAGATGTGCATAAAAGGTTTCTTTTAATCTTAATTGATATTGTACATTAGTTTTATTTTTTGGTAACCCTAAGTGAGTTTGTGCTGTCTTTGAATATAAAATATTTTCATAACCATAAAGCCATAATTTAATTCCCAAGTCACTATCATCCCCTCCAAATATTAAATGATCATCATATCCGCCTATTTTTAACCAATTATTTCGCGAAATAAAAATTGCAAATCCTTGTGGAAATCCAACTTGACAGTTATTAAAATCTGATAAACTTTTTAGTTGAACTGCTTTATTTTTTTTAATATAAGTGTAGTTATTGAAATAACCTCCATAATTAGAAGATTTTAATTTACCCACATCAAAAAAAGATAGACTAATTGCCCCAATTTTATTAGAATATAAATTCAGCAGATTTTTTATAATTTTAATGTCGTTTAATAATGCATCATTATCTAAAAGTAAAATATACTTGCCTTTAGCTCTTTTTATAGCATAATTGCAAGCAAAATTTTTTTCTCTTAATCTAGGGCTTTTAATTAATTTAATCTTTTTAAATTTTTTAATATACTCAATACTTCCATCAGTTGAACCATTATCAACAATTATAAATTCATAATTATGATATTCTAAATTTAAAATAGGTTTAATTGTTTTTTTCAAGTAGTTTAATCCATTATAATTTAACATTACGACACTAATTAGTGGGCACTTATTTTTCATAGTAAACTTCCTTAATTTAATTTATCATAACTTTTTTAATAATATATATTTGGTATCATTGCACAATTTTCTTAAATTTAAATATTCTTTTAATCCAACTTTTTGCTTATACATAAGATAATCTTCTTCTAAAATTATTTTACAATGCTTTTTGGATAAAGCCCTAATTTTTTTCCAATTAATGTGGTCATCAATCCAAACATGAATATCTCCTTCTCTTTTATATCTTTTATCAACAAATGTCTTAATAAAAAATGTTTTTATAAAATCAAAACTAAATAATTCTCTTGTTTTAATTAATTTAATTAGATGTTCAACAAAAGTTTGATTAGTTTTTTTATAATATTCTATTAGATATTTATTAGGTTTCCATTTATTTTCATTTGCTTCATGATCAATATAAATGAATCCTCCTGGTTTAGTTACTCTAATCATTTCTTTAACCGTATTTATGTAATCTGGCACATGATGTAAAACTGAATAGCAACAAGTAATATCAAATTCATTGTCTTTAAAAGGCAAATTTTCATTAGTTATCATTGCCACACTCAAATTTTTATTTTTGTTTGATAATTTTTTTAATAATTCAAGTGATTTTTCAGATACATCAGAGGCTATAACTTTACAACCTTCATCTAAAAACTTCAATGATAAATTCCCGGTTCCAGCCCCAACATCCAAAACATTAATTTCTTTAGCTTTTACCTTTTTAACTATATTTAAAATAACTTTTCTCAATCGTGCTTGCTCTATTTTGTTATAGATTTCAGAATGCTTCAAGTTATAAACTTTAAATATTTTATCGTGAGCTTTTTTGTTCTGACTAATTATATTATTAACCATGTTATTTCAAATCCTTGTAAAGTTTATTTAATTCAATTTTGTAATTAGTTAAATCATACTTTTTAACATTATTTAATCCATTTTTAATAATCTTTTCTCTTAATTTTTTGTTTTTATAAATTAATTCAATCTTTCTAGATAAATCCATTGCATCTTTTGCTTTAAATAACAAACCATTTTCTGAATCTTGAATTATTTCATTCAATGCAGGTACATTAGTTGCAATAACAGGTATATTCATAGCTTGTGCTTCAATTTCAGTTAATCCCATAGGTTCCCACTGTGATGGGATTACAAAACAATCAAGTAAAGAATAAAACCAAACCATTTTGGAAGAATACCCTAAATAAATAATATTATTGCTCAGATTAAATTCATTTATTTTAGAAAGCATTTTTTCTTTATCTTTTCCGTCACCTACAATAACAAATTTAAAATTTTTATTTTTTTTTATCAATTTATTTGAGGCTAAAATAAAATCTTCCCACCCTTTTCTTTCAACTAATCTAGCTGCAAAACCCACTACAAAATCCGTATTTTTTAGCCCTAAATTTGTCTTTTCTTCATGAATATTCCAAGTAATATTTTTTCTATTAAATTTATCTAAATCAACAAAATTGTACAAAACTTTAACATTGTCTTCAGTAATTTTTCCATTTTCAATAAGTTCTTTTTTTGTTGAATTTGAAACTGCAATGAACAAATTTGTTTTATTTTTTGAAATTCTAATAAAATTATTATAAAAAAATTGATTTTTAAATATTTTTCCATGCTCATGAAATATCAATTTAATATTCGGAAAAAATAATTTTTTTAAAAGCCAACCAAAAACTTGTGATCGAAATAAATGACAGTGAATAAAATCAATTTTTTCTTTTTCAATTATTTTTTTTAATTCAAATAAAGGGAAAACTGAGTATTTTGAAGCAGACTTATAACCAAATACATTTTCATGATTTATTTCAGTAATTATTTCATTTTTTCTTAAAGCATATAAAAAAATATTTTTGTTTCTTTGTTGACCTTCAAAAATTCCTTTGACAACTGTTTGGGCTCCTCCTAAGCCAAGAGAATCTATTATATTTAATACTTTCATTTAACTTCACACACCGTGTATAAGTATTTTCCACTTTTTGTTGGCTTAATTTCTTTAACAAAATTCCATTGGATTTTACAATTTTTACCCATAAGGATCTTAATCTTGTTTTCTATTTCATTCATTTCTTTGTTTCGTTTGCCAACAAGCTTAATCATAATCAAGTTGTAATCTTTTTGAATTATTTGGAATTTTTTTATCCAACCCCTAAAAAATAATTGTTGCACAATAAAATGAGAATGTTTTAAACCACTCCTTGTTTTGAAAAATCCGAGCGTTCGTCCAACGACAGGCCCAATAGTCAAAAAAGATTTTGTTTTATTAATAATATAATAATTAGGGTTTGTTTCTGCAACATCGCCAATTTCATATCTTATTAATGGCATTGAATAATTATCTAAGGAAGTGATAATAATTTTTTTCTCACTTTCTTTACCCAAAAGTTCAATAAATTGTCTCCAATAAAAAACATTTAACTCATTTATTTTATTTTCAATAGCTATTACACCTAATTCTCTTGAACCATATTGATTAAATGTTTTACAATCAAATGCTTTTTCAATAATTGCACGATTTTTTTCGTATAATGGTCCAATAGTAGTTACAATAAATTTTGGACTATACAATTTAACACTATTTTTGATGCAATATCTGCTAAACTCATAAATCCCATCAACATAAGCCCAATAAGATTTTGGTTTAAAAGAATTGTTTAAATTGACTAAATCACCCATTTTTTGTTCTTCAAAATTGTAACAATTAAAGAATTTTCTATTATACAAGAAATTTGTTATCCTGTCTTTTAGAGTTAGATTTCCTTTTATAATATCCCTATCAGAACCCCAAAACTTAATCTCACTTTCACCAAGACCCTTACCTAATCTCTTTAAAAAATATATTTTTGTTGCAGTATTCCATAAATCATATTCTTTGTCTTGAATAAACCTAACTGGCTCTCCAGTTGAACCCCCAGAAGTATTTTCATAATAATTTCTTTCTTTATAGTCTTTAGAATAAAGATTTTTTCCTTCTTTTCTAATAATATCTTTTGTAAGAATAGAAATTTTATCAAAATTTTTTAAATTAACTTTTCCATCAACAACAACTTTTGCTTTTTCTAGAACTCTCGTATAATAAGGCACATTTTGCCAAGCATGTAAAAGAATTTTTTCTAATTTATCTTTTTGATAAGCTTCAGTTTCTTCTTTTGAAGAATTATCAATTTGTTCAATTTCTTTTAAAATTGACGGGATTTTGCTACCAGTTAATTTAAGCAAGGTAAAAATAATTGGTTTACGCCAGTTCATTATAAATCCCTTCGTATTGTTTTCCTATTGTTTTCCAATTCATTTGTTTTGTTAGATTTGTTGATTGTTTTGAGTGTTTTAATAATAATTTTGAATTATTTTTGTATTTTAATAAAGCTTCTTTGAGTTCTTTAATATTGGCTTTTTGAACAATGAAACCATTTTCTTTTATTAGTTCTTTTGATCCGCCCACATCTGTTGTTATTATTGGTAAACCTGTTGCCATTGCTTCTAAAATAGAATTACTCATACCCTCATTTAGAGAGGGTAATACAAATATGTCTGCTTGCCTAAGTTCTTTAACTATTTTTTTGTGTTCTAAAGTTCCTTTGAAATTAATTTTTACTTTTTCTTCTTTAGCTAATTTCTTTAAATTTTCTTTTTCATCCCCGTCCCCAATTAAAGTTAGAGAAAATCCTTCTAAACCAGAAAGTGCTTTAATTAAATAATCATAACCTTTTCTTTTGATTAATCTCCCTGTTGAAATTAATCTAATAGTAGAAGATTTTTTCTTTTTAGCTGGTTTAAATTCGTTAGTATCTATTCCATTGTAAATTACTTTAATATCACAATTAAGCGTTTTTTGGGCTAATTCTTTTAATCCTAAAGAATTAGCTATTACACTTTTAGCATTACTCCAAACTTTTTTAGAAATTGGTTTGAAAACAAGGTTATCTAATTTTTCTAATCTAACATTATATCCAGGCACGTCACTTCCTCGCAAAGCAACTATGTAAGGAACTTGTTTTCTGTTCAAGTAACCAATTATGCCTGAGGGCCAACCAAACCAACAGTGGCATAAATCATATTTATTCTTTTTAATTAATTTTTTTGATAAATTGTAAGCTTTTAGAGTCCAAATTAGTATTTCTTTCATTTTCCAATATTGCAAATCCTTTTTTTGAACATCTAACTTATAGAGTTTAATATTCTTAGAAAATTGTTCCTCTTCATACTTATTATTAGCAGAAGAAGTAATCAAATCTATTTCTAAATTCTTTATTTTAGAAAACTCTTTTAATAAATAATAATTAGCATTAGCGGCACCACCGCCAAGTGGTGGGAACTCATAATTTAGCATTAGTATTTTTTTCATTGTAACACTTTCAATAATCTTATTTCTTATAATATTCCTTGTACCATTTAACGAATTGTTTTACTCCTTCTTTAATGCTTACTTTTGGATTGTAACCTAATAATTTCTTTGCTTTGGATATATCTCCGGAAGTAATTAGTACATCTCCTTGTTGGAGTGGAAGTAGTTCTGTTTTAGCTTTTTTGTCAACATTATTCTCAATTTCTTTTACAAAATCCATTAGTTCTTGACTTTCACCAAAAGCTAGGTTAAATACTTCGCAAGGATAGGATTTATCTAAAGCTAATATTATTCCACTAACTATGTCTGATACGAAAGTAAAATCTCGTTTCATTTCTCCATTATTGAATAATTTAATTACCTTCTCTTCAATAATGTCTTTTGTGAAAGAAAACATTGTCATATCAGGTCTACCATAGGGCCCGTATACTGTAAAGAATCTTAACCCAGTAACGTTTAATCCAAAGAGATGATGGTAAGTGAAAGCCATTTCTTCGTTAGATTTTTTTGTGGCAGCGTAAAGAGAAATTGGTTTATCTACTCTATCTTCTTCACTAAAAGGAATTTTTGTATTAGCCCCATAAACCGAAGAAGAAGAAGCATATACTAAATCCTTTATACCAAATTGCTTGCAAGCTTCTAAAATATTCAAAAAACCTTTTACATTACTCTCTTCATAAATAAAGGGATTCTCTAAAGAATAACGAACACCAGCTTGGGCAGCTAGATTAATTACTTTAGAAGGTTTTTCTTTAGAAATTATTGAAAACAATTCCTCTTTATTTGCAATATTTGTTTTAAAGAAAGAATAATTCTTATTATTCAACAAAATTTTGTTCCTAGCTTCTTTCAAACTAATATCATAGTACTCGTTCATTGAATCTATTCCAATTACTTCCTCTCCACGATTAAGTAAAGCTAGACAAGTATGAAATCCAATAAATCCTGCTGAACCAGTTACTAGTATTTTCATTTAAACGAAACCTTCTTTTTTTAATAATTTTAAGAAGCTTTTAATTTTAAATGCTTTTGTTACTATTTTTTTCATGAAGGCCATTATTCTTGCAGCTGGTTTTGGTACTAGGATGTATCCTTTAACAAAAAATTGTGCTAAAGCATTATTACCATTAAAAGAAAAAAAGGTAATTGATTTTATATTAAATAAGCTAGATTTTTTTGGAGAAATAATTATTGTTACAAACAACAAGTTCTACAAAGATTTTTTGGATTGGAAGAAAGATGATAGAATAAAAATAATTAATAATAGTGTTAATAATGTTGAAGAATCAAAGGGTTGGCTTGAAGATTTAAAACTAGCTTTAAATAACGAAGATTTCTTAGTGTTATCAAGTGACAATGTTTTTGATTTTGATTTAAAAAAAATGAAAAAAAACTTTAAAGAAGAACCAATTATTGCAGTAACAAAAACGAGTAAAGAGAATGCAAAAAAACACGGTATTGTTGAATTAGAAAATAATGAAGTAATCTCTTTTGAAGAAAAACCATTAGAACCAAAATCTTTAACAAAAGCTATTCTTTGTTATATGATACCAAAAAAATTTATTCCAATAATAAAAAATTATAAAGGAGACGAACACTTAATAGAAATTTTAATGAAAAACAGCAAAGTTAAAGCATTTTATTTTGAAGAATATTGCCACGATATTGGTTGCTTAGAAAGCTACAAACAAGCAGAATCTTTATTCTAACTAATTCATTTCCAAATCTTTTTAATGTTAAAAGGCCTTTTACCACTAACCTTGTAATAGGTTTTCATTTGCATGTCGGCCATTAAGCCAAAGCAAAAGAATATTACTCCTGTGGTGAACATTAGGCCAGCAAACATGGGTAGGGAAGAATTAACTAAACTAATTCTGCCTAATAATCTTAGAACAATCAATACTAATCCTAAGAGAAAACCAATGCCAATAGATATTAAGCCAAGGCCACCAAAAATGTGTAGTGGCCGGTTAGCGTATTTTTGCCAGAACCAAATAACTATCATGTCCAAGAATCCTTTTGGTATTCTCCATAAATTATACTTTGTTTTTCCATATTTTCTTTGTCTGTGAGTTATGTGTACTTCGGAGCTAGTGTATCCTTTCCATCTTAACATTGGAGGAATATATCTATGCATTTCTCCATATAATTCTAAATCTTCTAAACATTCCCTTCTAAAAACCTTAAATGGACAACCATAATCATGTAAGTTAGTTCCAAGTAATTTATGTCTTAATTTTGAAGCAAAAAATGACATAAAATTTTTAGAAAAAGAGTCTTTTCTTTTACTTCTATATCCAATAACACAATCATATCCTTTTTCAATTTCTTTTAAAAAAATAGGTAATTCACTAAATTTTACTTGCATATCTCCATCAATATAACAAACTAAATCTTTTGAAGCTAAATCAAATCCTGCTTTCATTGCTGCTGATTGTCCGAAATTTTTTCTAAAATCAATTATTTTTACATGAGAATCTTTTTTGTGTAATTTTAACATTTCTTCTAAAGTAGAATCAGTAGATCCATCATTTACAAATATTATTTCAAAATCTAATTTTAATTTTTTTAATACACTAGATACTTCTTCATATAAAGGAGCAATATTTTTTTCTTCATTTAATACAGGGATTACTATTGAAATTGATTTCATGAAAAAAACAAGTAAATAAGAATACTTAAATGTTAGCTTTTAAGAAGAAATTAAAAGTTTACTTGATCACCAGCATGGAACCTTAAATAGCTTTTTATATGTTTAAAATAAACTCTTTGTTATGGAAGAAAATAGTGTTGTCCAAAATAATTCTATTAAATTATTTCAAACCAATGGAGTGGGCCCTGAAAAGATACGTCTTTTTGAAGATAAGAAGGTTAGAGTTAAGTGGGATGCTGATGAAGAAGATTATTATTTCTCAATAGTTGATGTTGTTGCTGTTTTAACAGAAAACGATTTTCAAACTGCAAGAAATTATTGAAAAGTGTTCAAACACAGGCTTTTAGAGGAAGGGAATGAGTCGGTGACAAATTGTCACCAATTGAAACTAGTTGCTTCTGATGGAAAAGCATATAGTACAGATGTTGCAAACACAGAACAAAACTTAACATGCAAGAAAGTATATAAAAACAGTGACTTTCTCGCACCTTTGGTTTAAAAATTGTTTGTTTCTAATTATTATTATGTATGAGTTAAGTGTTTTGAATGCAATGAAGGAAATGCCTGTTTTTTCTTTGTCTGACGTGGCTAAGATCACAACGAATAGAGCTTATGCTAAAGTATTATTGGCTAGAATGGTTAAAGAAAAAAGAGTAATTAGAATTATGAGGGACAAGTATTCTTTTCATGATAATCCTTTAATTTTTGCTCCATTTTTAAATAATCCTTCTTATGTTTCTTGTGCTTCAGCTTTAAGTTATTATGGATTAATATCTCAAATTCCAAATAGTATTTTTTTGATGACAACTAAAAGATCAAAAAAAATTGGTAAAATTTTTTATAAGAAAACCAAAAACTTTTTTGGTTTTAATTCAATAAAAATTAATGGGGTAAAAACTTTTATTGCCGAACCAGAAAAAGCTTTCATTGATAGTATTGGAATACATCCATTACATATTATATTAGAAGCTTTACCAGAACTTGATTCAAAAAAATTATTAGATTATGCAAAGAAAAGCGGAGAAACAAAAAGAATCTCTTATTTGTTAAAAAAAGAAGTTAAAGTTTCAAAAAAATACATTTACTTAGATCCTTTAAGCAAAAAAAAAGGGGAGAGGGATGAAAAATGGAAATTAATAGTGAATTGTTAGTAACAATAGGTAAAAAAAATAAATTGACAAATAAAGAACATATAGAAAAAACTTGGATGCAAGACCACTTACTTTATTATTTATCAAAAAAAAGAGACGATTTAATCTTTAAGGGCGGAACAGCATTATATAAGTTTTATTCTTTACCAAGATTTTCTGAAGATTTGGATTTTTCTACAAATAAAGAAATAAATATGGAATTATTAGAAGATTTTTGCAAAAAAAACAATATTAAGTTAGATTATAAAAAAATTCATAATTCTCATTTATTTAAGTTAAGGTTTAATGGGGTGCTAACAGAAAAAAATACTATAAGAATAGATATTAATTTTACAAAAAAAGTTTATCCTGCTGACAAAAAAGAATTCCTTTCTTTCTATCCTGATGTTTCTCCATGTATAATAAAAGTAATGCCTTTGGAAGAAATATTTACAGAAAAAATTCATGCAATCCTTAACAGAACAAAAGCAAGAGATTTATATGATTTATTCTTTTTACTAAAAATAATTACATTGGATTATTCTTTTTTAATAAAAAAATTATCTGATAAAGAAATTGATACAAACGAAAAAGAACTAAAAAAAATGCTTTTTAATAAAATAAATGACTATTCAACTATGTGGGAAGAAGAACTAAAACACTTCATACTACAAGAACTACCTAGTTTTAAAATAGTAAAAGAATTTGTTATAAAAGAAATGAAATTAATAAAATAAAGCTCATTTACTTTGTTTAGAATAAATTATTTTATTTTCGTGGTTCTTGGAGACAAATTGTCCCCTTGTGAGTAAAAAAGGCGGGTCAATTGCAGGTAATACTAGAAAAGATATAGAAAAAACACTTAGAAAAAGTGTTATAACAAAAGAAAATTATTTATCTATTTCAGAAAAAAAGAATTGAAATAGTTTTTTCTAAGAACACTTTTTGATAACAATGCTACTATTCTTATATAATTCTGTACAATCATCAAGAATAGTATCTAAAAATCCTACTTGAGTTGGCTTTAATTTTGATAAAGAAAAATTATCTCCTATAAAATAGAACTCAAAGGAAGGTTTTTCCTCTAAAAATTCTTGTCCTGAATAAACATCAACATTCTTATCTATTAAAGAATTATAATAATTAATAGTGTTAGTTCCTTTTCCACTCATAGAAAAAGGAATTATTAAAAAAGGTTTTTTTATGTACCATTCTACATGTGAAGAATAAAGAGTAATTATTCTAGAATCTTCTTCTTTTAATTCTGATAATAATTCACTAGGAATGTTTTTGTAATTTATTTCTGGGGCACTAAAATCATTAAAATTTCTATATGTTGGAACTAATATTGTAGAATAAATAAAAGGATTGAATAAATTTGAAGTTAAAAATATCATTACAAAAAAAATTATTATTAGTAAATTATCATATTTTTTTGCTAAAAAATAAAACATTAAAGAAGAAAATATTATTATTGGAAAAGTAATAAAATAAATATATCTAAAAGCAAACAAATCAACAAAAAACAATAAAAACAATAAAATTAGTGTTGGAACAATTAACAAAAAACAAAGTTCTTTTTTTTCTTTAAAAGCAAATATTAATCCAATTAAAGCAAATAATAATATTGGTAATAAGTGTGAGAAAAAACCAAAATAACTTGTTATGTAGTAAAAAACTAGTTCTGTGTTAGTGCCAATATTAATAGCACTAATAAATCTTTCAATCAAAAAATAAATTATTGGAATTATTAGTATTACTAAAAACTTGTTTTTTAACAAGAATTTTTTTGATAAATTTTTTTTATTAAAAAAAGGATATAATAAAACTGGTGTTAAAATTATTCCTGCTATTTGTGTATCAATAGCTAAAACAAATGTTATTAGTGAATAATAAAAGTACTTAAAGTTTGTTTTTGCTTTGTAAGAAAAATATATTGTTGCAAAAAACAATAGTTGAAATAATTGATAAAATCTTGCTTGTTTTGAATAAAATACTTCTAAAAAAAATATTGAACAAAATAATGCCGTCATCAAACCAGCTTTTTTTCCTCCAAATTCTTTTCCAAACAAATAAGCTAAAATAATAGTTAACAAACCAAAAATAACTGATGGAAAACGAGCACCAAAATCATTTATTCCAAATATTATCATTGATATGCTTTGAGAGTAATGAAATAGCATTGCTCGAGAATAAAATGCGCCAGAATCAAATATAGGAAAACCTTTTTCTAGTATTTTTACGGCAGCATTAGAACTAATGCTCTCATCAACCCAAAAACTAGGTGCATCTAAAAAACTTATTCTTAAAAACAAACCAAACAACAATATTATTCCTAATAATATTACCCAAACAGGAATTTTTTTATTAAATATTTTAATATTAGTTTCTAAAGTTATTTTAGAAAAATTAAGGGGTTTGTTCATATTATAAAATAAAAATAAAGGTTTTATTAAATACTTGTTTTAAAAGAAATAGGTTTATTTTGTTTTTTAATTTTAAATTCTTTTGTAATTTTTTTTAGATTTTAAAATTTTTTTTTCTTTAACTTTTCAACTTTTTTTTACATTTATGTTTTTAACCTATTTTTCTAATTTATGATTTTTTTAAACAATCTGAACAAAGCGCCTTTCTTAGCATATGTTGTTTATTTTAATGAAATATTCAAAATAGTTTTGTCCAAATCCCTCCCACTTAAATGTACATATCTTGCTGCCATATCGCTTGATTGGGTCCACCCAAAGAATTGTTTGAGTTGTGCTTCTGTTAAATGCTTTGCTAAAAATGTGGCTCTGCTGTGCCTAAACATGTGTGGATTAACTTTTTTGTTTACTTTTGCAATTTTAAAGTTTACTGAAATAAGTTTTTTTACTGCTGAATAACATAAAACAGAATTTGGCAATCTATTTCCTTGAATTCTCAAGTTAGCTTTTCTTTCATTTGTTTTAATCCAAACTAAAGCTTCAGAGTTTTTTTTGTAGGGGTGTTTTTCAATCCATTTCTTGAGTGGGACAACACTTTTGATTATGGGCACTCTTCTTTGGCCTGTTTTGCCATTAACAAGAATTGATGAAACTGGTTCAGCAAAAGTGATATGTTTTATTCTAAGATTAAGCATTTCCCCAATTCTAATCCCACTTTCATAAAGCAAGTGAATAAATGCTTTGTCTCTATTAAATTGGCATACACTAATTGCACTAAGTACATCTTTTTCTGTTAAGAGTTCTTCTGGCATTATACAATCTCTTGGTTCTTTGTTTTTTATCCAACTCACAAGTTTTGGAGTTACTTCATCATCTCCAAGTAACCACTTGTAAAAAGATTTTATCACAACTTTATAATCTATTTTTGTCCAGCTTGAATAATTGTGTTGTTCAAGTTCACAAAGGTATAATTCTATATCTTCTTTTGTAACATCTTTCAAATCTTTTGAAACTATTTGTGAAAAAGTGCGGAGTACTGCAACTTGTTTTTTGAGTCTTATTGGTTTTACTCCACAAGCTCTTTTTGATTGAACAAATCTCTTGATGTGTTGCTTGTTTTCTTCACAAATTGAGGCATTTTCAAGTGTTTTTAATGCACTTTGAAAGCGTTTTTCTGATGAATATATATCATCAAGCCTTTTGTTCATGTTAGAAGTAGGCAAATTAGCGGAGCCACTAACTACTGACTCCTTAATACTAACTTGCGGTACAATCCCCCCACCCAGACTTGCACCGGGGATATCTCGGTCACTGTTATTTGAAAAGATTTTTTTTCTCTTCAAGGATTATAGAAACTACAGCCGAGCGTTTTAGCTGCTAAACTATGGGGGGAATTTATTCCACAATTCATTATCCCAAAAAACTTTTCTTTTCACTTTAGCGAAAAGCATTTTCTTTTTGGGCACCATGCACTTTTTCTTTACCAAAGAAAAAGGGCTGAGCTGGTAAACTATTGATGGAATCACTTCCACACAATTCACCATTCCAAAAATTTTTTTGGAAATTTTGTTTTTATTTGCTTTGCAAATTAAGTTCAATAATTATTTTGTGTGAAGTGTGTTTTTTAAAGGTTGGTTTTGGAGTGTTTTTTAGGGTTTTTTGGATTTGTTTTATTTTTTTTGTTAAGGGTTTTTTTTTGATTTTTTTAATATTGTTTCTTTTTGTTTTTTGGATTTTTTTAGAGTTGTTTCGATTTTTTGTTTTTCCTCATTTTTAGAAATTAATGAAATTATGGTTGGCCAAATTAGTGTGATGAATATTCCTGATGTGAAGAATAGTATTTGGCTTATTAGTCCTGTTGTGAGGTAGTATGCGCTTGTTCCTAGTATTCCCAAAATTATTGTTCCACCAATGAAGTTTGTTGCTATTTGTTTTGGTTGTTTGAGGGCGAGGTTTTTGTTTAGAGTGGTTTGTTTGAATGCTAGGTATCCTATAAAGTATCCTAGTATTGCGTATGCTCCGTAGTATTCTTCAGGAATTATTAGGTCAATGATTATAATTATTGTAAAAAATATTACGAGGATTGAATCTTCTCTTAGTTTTGAGATGTGAAAACTTGCGTTGGTTAGTATTGGTTCGTATTTTGAAATTAACCAACCAATTATTGTTCCTATTAATAATCCTGCGAGTACATCTGTTAGGAAGTGTACTCCTAAGTATAATCTTGATATTCCTGTGAGGAGAGTGAGTAGTATTACAATGTATTTTGTTTGTTTGTTCATCCATTTTGAAAAGTAAGTGTATCCTGCAATTGTTCCTGCTAGGGTTGAGTGTCCTGAAGGAAATGAGTATCCGTTTAAATCATCAAGCGCAATTAACCCAGTTGGCCTAGGCCTAGCAAATATTTGTTTTAGTGCACCTGAAATAAATGAACTGAATAAGAGTACTGTCATTAGCATAAAACTCTTTTTTTCTTTTCCTAACCAAAACAACCATGCGGCAAGAACGAACCAAATTAGGGGGTGGCCAAAGTAAGTAATTAATTGAAAGAAAATATCTAACAAGGGGTTGGTGAAGGATTGTAAGAATTGGTTAATCATTATTTCTTCAAAAACCATTTTTT
Source organism: archaeon ADurb.Bin336 (assembly GCA_002068885.1). GTDB lineage: Archaea > Iainarchaeota > Iainarchaeia > Iainarchaeales > JAAZKV01 > JAAZKV01. The sequence goes on from MWBC01000005.1 coordinate 21,255, forward strand.
CCAACTCTTTGCAATTTCATTAAAAAAATTTAATATTTTCCAAAACCCAAAAACTCTTTACAATTTTATTAAAAAATTTAACACTTTTTGAAATCCAAAAAGTGTCCAACAAATTACGTTTTTATGCTTTTGTTTTCTTTAGTCTCCCCATCCCAGGGATTTCTATTTGAGAATAATCCACCATTAACCCACACGCTTTGAGTGTTTTTCTAGTCGCGTAAGTTTTCAAAAATTCCCCAATTTCTTTTTGTTGGTTTTTTTGATAGTTTGGATTTGCACTTATTTCATTAATCACTTTTGCTATTTTTCGTGAATTTATTTCTTCAAGTGCTTTCACAGCATCTCCTTTTGTTAAACCTAGTTCATCAATTGTTTTGTCAAGTTTTTCCAAATCAACTATTTTTTTCAAGTTGGACTCCACTTTACCATCAACGCTTCCTGTTAAACTCGCCAAAAATTCTATTATATTTAGTGGATCAGTTTTTTCTGTTATAGTTATTTTTTTGATTGCTTTCCAATCACTATAATTTGCAACTAGTTGTATACTTCCTTCCAAAATTCTCACCTTACAATAGTGGGATTAATTTTATTTATAAGCATTCCTTATTCAATTATTTTTGGTTTTGTTAATGAAAAAATTAAGTAAAGTTGATTTAATCAAAGATTTTTCTCACAAAAAATATGGTTTTTTTAAAGACGCAAGTATTCAGGTTTGTGAGTGGAATAAAAAAGCTTTGAGGGGAGAGGGGGTTTGTTACAAACAAGATTTTTACGGAGCCCACACTTTGAGTTGTCACCAAATAACCCCTGTTACTTTTTGGTGCAATAACTCTTGTGTTTTTTGTTGGAGGCCTAATGAATACATGGGCCCTACTCCCGATAGTAGTGCACAGAATACTAATCCTAATGAATTAATTGAAGGTTTAATTTCTGCTAGAAAAAAATTATTAACCGGTTTTAAGGGCCACTCTAGTGTTAGTAAAAATATTTTTGATTCTTCTCAAGAGTGTAGACACTGGGCTATTTCTCTTTCAGGCGAACCCACTTTGTACAAAAATCTCCCAAAGTTAATTAAAGAATTAAAAAAAAGAAAAGGGGTTGAAACTATTTTTCTTGTTTCTAATGGACAAAATCCTTCCATGCTTAAGCGTTTGAAAAAAGAGGGGGCTTTGCCTACTCAATTATACATTTCAATGGTTGGCCCTAATGAAATGGTGTATAAATCAATTACTTGTAATTTCCAAAAAAGGGGTTGGGTGAATTATTTAGAATCTCTTGCTTTACTCCCTTTGCTTGGGACAAGAACTGTAATTAGGTTGACTTTAATTAAAGGAGTTAATGATAAGAGTGAATTGGTTAGTGAATTTGCTAGTGTGTTGAGTGCAACTGGTTCTGATTTTATTGAAATTAAATCTTATATGTGGCTTGGTTTTTCTAGGGATAGATTGGGTAAGAATAATATGCCTACTTTTAAAGAGGTTAAACAATTTGTATCAAAATTGTTAGAATTGTTGCCCGATTATAAGTTTGAGAATGAGAAAGAAAATTCTAGGATTGTTTTACTCAAGCGAAAAGATTCTAAGTATAAAACAAAAATAATTGATAGGGATTAGCCACTCAAAAAAATAAGATAAAACAAATGATTAGTAAAAACTAATCACTCAAAAAATCTAATTATAAAACTAAACTAATTTTTTGTGTAAATTAAAAATAAAATAATTAATAAAAATTAATTATCCAAAATACTCACTAATTAATCATTCAAAAAAAATTAATTCTTTAAAGTAAATAATTATTTAATAAAAAAATAATTAATTAATTTTTAGAAAAAGTTGAAGTGGTTAATCGTATCATTTTATTTAAATTTAAAATTGTTAGTTGTATCCTTTTAAGCAATTGTTTTGAGCATTTTGAATTAAATTTGTATACTCCTTTCCAACATATTTTTCTTCAAAGATTTGTTCTTCTGGCCAATAATAAACTTCTCTTGTCCCTAGTTTTGATACACAAATACTTCCTTTTTCAACTCCTAATAATATATCTTCTAGTGAGTTAATAGTTTCACCTATTGAGGAATGATTTTTTGGCATTGAATTTATCCCACTTAATATTGTGTTTGTTTCTGTCGCATTAATTGAATTTGGAGTATATACTTTCATTTCAGGATTTTTTATAGAGTACACTGCGTTAGTTGGAGCATATATAATTGTTTTAACATAATTAACCCCTTCCTTTTGAGATATTGGTAAAAGATCACCATATATTTTTCCGTCCCCCACATCAGGCCCATTATTAATAAAAGTGGTTTCTTGTTCATTCGAGTAATCTTTACATCCTTTTAGTGTTGAGGATATTATTGATGAATTCATTTTTGAAGATATATCCATTGTGTCTCTTTTAAAAGAATAATTTAAAATTGGTCTTTGTCCAATGGTTTCTTTTATTTCGAAAATAATTGGGTTAATTGTTGTTGGAGTAAATATTAGTGTTGAACTATTATCATTTGGTGAGAGTGAGTGGTCAAGTATTTTTGAACGCATAGATGGTAATGCATTTAGAGTAAAGAAGTCAGTTATTTTTTTGTGGGTTAGTTTGTATAAAGACTTTTTTTGGTTGCTTGAAATTGTTATTCCTTGATAATTTGTTATAGGGAATTCTGCTCCACTTGTTATTGAAGAACCATACCCTATCCTATTGTTATTTGCAGATAATCCAGTAAATCCATCTATTGGAGTATAGTATAATGGACTATAATCAGTATTCACTGGTTCAATTAAATCCATTACAACTATTATTTTTGCACTTGGAGAAGACACCCTAAATAATCTTGCTTCATCATCAAAATCTATTAATAATCTTACTCTGTATTTTCCTGCATCTGGAAGAACCCAATCTTTTTTTGATATTAATGAATTTGCTTTTGAACTAAAAAAGAATCTATCAACATTATAAAAATAGTTATTAATTCCTGCTTGGGGATTTACAAATGAAAATGCTGTTGAGAATAATTTTGAAGAGTAACTTACAACAAAGTCACTTTGGAAATCAATTCCATACCCATCTCTAATTAAGTATGCATTAAAATCAAGTAAATTAATTAGTTCTTCTCTTGAACTTGTTTTTTGAATATCTGTTTCATCGTTGTTCTCATTAACATAATTGGTTTGAGAATAGTTTTCAGGTAAGTAATAATATAGAGCTGGTTTTCCATCATAATCTCTAGTAGTTAGTGGAAGGTAACATTTTTGAACAATTTCTTCTCCTTGAGTATAACTTTGAAGGGTTGAGGAAGGAATTATTGGAGCAATTTGTTCAATTATTTCTTCAACTGGATTAATTGGACAAGTGGTTTGAGCAGTTTCTAAATAATATTCTAGCGAACCTAATTTTTTGCTTATTAAAATACTTAGTTGGGTTGCATCAATGAAAGGTTCTAGTTTTGAATTTGTCCCTATTATTGCTGAATTTATTTTTCTTGAATAATTTGAATTGTTTTGGATTTGTGAAAATTTAGGAGAATTAACACTATTCCAATCCCATGAAAGTATTATTCTTGGAGTGCTGGAAGTACTTGCTGTTTCTCCTCGTAGTATTCCTACACCGCAAGCGTTTTCCCCTATTGGTTTTGTATAATTATTGCTCTTTCTTGGAATAGTATTAAACTTCATGTGGTATTTGTAGGTCACACTCTCGCTTTCATTTGGTACATCAAATGGCCCAAAATCCCCTGTTACTTGTATTGGGTTTTCGTAATTGTGTTTTGTTATAGGTAGTTCTAGTACTCCATACACATTTTTTTTCACTCCACTATTAACAAAAACCATGTCTGCTGTTTGTTCTTCAAAAACATCATATACTTTTAAATCAGAAAAATCCCAAGCAGCCATTATTCCATTCGCAGTTAAATTTGGTTTTTGGGCATCTTTCAATAAATTTATTTTGTAAGCAGGGAGAGTCAGAGTAACTTTGTTTTCACAATCTTCAAGTAAGTCATTTGTAGAAGCAAATTTCAGGTTTAAGTTTTTTTCAAGTGTTTCTTTTGGATGGAAATAAAAAGAACCCATCGCATTTGTTTGTGTAGTATACACTCCTCCTTGGTATGCTCCGTTCACAAATCCATTAGCAAGAGCAGTCCCAATTATTCCATTAAGTCTTTTCTTATTATAATTTTCTCCACCAACCCCATATTCTTCGCTAGTGTAATTAGCAACTTCACTTATTTTTTTAGAATTATTTCCAAGCCAATCAGCTGCATCAATCGCTTGAGGTAAATAATTTATTAGATTTTCTAAAGCAATTCTTGTTTCATTTACTTTTGGAATTAATTCATTTAGTTTTGAAGAAGCATTCATATAATCCTCTGAATAATCATTAGTCATGTTTTGATATGCTCTTGTAAGACCATACACACCATTTACTATCCCTATTGTATTTTTTATAGTGGTTAGGGTTTCTAATCCTGTTAGGTTAGTTGCTTGCATTGCTGCTAAAGCAGTTGGGCCTGTAGTAGATGCTAAAGCACAACAACCAGTACTAGATCCAAAAGATTCTTCACATTCAGTAGCAGCTAATGCAATTGCTTCTGTTGTCGCCCCAGATGCGATTGTCATTGAGGTAATTATTGCATCAACATTTAACTCCAAAAAAGGCAATTGGGTTAATAATTCTACTATCATAGCAGTTATTTGTATAATATTTTCTACATTAGATTGAACATCAGGCAACCCTATGGTTATATCATCAATTGCATCGAGCAAGTACTCTTGAGCTGTAGTAATATAATCTAAAGCATTTTGAGAATGTATTAATACTAATTCTAAATTTTTTTTCGCAGCAAGATCTTCAATATTTATTGAATAGAACGAATTAATTGATGCTTCCACTAATGCTAGTTTAGCATAATTTAAAGAAATATCAGCTTCATTTTTTGCAAGAGTCATATTGTCAAACGCATTTTTTGTGTTATTAAAAGCAGATGTAGCATTAATGCTTTCAACATCTTTTGTTAAGGAAATTAAATTAGAATATAAATTATAAGTCGAGGATAATGTTGTAGCTATTGTCAATGCAAGGGTTTTTGCTGATGATGCTTCCACTCCTGCTTTTGTTGCTTCTTCTAAAGCAATTCCAACTGGGTATGATGCTGAAGGACAAACAGATCCTGCCATTGTTGTTGTCGCAGCTGTGACAGATGTAACATCGGCGGTTAACAAATTTATTGATACAATTATGCTTGTTGCTGAAGTTGTTAAACCCACTAATTGACTCACTAAATCAAGTTCAGCGAATTTATTTATTTCTTCTAATTTTTCTTTTAGGTTTTTTAAATCATTAACCATCTCTTCATTATTTTGAGTTGTTAGAGTCATTTTTTCTTGCATATCTTTTGTGAGTAAATACGCTTGTTTGATTGAACTGTTTTGGGTTGTTGATTCATTTTGTAATTCAAATCTTTTTTGATCAAGTTTTTGTATTAGGTTAAATAAAGCTGCTTGATATTTTCCACTACCAGCATATTTTTCATTATCCTTAACAAGTGTTCCCCACCATGACCCACCTGAAGATCCTTGTACTAAATAAGCTTTTGACGCAGTACCACTTATTCCCATAGAATTTTTGTACAAGTTACATATGCTTGTGTTAACTTCTACATCTTCTGCAAGGGAATTGTTTCTTATTTGAATTGAGTCCTTGGATGTTCCGAGTAATGACACAACATATTTTTCTGGGTATACTTCTTCTCCTTTAAATGGTTCTATTAGAACTATTTTTTCATCAATAAATACTTTTGATGACCCACTTACTCTAGCATAAATTGGTATGCCGTACACTCCAGGGATTTCATCTTTTTCTATTGTAATTATTTTGGAAGAATTTTGTTTTGGACTTAGAGTAAAACTTGTTTGAGATAAATTTATTCCTCCTTCTACTCCTCCTGAACAATTAGGATCGTTGTCGCAAAGAGTTATAGTTATTCTATCAGAGTAGCAAGTTGATGTATCTATTGTTAGTGTAGTTGAATCAGATTCTTTTGGAATTATTAATTCATTTGAACTTATTTGTATGCATTGTTCTAAATTGTCTATTGGCACTTCAAAATCTATTTTTGATTCTACCCCATCAATACTAAAATTGATTGCAAAATATGCTTTTTCTCCAGCAAATTCTTTTAGAGGAGTGAATATTATTTGGAGTGGATATTCATTAATCATAGGAGAGGTTATAAGTGATTTATTATAATCCGTTAGCACCATTGAGTACCCATTTTCTAAAATTAACTCTACATTACCCATTCTTTCGCTTTCCCAAGTTATTGACGACATTAAATTTGAGTTTGCTTCACACACCACCCCTAATTTTATTGGCACAGATAGTGAACCATAGTGTGTTGATTCATTAACAAATGTTCTGTTTAATTCAATGCATGAGGTTTTATTTGTTTGAGTAAATAAAAAATCTACTGGAGCAATTATTATTATTTCTTCTCCTGTTTCTTCATCTATTACAACAATTTCAAATGTTGTAGAGTAATTAAAATCATTTGGAAAAATATACTCGCCTGTGTTTTCGTCATAATAATCACCCCAATCAATTAAATCAGCGGGATCTATTGTGAATACTATTTCCCCATTTTCGTTTATATAAAATCCTTCTCCATTATTTAGAATAGTTATTCTCCCTCCTGAATTAGTTATAGTTATTTTTCCACTTTTTTTTGTTCCTTTATTTGAAGGTAAAGTTATTTTTCCTTTTATTATTTCTTGAGGATTTGATTTTATAACTAAATTCTCCCCATCAATAGATCCAGAATCTATTAACTCCCTATTTTTTGATATTGTTACACTTTGTTTGAATTTTTTTCCATCAGCAGAAAAGAATAATCTATTGTTTTCTTGGGATAGTAAATCTATTGCAAGAAAAATTATTATTATTGCAACAAAAATTAATAACAAAACAATCATTATTTTTTTTGTTGTAGTAATTTCTGTTTTTTTATTGGAACTATTATCTGAATCATGATCTGAATAATATTCGTTTGTCTCATCCACTTGTCGCACCTAAATCTTTTTTACTTATTAAGAATTCTTTTTAATTTAAATGCATTTGTTCATTTGTTTTTGTAATTGGTTTAGTTAATACAAGAATTTGATTTGTTGTAAGGTACTGTTTCTCTTAGAGTGTTCAAATATTCTTGATTCCACCATATTTGCAAATCTTCTGCTGCATTTTGTGATACACAAACTTTTCCTTCTGAAATCATGTTAAATAATCCTTGTAGTGAAGTGTGGTTGTTGTAATCTGTGTAGGCATAATACTCTAATTGGATAGCGGTTCCGTTTTGAAGCCCAACTCCTTCTATTGACAATAATTTTGTTATAACATCATCCCTTCTAACTAAATCCAAAGTAGTGCTTTTGCTTGTATTACTTGTTAAATCACTAATCGTGGATGGAGTGAAGAATGTGGTGTATAATTCAATAGTTCCTGATTTTGTAGAATCCTTCCACTCAAAGTATTTTTTTACACCATCTGTTTTTTCAGTGAATGAATAAACTTCTCTTCCTAAGAAATCATTGCATTTTCCAGAGTTTCCTAGAGTTGAGGATAATAAAACCCATTCTCTATCAGTTTTAGTACTTGCTTCATTTCCCCACATTTGGTAAGGAGCTATTATTGTTCTTGGATTTATTTTATCATCTTCCTTATTGCTTGTTATTCTTAATACTATTGGAGTTGGTTGCATTGGATAAAAATTTAAAACTTTTTTTCCACTCTTAGAAGAATAACTTAGGAGTACTTGGTTTTTTAAATCCAATAATTTATCCGAAGAGTCATAATTTATTAGCACTAACGGATTACCATCATATTTTACTAAATTGATTGGATTTTTACCTTGTTTTATTGTTATTTCTTTTTGGTTTAGTGAAGATCCGTACCCTACTCTATCAAATACTTCTACCCCATTAATTATTCTTCTTCCAACCATCCCATCAAATGGAGTTTCGTAGAATAAATTATAATTAGGAGCTTCTTGTATTAGGGTGAATGTAACATTTATTTTCGCATTTGGTTTTCCTAGATTGAATATGCTTTTCACTGCCGGATCAATCAAAACTGTTTCCACTTCTACTCTATACAATCCTCCTTTTGGTAATCCATTTGAATCCAATTTATCATTTTTTTCTCCTTTTTTTAGATTAAAATCTATTTTATTGTTTGTTATTAGTGTATCATAACCAGTGAATTCTGATGTAGTGTTGAATCCAACGCTTGAAAAAGCAGTAGTTGAATAGTACTCATCAAAATCACTTAAAAAATCTGGCGAATAACCATCTTTAATCAAGTAAGCATAGAAGCTTGAGTATTCTGGAAGTACTTTATAGTTACTACTAATCAGAGCTGTATTAATTAGTTCAAGTCTCTTGAATAAACTTATAGTGAATTGAGTAGCATCACAATAAGTATAATTTGGATTTGTTGATTCACATTGGTTGTAAGCTATTTCATCCCAATCCCAATTAAATAATAATCTTGGAGAGAATTCTTTTCCAGTTAAACCAGCAATTCCATCTAGAGAGTAGCAATTACTCGGAGTTCCTATTAATTTTACTTGGAATATTCTTTCAATTTTTTCTCCATTCACCCAATCTTTTATAGTAAGTACAGCATATTCTGTTCCTCTTAGATTAACTCTTGAAATAGTGAAATCAATTTCATTTCCTGCTTGTGCTTTGTCCTCTCCAATATACTCCGCATAAATGTACCCTCCTTTCAAAAATAATCTCAATCCTTCAGGGATAGTTTCAGCAGGTATCTCTGCATAAATTAACCCATTATTTCTATACTCAACTAGAGTATTGGTTGGATCAGGTGTAGAGTATCCTTCTGCTAATTCAAATGGAACAATACCATGAGGAACAACCATTACCTCTTCAAGTAAAACATTTTTACCCTCATATTTTTCAATAACATCTTCAGAGATTATTTCTTTAGTATTCATCCACCTTGGATCAATTTTGTATTCATACCTTGGTTCAAGCCTTGTTACTGTTCCTTCTTTTGGCTTGAATTCCAATTCTTTTTCCCAAGTGTATACTCTTTCGTTAAAATAAGTGATTACATGAGAATACTCATCTTGTACATATAATCTTGCAGTGGTTCCTCCATCACCAAATAATCCTCCTGATACTTTATGCAACCAATCATCATCTCTTCCTTTAGTCCATAATCCTCCTAACCAATCCCCAAAGTAAAGCACTTTGCATGGATCACACCCACTTGCTTTTAGAACCCCTAATCTCCCAACTACATTTTCTTCAACTCTAGTCCAAATACTATCTCCATTAATATCCACAGTATCTTCCAGTGAACCAAATAATGTTTTACCCCTACTTAGTTGAATTGATTCACTTTCTTCTAAATCCCCTTCAATTTCAGTCCAACCATTCTCCTCATCTTCTTCTTCAACCTTACCAGAACATCCCCCATAATCAAGCCCATTAACCACCACTCCTAATTTGCATTCCTTACTATCAAATCCTTCTGGAGGAATTGGGTTAACACTTACTCGTTGATAATTAATCTCACATTTTTTGCATTCCCTACTATACTCTCCCTCTCCTTCATCAATTAGCACATCTTCGCCATCAAGTTCTTCAATAAACACATCGTCAAATTCTTCACTATCATATTTATCATCACTAATTGCCCCACTACAAGAACCACAACCAACTGAAGGTATTCCATTCTTACAACTAGTATTACTAAAATCCCCAGCCATGTCAGGAGCTATTTCATAAATATCACCCCTTTTTGGTTTTAGAGGATTTCCTTTTAAATTTTCACCAAAATCACTTTTCTTTCCATCATCTTTTGCAAAAGAAATTAATCCATTACTTGTATTATCTTTAGAAGTACTAGCTGTTTGAGAAATAGTCCCTTTAGTTGCATTTAATTCAGATCTAATTTTATTTTGTATTGGAGCTGGAAGTGCATAAATGGATTTTGTTGGGTCCCTATCCTCCGCATCAGGAGTTTCTATAATCGCAGCCGATTCTATTCTATCCACTAACATATCTGTAATATATTCTGTATGATCTTGAGCAACATCACTAAACTTTAATCCTTCAGGTAGTTCTAATTTAGTTTTTGATCTGCACTTATCTTTTCTATTTGATTGCTTTATTAAAGAACCATAATGGTACGAGTGTGTTATTGCTTCAATCGCATGACTTTTTACAACAGCATTAAATTTTATTGTTTCAGGAACTCCTGGTTTGGTGTAAGTTAATCCAACTGAATTAGTGCTTATATTCATTTGTGGGTAATAAATATCTAGTCTCTCTCCACTCTTATTTTCTTTGTTAATTACTTTTGACGAAACCGAATTTGTTTTTGTCATATCAAAAATATAATCCTTTAATTCAAATTCACTTGGACCAGAAACTATTACATCAATAAAACCTATTTGATTTAATGTACTCTCATCAATTATTTGTAGAGGATATACTCCAAGCATCCCCCCTCTTTGCGAAACTACTGAAGAAG
>MWBC01000006.1 GCA_002068885.1 archaeon ADurb.Bin336
TTATCTTTTGAGAAAAAAGAAGGAGAGGTAGGTAATTTAGAAAAATTTTATTCTACATATGCAGTTCCTCTAATAGTGAGGTTAGTGGGTCAAAATAAAGAAGGGGATTATATTTCAGATTCAGAATTTATTTTGAAGAAGGTTAATCACTCTTATAAGAAAGGGGATATTTTCTCTATATGGAGTGGGTTTGCTAGTTCTGAAGGACAAGGGTGTACCTCAACAGTAAAATCTGAGCAAGGTAAAGGATTGCCTTATAGGGTGTTAGATACTGCAATAGATGAGTTAGGAAGATTTGAAATTAAGGATTTAAATCACCTGAAGCAAGGTAGTGTAATGTATTTAAGTACAGTCCTATACCTGCCTTCATCCGAAGAGATTCAATTAGAAGCGCCTTTTAATATTTACACTTCAAAAGAAAAGATAGTAGGAACTCCGGAAGCGGTTGGAGCAATTACTATAAAAGAAAATACTTACGGAGAACACAAAATAAGTTCTATAAAAGAGTTGTTTAGTGCATTTGAAGAAGGAAAAGTTTGTGTATTATATGATAATTCTACAGGGAGAGAAAAGTGGGAATTGTTTTGGAATCAAGATAAAATTCTTGACCAATTAGAAGATATAAAAAAGAGTATAAAAGATGCTAAGAGATGTGAATCTAGTGAATTGAAAGCAAGTTAATTCATTAAATTTAAATTGATTTAAATTAATTCAATTAGAAAAATTTTATTCTAAAAATACTCACAAAGATTAGTAGTAGTGCGAGAAGAATTATTAACAACAAAATTGCTCTGGATTCAAACACTTTAAAATTAATTTTTTTATTACTTTGTTTAGAATTAGTGCTATTTGGTTTGTCTTTGTTTTTAACACTTTTTTTTGGAGGGCGAGTTACAAAAGAAGTTACTTCTCCTATAACTTCTTTAGAATATTTAATCCAATTAGAAGGAGTTTTTAATTCATTAATAGTTTCTTTAGTTATTTCCAAATAACTTTTTTCTCTATTAGGAACTTCTTTAATTCCCTCAATTACTCCATCAACAGCATTAATGCTTAACTTATACTCAATTTGATTAACTTTGATAGTAGTTTTGTAAAAAGGAACTAACAATTTTCTTAAATCCGAAATAACCACATTTTGTTTTGGAATGTCAAAATAATGAGCAACTTTAAGTTTAATAACTTCCATTTGGTCATTTTTGGAAATGTTACAATACTTTTCAACAAACTCGCCCCTTGGAACTTCCTGCATAGTGTCTTTCCAATTATGCTTCAATAACTCTACTAAATCCGGTCTTAATTTAATTTCATGGCCATCAATAGCAAGAATTCCATGAACAGTGCTCTTAATAGTATTTTTCCCTTCATTATCACTCTCAATATAATAATGATAATTAAACAAAAAACAAGGAACTAAATTGAGTTTAAGTGGAGGTATATCAAACTCCACCCAATTTCTTTTACTAAGTTCTTTTTTTATCAACTCTTCTGCTTTTGAAGAAGAAATATTTATAGGCAATAAGGGGTTGCCTAAATACATTAAACCTCAACCCCTATTTACTTCTTTTTTATTATTTTAACCTTTGAAGGAGTAACTAAAATTCTTTCTGCAGAAATACCTGCTACATCTCCATCAATTGCTTTTACTTCTGATTTTATTCTACTCAACAAATCTTTTAACTTAGCTTTGTTTCTTTTATTCAAATCAGCAATATTGGCCAAAACAAGATTTCCTTGTTTTACTTCTCTAATAACTGCTTCTGCATCAACATCAGTATTCAATTCCAAAGGTTTTACCAAGGCATCTGCATTTTCGTATGTTTCTTCCTCAACTTGGTCCAAAGTGTTCAAAAACTCGTCCAAGTCAACATCATCTTCTCTCTTCATTACTTTTTTAAAAAAACTCAAACTAACCACCCCGCTTTATAGCGCGCTACTAATAGTAATCTTAAACAAAATGTATAAAAAGCCCATCTTTGCAAAAAATTTTGCGTGTAGTTAATTATTCCACTTCTTTAAAATTACTTTTAGTAATTATTATTATGGGTAAAGTACTATTAATAATTAACTAGTTTAGAGTTATTGGGTATAAATGAATTATTAAAAAATTTATTTATTTAATTAATATTTGGTGAAAATAATTATAATTAATTTATTGTTGAATCTTTTAAAAATTATATCAAATAAAAAAATTCATTAGCGGAAGTTTTTAATTGGAAGTGTGACTACCACTATTTATATTAGTTTTGTAAACTAGTTTTATTTATTAAGTAGGGTTGGTGGGTGGAAGAATGGAAAATTTGTTTGATAAACAAATGAATAAAGCTACTGTTTTTCAAAACAAGGATATAATTTCTCCTCATTATATTCCTCAAAAGTTACCTTTTAGGGAAAAACAAATTGATGTAATAACTCAAGGGTTAAGTGCGGTAATACATAATTCAAAACCAAATAATGTATTTATTTATGGAAAAGTTGGGAGTGGGAAAACAGCAACAGTAAAACACGTTCTTGATCATTTAGAAGAATTTGTTAAAAAAAATAATTTGAGTTCAAAACATTGTTATATTAATTGTAGAAGTCATGAATCAAAATACAAAGTTTTGTTAAAAGCACTAAGAACTTTTTATCCTGAAAAAGATTTTTTGGGTTATAGTTCTTCTTTTGTTTACGAAAAATTGCTTGAGTATGCAACAACAAAAAAAGCCCATTTAATTCTTGTTCTTGATGAAATTGATAAAGTGAAAGATATTGATGAATTGGCATATTCTTTAAGCAGGGGTAATGATGAACTCCAAGGAGGATCAATCACTATGATTGGAATATCAAACAATTTGATTTTTAAAGAAAAACTGGATCCTAGAACAAAATCTTCTTTGTGTGAAAGAGAGTTAGTTTTTAACCCGTATAACGCTTCTGAATTAATGCAAATACTTTCAGAAAGATGTGTTACTGCGTTTAAACCAAATGCAGTTACTCAAGGAGCAATATCTCTAGCAAGTGCAATAGCTGCACAAGAGAGTGGGGATGCGAGAACTGCAGTAATGTTAATGCAAAGAGCAGGAGAGATAGCTGATGGGGAAGGAGTAGATTCTGTTACTGATGTGCATATTGAAAAAGCTAAGGCGAGTGTGGAGGAAGAAATAATTATTTCAATGATTTCAACTCTACCACAACAACAACAATTAGTTTTGTATGCAATAGCTCAATTAACTCTCCAAAAAAGAGGGATTAGAAAAGTGAGTGGGGAAATAGAAGAAGGAGTACTTTATTCAGGAGAAATATTTGAAACATATTTGGATCTTGCAAAAAAATTTGGTGAAAGAACAATCACCAGCAGATGGTATCGCCAATATATTAATGAACTTGAAATGTATGGATTAATATTTGTAACAAATTCAGGAAAAGGAATTAAAGGACAAACAAGATTAATAAAATTAGGATTTGATGCGGGGAAAATAAAAGCAGCTCTTGAAAAAGAATTACTTAAATTAGTGAACTAATAATTTTTTTAACTAAATCTTTTTTTTTATACAAAATCAAATAAACCTTTTTGTTGAACTGCATCTGATTTGAAGATTGAATCAATTTCTTTTTCAATCATATCAAGTCTTTGAATCAAATAAGGAGAAAGGTTTTCTTGACGAGCCATGTTTTGAGCAATTTTCAAGTACTTTCTTACAGAACCTTCATGAATAGTTAAAATAATTGTGCTTTTTCCACATTTGTAACACTTACCTGTGAGGGGCACTCTTCTATAAATCTCATTACATGCAGTACATCTAAAAGTTTGACGAGAGAAAGCCCTTGCATTACCAATAATGTCGGGCAAGAAATGAGAACCCATTACTCTCTCAAGAGCGTCCTTTGCATCAACAGCAACAATCTTTTTTTGAAGATTATTTTGACGTTGAATTTTTTCATCCATTGTTTTTAATTGAATATAACGAGAAGTTTTTGGGCCATCATCAAATATATTAGTGTCGTGAGTGAAACTCATTGAAGAATATTGTTTAACACTACCCAAAATATCTTTTACAGTGGTTACGGGAATATTTGGTTCGCAAACATTTTGTGCTTTCTCATAAAACTCTAATGGTAACTCCCAAGCAACTTCCATTTTGTGCACTTCATCATCAACCTCACTAGGGTTAAGTACAATTGTAAAAACTAGGGGAGCATCCATTCTCCCCCCACTTTTGTTGGATAAATATTTTTGAGAAAAATTTAGTAAAGCATCCATTAACAATAAAAGAGAATCTTGATCCCCATCAACATTTCTTCTCTTACCACAAACAAAATAAGGGTGGCCAAAACCTAATCTGGATTTGGTGTAACCCAAAATCCTTGAATTAACTGCTGCTGAAGTGTGGGGGGCAAGGCCTAAAACAATATGTCCAATCAAATCTTCTTTTGTCTTTGCATTATAAAACTTTTTTTGGTGATAAAATTTTTCTAACAATTCATCACAAAACCTACTTACTCTAACGAGCCAATCCCCACAAGCATCATTAACTATAATATCTTGGGGAAAAATTTCTATGATTTGATTTTCATCAACAATTTCTTTTCCATGAATATCTCTAACATAACCTAGTTCCTTAACTTTTTCTACACTCAAATTAATTTCACAGGGCTTGAAGTGAGTAATAACAGCATTTAATAATTCAAATCTACTTGTTCCATCCCTAAAAATATGAACATCATGTTTTGCTCTTAAAATACCTTTTTCAAGGGGTTCAATTTCTTTAACTTCGGAAATCATTCCCTTAACTCCTTTAAGAGGGTCAGATAAAATATTTTCGCCAATATTTTTTTTCGCGTATTCTACTTCTTCTTTTAGATTAAATTCGTGTTCTCCTGCTAAAATAGTTTCTTTTCCACAAACACCACAAGTTTCTCCCGTAACTGATTTTTGACAATTCTTACAATAATTTAATCTAACCCCTGTTTCATTACATTTTTTGCAAAAATGATTAATAGAAATTTTTTTACAAGTAGGACAAAAATACTCTGAAACCTCTACTTTTACTTTGCCCCCCTCATTATAATTATCATCAATTGCTTTATTGATGTTCCTAGTACTCCCCCCCTTTAATCCAATTGGAAACAAAACATGGGGATTGCCCTTCATTTGTCTTGCCTTTGCTTGTTCAGGCCTACCCATTCTCCCTCCAATAAAAGAACCGGCTTTGTCACGAATAATTAAATTAGAAACTTCGCTTAAGTAAGCAAGAACATCATTACTATTACTAACTTTTTTTTCTTTAATTGAAAAAGTTTTGATAATACTCAAAACATTTTCTGTGATTACAATATTTTCTTTATCCAATTTATGAGGCAACCCTATTTTTTCAAGAAGTTTTTTGCACTCACTATTTTTTTCAAGAACTAATTTAGTACTATTTACTTTTACTCCTTCTTTGTTTTCTTCGCTAACTATTTTTGAGTTGAATAAATAATTTTGAAGTTGCTTCAACTCGTTAATATTAAGTGCTTTATAAAAATGAGTAAAATTAGGGTGAAGAGGAACACCAATATTTTTACTAATAGCTAGGGCACTATCTTCACTTAAATTCTCAATTTCTTTTAAACTCATTGACAAAACATTATCCAATTTCAAATCAACTAATTTTTGTTTATTCTCAATTTGTTCGCAACTTTTTTTCACTTCCAAAATCCACCATTCTTCACAATACCCAGCAGGGATTAATGGGTGAGCACTCTTTCTAAAATCACCATAAGTTGAAAGTAAATCTCCTAAGTAAAGAATTTTTTCTAATTGAGCCCTAACTTCCTCTGCCCTCTCCCTAGAATTAATTCTCTCCACACTCCCATCTTTTAGTAAAACAATTGGGCCCATTATAGTATCGCAAGGAAAAAATTGTGTAGCTTTACCAGGGCGTTCAATCCTACCATGTGTTCCAACAGCTAAAAATTCATCAAGCAAAATCATTGTTGCTGGGTTAATTGCTTTAGCCATTATTCCAGTGTTTCTGCCTTTCCCATACCTTAACCTAAATCCACCCCAAGCACTAGGATAGGCGAGTATGGGTCTGCCTGCAGCGAGTCTATCAAGATAGGCCTTGTTGGGTTTAACTTCAATTTTTGATTGAGTTTTTTCAACTTTCACAATCTTCTCTAAAAAATCCCAATTAAGTCCCATATCCTTAGCGGTTTTCATAACCCAAAGTGCTTTAAGTGCTAAACCTTCTGCAACAACAAGTCCCATTCCTCCCCTAATTCTATTAGTAGGAATTCTTTCTAAATCCCTATGAGCAGAAACCTCTACTTCTTCAGTAGGGGGTCCATTAATACAAACCGGACAACCAGTAATAATAATTCTAATCTCCTCATCCTTCATAGTGTATTGTCTGGAAATAACTTCGGTTTGATAAATTCCAATTTCTTCAACATACCTCTCTAACTCATCTTGAGTTGGTTTATACCTATCAAGCTTTAAGTATTGTCTAGCATAATCTCCAAGAATCAAAGGAATAACTGTTGAAGAACCTCCTGCTGCTCTAATAGGGCCTGCAAAATAAATATCAATGTATTTAGAACCATCAGGGTTAGTGTTGATCTCAACTTTAGGAACTCCATCAAGTGGAGCAACAACCACTCCTTCAGTTTCAATTAAAAGACAGGTTTTGATTCCAATTTCAACTCTCTTTTGTTGATCAGGAATACTCCACCACTTCTCTTCCAAAATTCCTTGAAACAATTTAAAATAAGCTTTTCTTCTATCCTTAATCTCATTAAAAATATCTCTAAAAACTTTTGCGAGTCCAGGGAGACCAATAATTGTTTCTGCACGATCAGCTAAATCAACAGCAGGAACAACTTCAACAAAATTAGTTAAATCTCTTCCATTTTCTTTAGCTCTTTGGGCAATCTCAAAAATGGTTTTGGTTTCATTTTGAATCCTCTTAAAATAATCTTTAATGTGTGGCTCTGCAGGAAAATCAATTTCTTGAGTAATCATTTCAAGAGGAGTGAGTTTTTTTGTTTCCTCAACATTAGTTCCCTCCTTAACTCTAATCTCGTCACTCATAAAAAACCACTCACACCACTCAAACTCAACACCAAATTTTTTAAAAAAATTTTATCACTTAAATCCACACAAAATATTTTTTAAAAAATTTCATTATCTCATTTTATTTTTTTTATATTTTTATTTTTAATACGCTCCTCATTCATTGTTGAATATTTCCTTCAATCTTTCTCTCCACAGTTTCTTTTGAAAAATGAATTTCATTAATCATTCTGTCCTTTAAATTAAGAATTGGGAAAGAACAAACAGTTGGGATATGTCCAATCTTTTTTTGAAAATCAGTTTGGCCTTCCCAACACCCTGAGTTAATTATAGTTGTTCCTCTGTATGTTGCGTAACCCTTATGGTGAACATCTCCAAACCAAACAATATCTGGCTCTTCTTTAATAACCATATAATCTTTATCTTCAGGAACATAAGGATTCTTTCCCCCATACTTTGGCATCAAATCCCTCTTCTTCAACAACTCAATCATTGCTTCTTCTGGTTTAGTCATTGAAAGAAAACTAACAGAACTAATTAAGTCATGAACACTAGGCCCGTAATAAACCAAGTTCTTTAACCCTTCTGTCTCCACCCACGAAGGAGAAGCAATGAAATGAAAATTTCTAAGCTTTGAGAGGCGAGGGACAAATTCTTTATCAATTCCTGGTTGGGGTTCTGCTCTCCTCACCGCATCGTGTTGGCCGGGGCAAACAAACACCTGAATATACTCTGGTATTTGAAGCATTAATTCTTCAAATTTTTCGTATTGTCCATAAACATCCTTAATAATTAGTTCATCAAATTGATTAGGATACACTCCAATTCCTGCAACATTATCCCCCACAACAAACAAATACTGGATTTTACCTACTCTTTCTTGTTGCTTTTTGGTTAAGTTTTTTCCATTCAAATAATCCAGCAGTTTTTTGAATTGATCCTCGTAAAATAAATTCGAACCAACATGAAGATCACTAATACACCCACTATAAACCTCTTCGTTAATTAATTTAGAAGCTTTAATTGGAAGATCAGGCCAATAAAATTCTTTAACTATAATAAAATCTTTCCCCCATTTTGTTCCCTTAACCCCGATCACGTTATCTTCAATAACTCTTTGGGCTTTATCTATTAACTCTTTTTCTTTTTCCATTACAAGTGCAATGCATTTATGCTCCAAATCCTCTAATTCAAAAGCAGTGTGTCCTTTTTTAGTAATCCACTTTTTACTAACCATTCCAATAACATCAACTTTTTCTTTATCACTAACAGAAGAAAGGGTTTTGAGAGGAATGGGGTTTAAGTTGTGTCTATTTTTTAGCATTCCTGAAAGTAATTCATACTTGTTTCTAAACAATTTTAAAAAATCATCAACCTTTCCACTAGAGTTACTCTTGCCCGTAACGTCATACTCTTCCATCACTCTAAAATTAGGTGCTCTGTCTTTGGCTTGAGCAATAAAAGAAGCTTTCTTTACTTCAACTTCGGTAACTACACTTGAGAGTTTAGTTCTATTAATTTTTTTTTCAAGAATATCTGTAGTAATAAAAAAATTGCCTTCATTAGCAAGTTCCTCAAGAATATTTTTCCAATCACTGTTATTCAAAAGAAGTTGAGTGGAATCTTTATTCAAAACTACTCCCAAGCGTTCTGCAAAATTCAAAACATCTTTTGCTTCAGTAATTTCTCCAACCATAAAAACCAACTAGATTCTATTTTTATTATTTTCAAAAAGAATCTATTTTTGATTTAATAAACAGCGCGAAAAATTACTTTTTCTTTTCTTTAGCTTCTTCAATTAAGGAAATCAAATGCCAAATATCTGTTCTAGTGTGATCAGGCATATTAACATCGTTGCTAATATCATCAAGCAAATAAATAGCTTCACTTAATGAAGTAGCAGTGTTCTCCTTAACCTTGACTATAGTTTCTTCAATCTTTGCTCGGATGTTTCTTGGCACAGCTTGGTCTGAAAGAATATCTTCCATTATTTGAACCATTTCTGAAACCATTTTATACCACCCTAATATTTTTTATTCGCGCGAATAAATCAATTAAGATTCGCTTCGTTTAATAGAAAAAATTTAATAGAAAAATATTTTTAAAGGGGTACTAATTAAATTAAACAAAAAAAGAAAAAATATTCCTTAATTAAACAAATATTAGTAATAAGTTCTTAGTAATAAATTTTTAGTAACCAATTATTAGTAATAAATTATTAGCAATAAATTTTATTGGCAATGTATTAATTCAAAAAATTTTATTCTCTTTATCTAATAACCATTCTTTTAAGGCAAGAGAGTTCTTTCCTTCAAAAATAATTAACTCTTTTTCAAAAATATTTTTTGCAGAATCAAGCTCTGTTTGGGTTGCAACATCTGTTTTGTTAATTACCACCAAAAACTTATTGTGGGTAAAGAGTTTCTTTAATTCTAAAAAAAGATTCTTTTGTTTATCCAATTCTTCAGTAGGGTCCACTACAAAAACAATTAATCCCTTCAAATGCTGAAGCGCAGTAACAGCTTTTAACTCAATTTTGTTTCTATCAAGAAGAGGCCTATCAAGTAAACCCGGAGTATCAATTATTTGAATAGGGACATATTTTTTCTTAAAAACCCCTACATTAAGTCCTTTAGTAGTGAAAGGATAAGAAGCAATTTGGGGTTTTGATTCGGTTATTCTTGAAAGAATAGTGCTCTTGCCAACGTTAGGATACCCTGCAAGAATAATACAATTCTCTTTAGTTCTAATATTAGGGAGTTCTTTAAGTATTCTTGCTGACTCGTTATAAAAATCAATTTGCTTAGAAATTCCTTTTAATAGAGAAGATAATCTTCCAACGTATGACTTGGTTATTGCAAAAGATTGCTTCTTAATACCCGTGCCTCTATCAAACTTGAGTTCTTTTAATTTAACTATATGATTTCTTCTAATTGTTTTTACTAACCTTGCGACAGAGGAAATACTTGAAAGGTTTTTCTTTAATTCATTGGTGTCAAGAATACATTCGTACAAATCTTTGTAAAATGGTTCAAGGTCTTCAAAAGTGGGGAAAGCTTTAACAGAACGAAACAAAGTTTCTTCAATATAATTTGCAGAAGCATCAATTTTTGCAATTTCTTTTCCCTTAATAGTGTAAAATTCTGTTTTTTGTTTAGGGTAAAGAGAAGCGGCTTTTCTCCCCCTGTTCATTGCAGAATCAAGGAGTTGATTTGGTTTTTGCATGAAAGGAACTTCCATAAAAATCACTTGTTAAAATAAATCTAAAAAATAATAAATGTAATAGTCTATTACAATAAATTTAACATTGATAATGTTAATAAAACTTTTAACATTAACAATTCTAATAATAAATTTACTTATAATAAAATTTTCAACATTAATAATCTTTTAACATATATAATATCACTAAAACTTTTAACACCAATAAAACATTTGGCCTAAAATACTTGGTTATTCAAAAATATTTTGCAAAATAATATTTTGAAAAATAATGTTCTTGAATATATTATTGGGGCGAGGGGGTTTATAATTAAGTGCATCAATAAAAAATAACTCTATTTATTGGACACTTTTTTGTTTTTATCCAAATTTTTTTAAGTTTCTTTAGGTAAGTTGGTTTTTAATTGTTTTGAATTCAATTATTTAGAAAAGGGTCTTGATAATGGAAGATTATTACCAAAATAAATACAAAAAATATTTGATTATTCCTTCAATTCTTCTAATAATAATGCTTTTTTTGATATTTATTTACCCAGGGGTTCAACCCGGAATTGATTTAACTGGGGGGAATATGTTAATTGTTCGTAGTGAGGATAAAATTGATGAAGCAGTTCTCTTGAGTGTTTTGAATAAAGATTTTTCTCTTAAAGAATTAAAAGTATCTACTATAGCTTCTCCAACAGGGTATGGTGCTTGGATTCAGTATAGTAAAGACCCTTTTATTATAGATGTTGAAAATTTGTTAAATGAAGCAACCTCTGCACTTGATGAGGGTAAAGATGAAGATGCTATTAAGTACTCTGGTGAAGTACTTGTAATGTTAAATAATGAAGGGAGTGAATTAACTAATTCAAAAACAGCTGTTTTTCAAGCACAACAAGCTCTTGCTACTTATAAGGAAGAGGAATCACTTAGGTTGCAAAATGTTTTAGTAGAAAAATTAAATTTGAAAGGAGAATTTGAGTTTCAAAAAAGAGAAATTTCTTCCACCTTAGGAGAAGCATCTTTGGCTTCATCAATATGGATTGCAATAATTGGTGCAACATTAATTACTATAATAATATTCATTGCATTTAGACAATTGGTTCCTTCATTAGCAATAATTTTAGCAATGATTTTTGATATTTTGGCAGGGTTAGCTGGAATGGCTATACTTAATATTCCTTTTTCACTAACTACTTTACCAGCATTATTAATGCTACTAGGGTATTCGGTTGATACGGACATTATGCTTACTTCAAGAGTGTTGAATGGGAAAGAAGGTACTAGTACCCAAAGAGCATCTTCTTCAATGAAAACAGGGTTAACAATGACGCTAACTTCAATGGCGGCTTTATTAGTAATGATTTTGTTCTCTTATTTTTACCAAATTGAAGTGATATACCAAATATCAACAATTTTGTTTTTTGGGTTGATTGGGGATTTAATAGCAACTTGGTTAATGAATGCTCCAATTTTGCTATGGTGGATTGATAAAAAAGGGAGTAAAAAAGTTTGAATATTTTTTGGTGTGATGAAAAATGGGAATAATGAATAATCCTTTAATAAAAAATTGGAAAATTACTTTAGTGTTTGTAGTTCTAATTTTGGCTATATTAGCAATTCTCTTTAACGGAATTACTTTAGGAATAGATTTCAAGGGAGGGACACTTTACCAAATAGAACTCCAAAAAGATCTCTCAAATGAAGAAATAGGGAGAATGGCTAATATTATTGCACAAAGAATAGACCCAGCTGGGTTAAAAGATGCAAGTGTTTATCCAGTTGGAACAAGGTTCATTGTAATTCAATTAGCTGAAACAGATCCTGTTGAATTAGAAAAAATAGAATCAAGAATAAGACAACAAGGTAAATTTGAATCAGCTCTAAATGGTGAAACAATATTTACAGGAGATGAAATAAGAAAAGTCCTTAGAGGAGATAACTCTTATGGAGTAATGTCACTAGGGAAAAATTATTATGAGTGGAGTTTACCATTCATCCTCAACGAAGCGGCTACTAAAAGATTTTCTGAAAAAACTTTCCACCAATGCAGTGCAACTGGTTTTAATTCCAAAGGGGTTGTAACTTACGATTGTGAAAAAACAGTTTTCTTTTTAGACAAACCAGAAGCAATAATAGTAACAACTCAAGACACAATGGATTATGATGAAACAATATTTTATAGTGGGAATATGCTTGAAAGTATTCCTGCAGGAACGGATGTTGATGAACTAATTGAAGATTCTCAATTGGATGTGTTTATAATAGAAGATTCAATTGATTTGGATAAAGCAAGGGAATCTTTTAAGAAATTCAAGAGCGCAATAGTTTCTAATGATGTTAGTGAAGAAGTAATTAATGATTTGAATGCAATTGGGTTTGAAGTAATTAAGCAAGGTTCAAGAGAAGGAGTTCCTTGGATTTGGAGTGCAATGAATGCAAAACAAATAATTAGTTTAACCGAAGGAATAACTAATGAAGATGTTAGTGATGTTTCTCAAGCACAATTATTTTCTACTCTAAGAATATCTGGGTCTAGAGAAAATATGCAAGATGCACTAGCTAGTCTTGAAGAACTAGCAATACTCTTAGAATCAGGTTCACTCCCAACCCCAGTAAAGAGTATTTCAAAAGAAACAGTTTCTCCTTCACTAGGAGAATCATTCATGTCAATAGTTGTTTGGATGGGGTTAGCAGCATTAATAGTAGTAGCACTAATAGTTATATTTAGGTATAAAGTACTTAGCTTAGCGTTCCCAATAGTAATATCAGGAATAGTAGAAATAATAATATTGCTAGGGTTTATGGCTTTTTTTAAAGTACCTTTAGATTTAGCAGCATTTGCAGGAATAATCTCTTCTATAGGAACAGGAGTTGATTCAGAGATAGTTATTACTGATGAAATAATGGGTAGGTCAAAACAAGTTCGTGAATCATTAATAAAAAGAGCAAAAACAGCTTTATTCATAATTACTACCTCTATATTTACGATGATGGGAGTAATGGGCCCAATAGTGATGTTCTCAAGAAGTATGCCTGGGTTAGAAAAGTTGTATGGGTTTGCACTAGTTGCTATAGTTGGTGGAATAATTGGAATGTTTATAACAAGGCCTGGGTTTACAAAAGTAATTGAAATAATAGCTAGGAAGAGAGAAGAAAAAGAAGAGTAAAATCTTTCAAAAGAGCAAATCTTTTTCTTCACACCTATTTTTTTGTTTAAATTAAATTGAGTTTTCTTTTTTGGTTTAATTGGTGTTTGTTTAATTGATGATATTTAATTAAATGGTTTTTATTTAATTTTGATTTTATTAATTTTTTATTTAATTAATAATGATTATTATTTTTTATTTAATTAATAATTATTTGATTGATGGTTTTTTATTTAATTAATTAAATGGTTTTATTTAATTGATTATTGTTTGATTGATGATTTTTATTTTTTTAGTGATTTTATTTAATTAATAATTCATTCATTCAATAAAACATTAACTTTATTTGTTGGACATACTTTTTTTGTGTACCAAAAATAATTTTAATTCCAAATTCATTTATTAATAATTCCGAGCACAATAATTTGTTAAGGTAGTTACTACACTCCATCTTTGATGTGTTTTTTACTAATTGGTATGTTAAATTATTGTGGCCTTTTTCTCAAGAAAAATTTAGTTATCCTATTTTTCTAAATTTTAATTTTGTTCTTGCATTAGTGGGGTGTTTGTGGGTTATATTTATTGCATTCAAATTTTTAATTGAGAAGAAAAATATTTTGAATGAAATAAAAAAATTATTGCCTAAAAAGAGTTTATTTGATTTTAAATAAATTTACTAAAATCATTTTCTTTTTGAATAAATTTTAATCCATAATACCAAATAATTACTACTAATCCACTCATCAAAAACCAAGTTAATTCATGAACCAAGTTGGTATTCAACCCCAAAAAGCTTGATGCAACCACTAAACCTACTCTAGGGATATTTGCAATTAATATTAATAACCCTCCTCCTAGTGTAATAAAAATTCTTTTCTTTAATGAAACTCTTTTTAGGGGCAGGGTAATTGAAGCAAGTATTGCAGCGCTAACTAACCCAGTACAAGAATTAGTTACTATAAAATTAGTGGAATCAGTGAATAAAATATTGTTTGAGTAAGAGATTTTTAAAAAATCACTTATTATTGAAGCAATTAAATTAGTTAATAGTGATAAATCAATTGTAATTATTATTAACTCAAGAATTGCAAAAGTAATAAAGAATTTTATTAAGAAAATTATTATAGGTTTATTTTTTTCAAAATAATTTTCTCTATTTGATTTTTTTTTATTGCTTCGAATTTTTGTTTTAAAAGATTTTTTCTTTTTATTCAACTAATTCACCAAGGGACATTTTTTAACTTAAGTTTGTATGCAACATAATTAGAAGTTTTGTGAATAAAAAAAGTTGCAATTAAGAGTAGAACAACCAACCAATATTCAGGAATCCTAACAAACAAGCTAAGAATTAGTCCTCCAAGTACAAAATCAAGTTGATCCGCTAATTCCCATCTTTCTCCACTTTTAATATGAAACCTTCTTTTAAAAAAACTCTTAGTGATGTCTCCTAAAATTGCTCCAGTTGAAAGCAAAAAAGCAAGTAAAATATAATTTGGCAAATAACTTTCAGCAATTGGGAATAATAAATAAATTATTGTCCCTGCTCCTGTTCCTGCAGTTATCCCTGCAATTGTTCCAAGAATAGTTTTTCCCTTACCCAGAATTGGTTCTCCAAAAAGCTTTTTGTTCAAATCAAGCGGAATTTTTCCATGAACTAAAAGCGGGGAAGAGTTTGCAATATAGAGAGGAATAACATAAAGTAAAGTTAAAATAAAAGCGTTAAATAAACTCATTCAAATCAAACCCTAATTATATTATTCTTATTATTTTTATTTAATAAATATTACTTAATCAATCTAATTTTAATAATTAAATTATTAATTAAATCAATTAACAATTAAATCATTAAAATTTTAAATAAATTAATAATTAATCATTTAAGAATTAAACAACTACTTGAATTTCTTCGTTTAGTTTTCTAATTTTTTTATTTATTAAATTAGAATCATTCCTAAAATAAAACAAAATATTGCTCCACAAGTTGTGCCAATCATATTCACTTGAGTATTATTCAATATTTTTTTTGTTTCAAATAAACCTCCAACAATTGAATCAGAATTAGAACCCACTAACCCTGCTAAAGCAACTACTCCTGCTAGTAAATAATTTTGGTAAACAAAAAAATGAACCAATCCAATAATAATTCCTCCAAAAAGAGCAGCTACTTCCCCAAGTAAAGTCACTCCCCCATCAGTCCCCCTCTCAACAGGTTTAAGAGTAGTAATCATAATAGGTTTAGTTTTTGAATAATAACCCACTTCGCTTGAAAGAGTATCAGCTAGGGCAGCCGAAATTGCTCCAAAGAAAGCCATTTCAAACAAAAATGCGTGTTCTGGAAAAGCAATTATTGGAAGTAAAGTTAGTAAAGCAGGTAGTGAATTACCAAGAACATTCCAAATATTTCTTTCCTCATGTTTCTTTTTTGGAAAATTACTAGCTATTTCTCCAATAACAAAAAAAATAACTACTATTCCAAAATCAACTAAAGGATTAGGTCCATAAGTTATAGCAGCAAGTCCCACAGCGTTACCAATTAAAATTCCTTCAAAATCAAGCCACTTTTTTTTATAAGAAATAAAAGAAAAAAAAGCGAGGAAAAATAATACTGCTACTAATTCAATAGGATTAGTTAACATTATTTCCCACTATTTTTGTTTACTTTGCCAAAGAATAAGTTGCTTTAGCTACAATTACTTTTTTAATTGGACAAACCTTTGCAACTTTTTTGAATAATTCATTAGAAAAGCCACCCATTAAAAGTTCTTGAGTAACTACTTCAAAATCCCTGCCAGCAAGAACTGCTAAATGCTCCTTCATTGTTTTTTGAATACCAGTTTTTTGAGCATTAGTTGCCTTCTTATCAGTAACGACAATAACAGTGATTTTAGCGTCCCCACCAACCACAGGCAATTTTTCATGCAAAGCAATCTTACTATTCCTTCTTCTAACAGTTCTTCCAAGAGTTCCCTTATTAATTTCAAAACTTGAAATCATTGTGGAAGCATTTTGTCCTTGAACATCATTAACCTTGAAAGATAAAACATAATCTCTTTTAGCTCTTTGGCCAGTGAGTAAATCCATAGTAGTTTTGAAAGTTCTATCCATTATATTTTTTGGTTTTTCTGCAGGAGTTTCTCCGAGTGGCTTTTTATCAAAAGTTTTTGAAGCCAAAACAGTAAACCACTTTTTCTTTTTCCACTTATCAACAGTTTTTCTAGAACCAGCTCCTTTTTGTGTTCTTTTTCCACTACCTGCAGCCATTTATCATCTACCTCAATAATTCATCCACTTTTTTTAAACCTTCAAAATCAACTCCTTCAAACAAAATCACGTTGTTTTCAAAAAGTTTGATTTTTATCTTCAAAAAATCACCAACTAACTTCTATTTACTTACCTCTACCTAACAAGCAATGCTGCTTGTTCAGGAGTATAAACCCACCCCTTTGGAATTCTATTCTTCTTAGCATAATATTTTGTGAGTTTTCTAATCTTAGCTACGGTTAATTCATAACCCCTCTTAGCAGAATAATCCTTTTTGTTTTTATTCAAATGATTACTCAAAATAACACTCCTTCTAATCAAATTCAATAAATCTTCAGGCATATCACCCACAAGTTCATTCTCTCTTAAAACCTCTTGAATCTTTTTGTTAGTAACTTCACTAAAATTCCTAACTCCATACTCATCTCTAAGAATAATTCCTATCTTACTAGGAGAATGTCCTGCATTAGCAAGTGAAACCACTTGCTCCTCAAGTTCATGTGCTGTAAACTCTTTCTTCTCTTCTTTATTAGTTTTCTTAGCCATACTATACCACAACTCAAAATTTAACCTTCCTAACCACTAATTTGGGATTAGGAAAGAACACTAAAATCAATACATAAATATCAGTTAAAAGAACGTTTATAAACGTTGCTTTGGAGGAGATTTTGAAACAATTTTTAGTGATACCTCCCCCTCTTTTCAACAGCATTCATTCTACTAACAAGTTCATTATTGGGTTTATACCCCCTTAACACGAGCTCCCACCCATTCTTTATTTTTGAATGAGTAGCATTAAAAGTTTTTTTAAAAACAACTAAATCAGTCGCTTGGTCCTCCAAGTTTTTTGAAAAATAACCTAATCCAAAATCAATGAAAAAAAGAGGGCCTTTTTTTTGTATCTTGTTAATTATATCCTCATTACCTTTTTCTAAGTAAATAATATTAGAAGTGGTTAAATCTCCATGAATTATTCCTGCTTCGTGCAACTTCTTAATACACTCCCCTGCCACTATACACAACTCTTTTTTTTCATCAAGAACATCCTTTAACCTCACTCCATCCAAAAACTCTAAAAAAATTTTTGAATTAACTTCATCCACTTTTAATATTCTAGGAGTGTTAACAAAAAGAGAAGCTTCTCTAATCAATTTCGCTTCCCCCCTTGTGCGAGTCCTTCTAATAAAATCATCAAGAAAAGGATTTCTGTAATTTTTTTTAATTCTGTGCTTAATCAAAACTTTTTCTCCTTCAAAAGTATCCAAAATAAGTTTTGCTTCAGCACCCTCTCTAAAAATTTCTTGCTTCAATATAAAACCTTCTTTATAAAAATTTGAATTATTCTAACACTTCTTATCCATAAAATTCTTCATTGTTAAAATATTTTCTTCAAAACCATTTAAGAGATTTGAATAATTCTCTCTTAGGTTTTTTCTTTGAGATTCATTAAGCGAAGAATAGCTATCCTTAGCTAAATTAACTGATTTTTCAGCGAGTTCAATGTAATTAATCAAATCCCTAGTTTCTTTTAGTGAACAATTAATATTAACATAATCAACCTTAGTTGATTCAATCAAGGCCTTGTTTTGATAAACAAAACTCTCTGCTAAATAAATCTCTGCTTGAATAATCTTCTTCCCTTCCATTCCAGCACTCTTATTTAATTCAGATAAAGAAGAAATATACTCCGTCATACTACTCACACTAGAGGAATAACCTGATTTAACAAAATATTTTTGTTGAAGAGCATCCATTTTTTGTAAAGAATCATCTCCTAAAAAAGTGCAACCCGAAAGAGAAATGAGTAACAACGAAATAACTACTAATTCAATCACTTTCATACAAGAAGATTAGTGTATTAAAGAGTATTAAATTCTTTTCTTTCTGGTTAAAATAAAAGAAATTATTCCAACTATTATTAACAAAGAGAAAAAAGAATTATCTGGAACTTTGGATTCCTCTTTTTCTAACACATAATTGTAATAAGTAACCAATTCACAATTAGTGCAATTAGCGTGATTTTTTATACTTCCAGTAATTTGTATTAGAGTATCTTCTTCTAAAGCAGGGTTGAATCCTATTCCAATTGGTTGTGAGTAATTATAACACATTGTGGTATTTTCAGTACTAAATGTTATGTTTTTTGAATTATTATAATTAATTAAAGTCAAATCAATTTCGGTTTCACAATCACAACGAGGATCAATAAAAAAACCTCCTGCTTCATCCCTTCCTACATTTAATTCTTTTAAAACACAAGTTGGCTTTCCTGTATCGCCAAAAGTTACACTCCCTCCACTAAAAGCAAAAACACTTGTGCTGAATAAAAACAAAATCAAAATGACTAAACTCAATTTTTTATATTTCATTCAAAAATAATAGATTTTTCTGGTATAAAATCCTTCACAATAACAAAAAAATTGTTTTCAATTAAAAAACTCTTTCTTTTAATTGTTTTGATAAGTATTTTTGATTAGAGGTAATTAATATGTTTCCAGGTGGGATGAATCCTAGACAAATGAGTGGGATGATGAAACAATTAGGAATAAAAAATACTGAAGTTGAGGCAGAAGAAGTTATAATAAAACTTAAGAATGGAAAAACAATAAAAATACTTGAACCTCAAGTTCAATTAATTGAAATGAAAGGGGTTAAAACTTATTCTTTAGCAGGGAAAGAAGTTGAAGAAGAAGGTTATCCTGATGAAGATGTGAAAATGGTTGCAGAACAAGCTAATGTTAGTGAAGAAGAAGCTAAAAAAGCTTTAACTGAAACAAAAGGAGATATTGCTCAAGCAATACTAAAATTAAAAGAATGAACTAATTATAGTTCAAACTCTTTTGTTCAAAAAACCAATTACTTATTCAATTTGAATTTCGTTTTTAGTGATTAATTAATTTAATCACTTTCATTATTTTCTGTTGGTTCTTCGTTGTTAATAACAAGATCTCCATTAACGCTATCCATCTCCTCGCTATCAGCATCATTGTCAGTAGCAGAATCTCCGCCCATTTCAATTATTTGTGTTCCAAATTCTTGCATCATTCTTTCTTGAAAGGACTTGTTCTCAACTTCTACTAACTCAATTGAATTAATTACAGAGCCTTGCAGAGAAACCACTCCCTCTACTACTAGTTCATCTCCTGGCAAAGTTTCAATACTTGTCAAAGTAGATAAAACAGAGGTGGGGAATGAATAATTCCTATCAATATTCAAATCAGGATTATGAAGTATTACGCTTTTTGGAACACTAATCGTCATGTGTTTCATTGCTATTTTTTCTGTTGAATCCTTAAAAAAATCTAGTGAATAAATTTTATTAACCACTTCCGTAATAATAGCATTTTTCTTTATTGTAACCTCAGCAAAGTAAATCCATTCTTTTGAAGAAATATTTTCCTTTTTGAATTGAGAAACAACATTATTCACTCCATCAATTTTCTTGACTTCAATATCAATCATACTCTTATCTTCAATTGAAGTTGTTAGGGCAATTCTAAAAGAAGACAAATCCTTAATTGCATTAGTGTCAAAAGAGAGATTATAACTAAGGGTAGTTGCAGTAGGTTCAAAATAATTTTCATTATCTGAGGGAGTTGTTGGGTTGCTTAAAGCAACATAACCCACATAAGCAAAAAGACTAAGTACCATTGTAATAGTTATAAAAATACCAAAATACTTTACCATTTTTTCTTGTTCCAAAAAAACACCCCTCTTTAATTAATTTATTAGTTTTGTAAACCCTTAAAAACCAGTCATTTTCTTTTTCACAAAGCCAACTTTAAAAAACCTAAACAATAAAGCAATTAATAGTTGAATCAAAGAGTTTTTGATTAAATTTAATGTTAATGGTGGGTAAAATGGTTGAAAAGAAAAGAAAAATAGTGAAAATAAATTTTGTTGGAAAAGAAGCACTAGAAGGAAAAGTGTTTGATACTACTAATGAACAAGAAGCAAAAAAAGCTGGGATATATGATGAGAGGAGAAAATATGAACCATTAACAATTATTACTGGAGAAAAAGAACTCCTTGAAAAAGTAGAGGATGTAATAGAACAAATGAATGAAGGAGAAAAACAATTAGTTAAACTACTTTCAAATGAAGCGTTTGGTGAAAGAAAACAAGAACTTGTAAGAGTAATTCCAATAAAAAATTTTCATGATCAAAAAATTAATCCCTTTCCTGGACTTGTAGTAAGAGTAGCTAACGCTATAGGAAAGGTACAAAGTGTTACAAGTGGAAGAGTAAGAATAGATTTTAACCACCCACTAGCAGGAAGGGATGTGGAATACTATGTTGAGTTAGTAAGAGAAATAAAAGATAATAATGAAATCGCAGAGGCCATTTATGAGAAGTATTACGAAAAAATTCCAGGTGCAAAGAAAAAAATCGAGTCCGGAGTATTAATAGTAACCCTATCCAAAAATCTAATGAAAAACTTAGAAGAAATAAACAAATCAATTGCAGGAATTGCAAAAGAGTTCGGAGTAGAACTAAAATTCAAAGAAGAAGATATGGTTGGTAAAGAAGTAGAATTGCCTAAAGAACTTAATGAATCAAAAAAACCTTCTAAAGAAAAAGAATCTTCTCCTACAGAAAAACCAAAGAGCATTAACAAAATAGCTGATGAAGCAAAACAACAAACAAAAAAGTTTGATGTTTCAAGAGATAGTTCAACAACAATACAAAGGCCAAAAAAATAAATGCTTAAACTAAAAAGTTTATTAATTTCAAAGGAGTTTAGTTAGCATGAAATATGCTCAAGTGTTGTTACTAATTTTGTTTATTATTTCTTTTTCTTTTGCAGCGTTTCCATCCTACACTAATTTGTATGTGAATGATTTTGCTGATGTTTTGAATGCTGGGCAAAAGGCTGAATTAATTACACTTCTTTCTGATCTAAAAACAAACACGACTGCTGAAGTAGTTGTGGTTACTGTTGATTCTCTTGAAGGTTATGCTCCACTTGATTATGCTACTAGGTTAGGGCAAGAGTGGGGCGTGGGTAAGGGGGATGTTGATAATGGTTTAGTTATTTTGTATGCAAAAGCTGAAAATAAGATTGCAGTGAATACAGGGCATGGATTGGAGGGAATTTTGCCTGATTCAAAAGTTGGAAGGATACTAGATGAGCAGTATGTTCCACTTAGAAATGCGGGTAATGTTTCTAGTGGAATAGTTAATGCAACAAAAGTGTTTGTTTCTGAAATTTACAAAAATAAAGAAGAATTTGGTTTAATCAAAACACGAACCTCAGGTTCTTTTGAAGGATTTCTTTTGTTAGGAATACTTGTTGCTATTGTAATATTGTATATTTTCTTTTGGGTATTTAACATAATTTTATTACCTATAATATTTTCAATTCTTGAATTTCATAAAACTAAATCAAAAAAAGGTAAAGTGTTAATAAATTTTGTTGTAGGCATGGTTCTGATTGTTGGAAGTTTTTTCTTATCAGCACCAATTTCTATAATTGTTTTTTTTATAGGGTTTATTTTTTTGACTTCAATTCTTGATAATGAAAAAAAAGGTGGTTTTAGATGGGGAGGAGGTTCTTTTGGTGGAGGAGGATTTAGGGGAGGATCAGGAGGATTTTCTGGGGGTTCTTTTGGAGGCGGTGGCTCCTTTGGAGGGGGTTCTTTTGGTGGAGGAGGAGCGAGCAGGTGAAAGAGATTTATTTTTAAAGAGTTTAAAATAAAAAATGAATAATTCTTTTTATTAGGAGGATGAAATAAAATGGATTCAAAAATGATTTGGATAGTAGGATTTGGATTAGTAATTGTAGTAATTATTTTTCTAATCGCGATGATTGTTAGTTCCTATAATGGAATGGTGACTTTAAATCAAAATGTAGAATCTAGTTGGAGTGAAGTGGAAAACCAATACCAAAGACAAGCTGATTTGATTCCGAATTTAATTTCAATAGTTTCAAGTGCAGTAAGCGTTGAAACAAAATTTGTTCAAGGGGTAATTGAAGCAAGAACAAAGTGGCTTAACGCATCAAGTATTGCTGATAAAGATAAATTGGGAGTAGAAATGAATCAAAGTTTAACAACCTTTGTGAATGCAATTGCAACAAACGAAGCATACCCAGCACTACAATCAAACCAACAATATACTGCTCTAATGGATGAAGTTGCAGGAACACAAAACAGAATTGCAGTTTCAAGAGGAAGATATATCGAAAATGTAAGAGTATATAATACATCAATAAAAACAATTCCTAATAATTTCTTTGCAGGAATGTTTGGATTTTCTGAAAAAGAGTACTATCAAGCAAATGAAAATTCGTTAAATACGCCTTCACTTGGGGAGGGGGTATTACCTAAATGAAAATATTTTAAAAAGCCAGGGTGAAAGTTAGGGATTTCACTTTGGTTCATTTTTTTTAACAAATGTTTAGTACATTTTTTTTGGATTTTAAAAAATTAATCTAATTTTAGTTTTCAACAAGTTTTTCATATTTATTTTCTTAGAAAATATTGTTAACCTAAAAATCATTTTTTAGTTTTAATGATTGTTAATTTTCATATTTATTTTCTTAGAAAATATTGTTAACCTAAAAATCATTTTTTAGTTTTAATGATTGTTAATCTTTTGAAGGGTGAAGAATGACTAATCATTGAGATTTTATTAATTTTGGGGATTGAGTGTAAAAGCTTGTTTAGAAGGAATTTAATATGGGGAAAAACAAAGTGTGTTTTTGGGTTAAAAGAAATACTAAGAAATTAGGTGCTCTTCTCCCAAGTAAAAAATACCAAAAATTTTTTCAAAAAGAGTTTGAATTCCTTAGGATAAAGTTTATTAAGAAAAAAGTGTTTGACTTATACGTACAAATGAAATTGGTGGTAAAATGAGTTTAAGTTCGTTAACATTTGGGAGTTCAAATAGTATTAATGCATCTTCTTATACTGGAGGAAAAGCAAAAGTGGTTAAATCAGAAAAATTTGTGGGAATGGATGCTGTTTGTGTTATTGCTAGATTAATTGAAGGAGCAGTTGCTAAAAAAATGAAAATAAAAGGAAAAAGTGGTTCAGTTATAATTAGTGTAGAATCAAAATCTGGAGACGGGGTTTGTACAAAAAATGGAGCTCAAGTAGTTTTGATGATTGAAGGAATTAATAAAGATGATTATCCTACTGGGACAGAAATTTGTTTTGAAAAGTGTGAAATAGAATCATCAAAACCAAAAGGAAGAATAATAATTGCTTAATAATAAATTTCAATAATAAAATTAAAATCAAACAAAGTGCCACAACACAAGATATTTGTTAATGAGTACTTGAATGTATTCGCTAAATTTTGTTCTTTTTGGAATTATTTAATTCATATTGTTCTATTTTATTCTTCAACAAATCCAAAGTTTTTTTACTGGGCTTAATTTTAGAATTAAGCAAAGCTTCTTTTAAAGTACAAGAACTTCCCCCATAATTATGCCCTGGCCAAAGAGTAATATCTCCATTCATCAAGCACAAAAAATTCAAAGAGTTTTTTAATTCAATTTCGTTTCCCCCATAAGCAGTTGTTCCTACTCCCCTGCAAAAAAGAGTATCTCCTGTAAATAAATTATTTTCAATTAAATACACCACACTATCTTTAGTGTGTCCGGGTAAGTGAATTAATTTAATTACAAGTCCACTAATGTTAATTACTTTTTCTTCGCCAAGCACTCCTTTTTTTGGGATAATGGATTTTGTGTTTGAAAAATATTTTAGGTTTTCAGAGTGATCAGGGTGAGAATGAGTTAAGAGAACCAAAGTTATTTTCAAATTATTCTTATTTATTTCTTCAAGTATTTTGTTCAAATCTCCAGTGGGGTCAATTAAAACAGCTTCATTGTTTTTTCCAACTATTAAATAACTAAAATTATTATCAAAGCCATTAACCGGAATTTGAATTATTTTCATAAAAATATACTTAAACCAAACTTTATTAACTCTTCTAGAGAATAATTAATTGTGGTTAACTTATGGCTGGGAAAAAAGTGAAGAAAGGTAGTGGTGCAAAGAAAGTAGTGAAAAAGAGTGCAAAAAAAACTCAAGAAAAGAAACCAAAGCAAGTTTCTAAAAAATTGTATAGAAATAAAAATAACCAAATTATTTCAGGAGTACTTGCAGGAATAGCTGATTATTTGAATTATGACCCCACAATAATTAGGTTAGTGTTCATATTATTGACTTTAGTAACAGGAATACTTCCTGGAATATTATTGTATATTTTGGCAGTAATACTCATTCCTAAAAAAGTATTCTAAATTTTTTAAAAAAAGGAAAAAATGAATATTTTAAAGCCTTCCTTTAGAAAATATTCTTTATTAGAGGAGCAAAGCTACTTTAATAAAATGGTGTATGCCCAGTTCGTCCAGTGGTCTAGGATACGCCCCTGTCAGAGCCCTTTTTCTTTTTTAAAGAAAAAGTGTGAGTTGTTTTTCTAAAACAATTTGAGTTGCTACGGTGCGGGCGTGACTCGGGTTCGAATCCCGGACTGGGCGTTTAACGTTAATTGTTGGACGCTTTTTTTATTTTCAAAAAAATTAATTTGATTATTGATTACCTGCTTTTTTTGAAAATCATTTCTTCAAATAAGATAATTAATTAGTTTTTTTCAAGAGTAGTTTTTGAATAAGAAATAATTTTTTTATTAATTAGTTTTTTTTTTAAAAAAGTGTTTTTTGAATAAAGAAATTAGTTTCTTTTAATTCGCTTTTTTAAAAAAAAGTAGTTTTTTTTTAAGCTTCAATCATTTTCTTCATATCAACTTTTCTTATAACTATTTGCAAAGAACCCGCTACTTTTCCATTTAATAATTCTCCTGTTATTGGAGTAAAACCCGAGCTTGAAACAAGCGCATTCATCTTTATTCTAATTCCGCCATCCTTAACATCAATTTTTCCACTCAAAGCATTAACCTCAAATTCTCTCTTATAATTAATCTTCTCCACAGTTCCCCTCTGTCCATGTGAAATAATATCAAAATGCTTTATTGCTCCCTTAGCAGAAATAATCATTCCATAAGTGATTTCATTTTCTTTAGCAAAAGTTTCTAGAGCAGAGAAAATATCCTCATTATCATCAAGGATAACAGTGTAGTTAGTACTCATAACCTAATACACGTAACAACTGTTTAAATACCTTGACTTTTGGCTCGTTTTAAGCCAAAAAAAGATTTTTTTAGGGGTTTAATTAAATTAGAAAAAGATAATTTTTTTTATTTAAGGGGTGGAGAAATTAATTCTCCCAAGGCGCTTTTTCACTCGAATCAGCAATATGTCTTGCCCTTGTACGCTCTGATTCAAAACTCCTGTATTTTCTCCTCAAATTCCTAATAACCTCATCAATATCACTAATATCATCTTTTAGCGAATCCTCTTCACCCGGAGCCAATAAATTCATTTTCTTTTTCCTCTCAAGCCTTTTCTCAAGATTGGCCTTCTCTCTTAAAGCTCTCTCATACTCATACTTCAACTCTTCAACATCATTCATCCTAGCCATCCTTCCCACCCTAAAAATCCTAAAAACACTACACACTAATAATAAGTGAACTCTTTAAAAATAGATATTTTGAATAAAGAAAATTGTTTGATTAATAGGAATAATAATTAATTTCTTTTTTGAAGAAAGTTTTTGATTTAAGAAGCTTTTTAAATTATATTTAAGGATTAATAAATAGTTGATTTTATGCGTAGGACACACACTTGCGGAGAATTAAATTCATCTAATTTTGGGGCAAAAGTAATTCTTGAAGGATGGGCCGATACTATTAGAAATCATGGTAATATTACTTTTATTGATTTGAGGGATAGGTATGGAGTGACTCAAATAGTGGTTGATAATACTAAATCTGACTCAATTGCTCAAGTAACAAAGTCAATTAGAAAAGAATTTGTGATTCATGTTGAGGGGTTGGTTAGGGCTAGGCCGAGTGGGACAGAGAATAAGGATTTATCCACTGGAGAGATTGAGGTTGATGTTGAAAAGGTTTTTGTAGTGAATAGTTCGCTTCCTCTTCCGATTGATTTGAATGGGAGGACAGAAACTAATGAAGAGTTGTCTTTGAAGTATAGGTACATTGCATTAAGATCAACTAATTTACAAAAAAATATTGAGATGCGTCACAAAATAACAAAAGCTTTTAGAGATTTTTATGATAGTGAAGGTTTTTTTGATATAGAAACCCCTATAATGGCCAAGAGTACTCCTGAAGGGGCGAGGGATTATTTAGTTCCAAGTAGGGTAAATCCAGGAAAATTTTATGCACTCCCTCAAAGTCCACAAATATTTAAACAATTATTAATGCTTTCAGGGTTTGACAAGTATTACCAAATCGCAAGGTGTTTTAGGGATGAGGATTTGAGGGCGGATAGGCAACCAGAGTTTACTCAAGTGGATTGGGAAATGAGTTTTGTTAATAGGGATGATTTGCTTGACGTGGGTGAGAGAGCAATTCAAAGTGTAATGAAGAAAGTTTTGAATGTGGATATTAAACTCCCCCTAAAAAGAATCTCTTACAAAGAAGCACTAGAAAGGTATGGTGTTGATAAACCTGATACTAGGTTTGGTTTAGAGTTAATTGATTTAACAAGCATTCTCTCCAAAGGGGATTTTAATGCATTCAATACTGTTGTGAGTGGGGGAGGAGTAATTAAAGCAATTAATATTGAAGGGAAAGCAGATTTTTCTAGAAAAGATATTTCAGAGTTAGAAGAATTTGTAAAAATTTATGGAGCAAAAGGATTAGCTTATTTAAAATATACTAATGGAGCTTTTGAGGGCTCGATTACAAAATTCTTTTCACCAAGTGTGTTAGAAGAACTAAAAAATAAAGTGAATCCAAAAGAAAATGATTTGATTGTAATAGTTGCAGGAAAGTATAATGTGGTTAGTGCTGCATTAGGGAATATGCGAAACTTAATTGCAAAGAAACTTGGTTTAGTAAAACCAAATACTTGGGATTACTTGTGGGTAGTTGATTTCCCAATGTTTGAAATGGATGAAGAAACAAATCAATTAACTTACGCACACAATCCTTTCTCAATGGTGAGAGAAGAAGATAAAGAGTTGCTTGATAAAGAGCCCCTAAAAGCAATTAGTGGTTCGTTTGACATGGTGCTAAATGGAGTAGAACTTGGGAGTGGGTGTATTAGAATAACAAACCCTGATTTACAAAGAAAAGTATTCAAAATGATTGGATTAAGTGAAGAAGAAATAGAAGCAAGGTTTGGGTTCATTCTAAACGCTTACAATTATGGTGCTCCAGTGCACGGAGGGTTTGCATTTGGGTTAGATAGGTTAGTAATGATACTAACCGGAGCAGGAAGTATTAGAGAAATACTAGCATTTCCAAAAAACAAATCAGGAATCTCATTAATGGATGACGCACCTAGCGAAGTAAGTGAAAAACAACTAAAAGAACTACACTTACAACTTGATTTGCCGAAAGAATGATTTTTTGTTTTCACCAAACAAAAACAATTGTATTAAATACAAAAAAAGCGTATATATAGGTGATTATTGATGGATAAAAAATTATTATTTTTGTTAATTATTTCAATAGCACTCCTTTTAGTGGTGCCTTCTTTTGCAAATTCAAACGAAACCACTCTCATTAATACGGGCCCAAGCGTGGGCGGGGACAGGGATGAACATGGTTGTATTCCTTCAGCAGGATATACTTGGTGTGAAGAGAAACAAAAATGTTTGAGGGTGTGGGAAGAAGAATGTCCTTCACTTGAAAAAGACAATCCTAATAGGATCCAAAATAGAAATTGTGTTTGTACAAAAGAATATGAACCTGTTTGTGGAAAAAATGGAGAAACTTATGGTAATGCTTGTATGGCGAATTGTGAACAAGTAGAAATAGCTTACAGAGGAAAATGTAAGGATCCATCTCCAAATTGTATTTGTACAATGGAGTACGCTCCGGTTTGTGGGGTGAATGGGAGGACTTATGGGAATGCGTGTGCAGCAAATTGTGAGAAAGTAGAAATAGCTTACAAGGGAGAATGCAAAAACACAAATTCTTTTGACAGGAATTATGTTCATAGTGTTGATGGTAATGTTGATAGTAATAAATATGAAAGAGATATAAAAAGAGATTCAAATGAATCTTATTTGCACAAATGTGAAGAAATTGCTACCCCTATTTGTGATTCTAACCAATTATTAGTAGAAAAAATTAATGCAAGAGGTTGTAAAGAATTATTTTGTGTTTTAATAAAAGAGGAGTACAATACAAATAGTAGAGATTATTCTCCACAAAATCCGAATTCAGAATTTTATTTTGGAGCTAATTGGGTTTGTTCAAATCAAAAAGTGTATAGAGAAAAATCAAATAAGTGTATGCCCATAGCTTATTGGAAAGAAGAAGCAAGAAAAATATGTTCTCAATTCTCAATTGAAAAATGCTTCAATAATAATGATTCAAATGAAGTAAATACAAACACAAAAGAATCAAAAAATAAGGGCGAAAAATGTGTAAATTCAGCAGTGAGTGTTGAAACAATAGAATTTACTAAC
>MWBC01000007.1 GCA_002068885.1 archaeon ADurb.Bin336
TATTTTTTGGACAGGAGAAAATATTCGCCCCAATATGAAGAAATGCCATTATGCTTTTGGATTTGATTATGAAGAAACAATAAAAAACCCAAATTATATGCGCCTCCCCCTTTATGCATATTATGGAGCAGGAGAAAACTTAGTAAAACCAAAAAAATTTAATGCTAATAAAATATTAAAAGAAAAAACAAAATTTTGTAATTACATTTATTCAAAAGATGCTAAAGAAAGAGTTGAATTTTATAAAGAGCTGCTCAAATACAAAAAAATTGAGGCACCTGGAAAATCAATGAATAATAACCCTCCAATCACCCCTAAAAATTTATCAATTTTATTAAAACCATTACAATTTGCAGAGTCATTCACGGGAAAATACACCATATCTTCATTAATTTCAAGGCATTTTAGTAATTGGAGAGAAAATGTAATAAATTACCAAAAACAATTCAAATTCTCAATAGCTTTTGAAAATAGTTCTTACCCAGGATATACTACTGAAAAAATATACCACCCAATGCTTGCTAATTCAATCCCAATTTATTGGGGAAACCCAGAAATTAAAAAAGATTTTAACACCAAAAGCTTTGTAAATTGGCATGATTATAACAACAACAAAAAAGTTGTTGATGTAATTATTGACTTAGACACTAATAATAAAAAATACACTAAAATGATTTCCCAACCATGGTTTAATAAAAACAAGCCAAATAAATGGTGCAATAACAAAAGAATAATAAAACAATTTGAAAAAATATTAAAAACAAAAATTTAATCAAAATAATTTTTTACCTGTATCCCTAATTTATTTATCTTAGAGTTATCACAAACCAATTCTTTTATATCCACTGACCGATATTTTTTTGTATCAACTACAATTTGAAAAGATTTACCTGAATCCTTAATCATTTTATTCAAAATATACCTTAATGAATATCCTCTACCTGAACCAACATTATAAATTTCTCCAATAACTCCTTTTTCACAAATAATTCTATATGCTCTAACTACATCCACAACATTAGAAAAATCCCTAACCACATCAATATTTCCGACAAAAATAGTACTACCACTAACTCCTTCTCTAATTTGTTTTCTAAATGAAGGGATTACAAACATATCCGGTTGATTTAAACCAGTATGATTAAACGCCCTAATTATAATTGAATTACCATATTCAAGTGCAATTTTTTCCTGATCCACCTTTGATTTTGCATAAGGAGAAAGAGGATTTACTAAAGCAGTTTCACCCACAGGATTTTTTTTTTGTTGCCCATAAACTTCTGCAGAGGAAATCAAAATTAATTTTGGAGAAACTTTTAATTCCTTAATAGAATTAATAATATTTCTTGTCCCATCAACATTTATTTTAAAACACAATTCAGGATTTTCAAAACTCTTTCCAACCGAACTAAACCCAGCTAAATGAAAAATAACATCAGGTTTAACCGAATTCAACACAAATTTTACTTGCAAAAAATCAGTCATATCACAAGAAAAATAATCTTTTATACCCTCTAAACTAATATTAGGTTTTTTTTCCAAAGAACAACCAAAAACAGAATATTTATGGCCCACCAATTCTTTAGTTAAGTAAGGCCCAACAAAACCATTTATTCCTGTAATAAGTGCTTTAACCAAACTAACACCTAAATTAATTAATTCTATTTTGCTTATTAATTATATTTAAATCACTTAAAACCATTTCTCTAACCAAGTCCTTAAATAATATTTTTGGTGTCCACCCTAATTCTTTTCTTGCTTTAGTTGAATCCCCAATCAACAAATCCACTTCAGCAGGCCTAAAAAATACAGAATCTATTTTCACTACCACTTCACCAGTATCGGTTCTTACATATTCTTCATCAACTCCTTGTTTACCATTACTTTTAATAGGAATTTCTACTGCCCTAAAGGCTTCTTCTAAAAACTCCCTTACTGAATGTGTTTCTCCTGTTGCAATAACATAATCACTAGGAACTTCTTTTTGCATCATTAACCACATTGCTTCAACAAAATCCTTAGCATGACCCCAATCTCTTTTTGAATCCAAATTACCTAAATAAATACAATCTGTTAAACCCACCTTTATTTTTGCGACTTCAGTAGTAATTTTTTTAGTTACAAAATTTTCTCCCCTTCTCGGAGATTCATGATTAAATAATATCCCATTACATGCAAACATATCATAGCTTTCACGATAATTCTTTGTTATCCAATAACCATAAAGTTTTGCACAACCATAAGGACTTCTTGGATAAAATGGAGTTGTTTCTTTTTGAGGAATTTCTTGAACTTTTCCAAAAAGTTCTGAAGTAGAAGCTTGATAAAATTTAACTTTTTTTCCTGTTTCATTTTGAAGCATTCTAATTCCTTCAAGAAGTCTAAGTACCCCTATCCCATCAACATCCGCAGTATATTCAGGAATATCAAAACTTATTCTAACATGAGACTGTGCAGCTAAATTATAAACCTCATCAGGTTTTGTTTGATACAAAATGTGAATTAAAGATGAAGAGTCACTCAAATCAGCATAAAGCATTTTAAAATTTTTATTATCTCTCAAATGTTCAATTCTTGATCTATTAAAAGAAGATGATCTTCTTACAAGCCCATAAACAAAATATCCTTTTTCAAGCAACAATTCTGTTAAATAAGAACCATCCTGACCTGTAACCCCTGTAATTAATGCTACTTTCAAAAAATCACCTTCTTTAGTTGATGATATATTATTAAATTAAACTGTTTTTAAATTAAATTGGTACAAATAAACAAAACTTTAAAAAATTCATAAACCCTATGAATTAAAATATAAAAAAACAATTAATTATATATGAAAATTTGCATCACAGCTTCTGCAGGAGGCCACTTGACCGAAATACTTCAACTAAAAGAAGTTTGGAAAGGAAAAGAATATTTTTTTATTTCGGATAAGAGGATAAATGCAATTGATTTAAGCAAAAAAGAAAAAGTGTATTTTATTACTCCTGCAAGAAGAAATCTATTAAATTTCTTAATTAGTTTAAATGAAACAAGAAAAATATTTCAAAAAGAAAATCCTGATATTATTATTTCAACCGGCGCAGAAATAGGTTTTTCGGTTATGTTTTTTGGAATATTACAAGGAAAAAGAATAATTTATATTGAAAGTATTGCAAGAATAAATTCACCAAGTCTTACTGGAAGACTTATTTACCCATTTATTAAAGATTTTTATGTACAATGGCCAGAAAGCAAAAAATTTTTTCCGAAAGCAAAATATGTTGGAGCAGTGATTTGAATGAGTACTAAAATATTTGTTACTGTGGGTTCAACTTATCCTCTTAATAGATTGATTAAAGAAATTGATAAAATAGGAGAAAATAAAAGTTATGAAATATTTGCTCAAATTGGTGAAAGTGACTTAATTCTAAAAAATATTGCATTCAAAAAATTTCTTACTTATATGGAAATGCAATCCAAAATGAAATGGGCTGATTTAATAATTTCTCATGCAGGAGCAGGAAGCATAATTGAGTTACTGGTTTTGGGAAAACCATTCATTCTTTTCCCAAGATTAAAGAAATTTGGTGAAGCAGTTGATGATCACCAAGTTGAAATATGCAAAGCTTTTGAAAAAAAATATAACATAAAATATACTACCGAACAAACTAAATTATTAGATTTAATAAAAAACAAAAAAGCAAATTCAAAAATAAAAAAGAACTCCAAATTATTGGAAGAAATTAAAAAAATTATTTAACCTTTATGAATTTTAATCCCAAATTTATTAAAAACAATTTTTATATTACTCAATAGCCTGTGCTTCATTAAAAGCGACAAATAATTAAACATTCCAAAATTCTTTTTTACTATTTCTTCAGTTTCCTTGTAAGATATACTTCCTGAACTTACTCCCCCTATAGTATTTATTGCAACAACAAAATCCAACTTTTTGCTCTTTGCACCATTTATTATTATTTTAGAAAAAAAATCAAAATCAGCCGAAGAAAAATAATTTAAGTCAAAGGGATATTTTTCCAATAAATCCTTTTTTACAAAGGTGCCTTGGTGAGGGGGCATATTCCCTTTTTTGAGTTCACTAATAGAAGCTTCTCTACTTATTCTCACACATTTTTTTTCATCAGGATAAAAAAACTCAACATCCCCAAAAACAAAATCCACATTTTCATCAAATTCTTTAGCAATTTTTCTAACAACATCCATATCTTTAAACACATCATCAGCATTCAAAAAAAATACATAATCCCCCGTACAATTCTTCACCCCCTTATTCATCGCATCATAAAGACCTTTATCTTTTTTTGAAATTACTTTTGTAATCCTTTTTTTGTATTTCTTAATTATTTCTAAAGTATCATCAGTAGATTTACCATCAACAATAATGTACTCAATATTCTTGTAAGATTGAGAAAGAACAGATTTAATAGTAGCTTCAATTGTTTTTGAAGCATTAAAAGAAACTGTAATAATAGAAATTTTTGGATTCATTTTTTAT
Organism: archaeon ADurb.Bin336; assembly: GCA_002068885.1. Classification (GTDB taxonomy): domain Archaea; phylum Iainarchaeota; class Iainarchaeia; order Iainarchaeales; family JAAZKV01; genus JAAZKV01. The sequence goes on from MWBC01000007.1 coordinate 4,496, forward strand.
CACTTTAATGCTTTTTGATAAACCTTCTTCGTTTGTAAAGCAGTTTTTTCCCAAGAAAAATCTTTTGCTCTTTTAAACCCTCTTTTTATTAAAAGTTCTCGCTTTTTATCATTACTTAACAAATCTTCTATACAATTCTTAATTGATTTTGAATCAGTTGGATCAAAATAAGTAGCAGCATTTTCTGCAATTTCAGGAAAACAACTAGCATTACTAAGTACAACAGGACAACCACAATTAAAAGCCTCAAGACTAGGAATACCAAATCCTTCATACAAAGAAGGAAAAACAAACAACCTTGCTTTAGTATACAAATAAGCCAATTCTGAATCATTTGCTGAAATACAAATTACCTTACTTAATACACCTAATTTTTTTAATAAATTTAATTCCTTTTCCTCAAAAGATTTTCCTACACAAACTAAAAACAAATCTTTATCTTTTATTAATAACTTGCTAATCGACTCAACAAAAAATGCAAAATTCTTGTATTTATCTCTAGCATTAACAAAAAGTAAAAATTTTTCAGGAACATAATTATTAGGAGTAATAGCAATATTTTTTTCAATATTTGAACTTAAATGAATTACCTCAATCTTATTTTTATCGACTTCATAATAATTAATTAAATCAGATTTTGTATTATTTGAAATAGCAATTATTTTTGTTGAGTTCTCCAAAAGAACTTTTTTTTCCATAGCAAATACAACTTTTGAATTAAACAATTCAATATATTTTTCCATAGTTAAATCAAAAAAAGTTAAGACAATAGGCAAATTTATTTTCCCTAAAAAGTAATCTTCAAAATAAGTAGGGTGAAACAAATCAAAATCACCACTATTAGCCAATTTTAAACAATTAACTCTATTTAAATATTTTAACCCAAAAAAAAGAGTATTTTTTCCAGAAAAATTAATATCAGGAAAAAAAGTTGTTACATTTTTATTTCGTAAATAATTATTATTTGAAAACAAAGTAGAATTAGTATAATTAAAACATTTCTTTTCTTCAACAGCATTCATTAAACAAGAAAAATACCTGGATATACCACCTTGTTTTTGAAACCAAAATGCTTGATAATCATATAAAATATTCATAATTAATCTGTAAATTTAAGGAATAAAACCTTTTTGGTTTTAAAATAAACATATGGTTAATTGCAAATTATGTAATTCTAAAGCAAGAATTGCGTTCAAACATAAAATTTTGAAAAAATATAATGGAGTTTTTTATAAGTGTGATAATTGCGGTTTTTTATTTGCTAACAATATTCCTTGGTATAAAGAAGCTTATGAAAACTCAATTACTAATGAAAATACTGGTCTTGAAAAAAGAAATCGCACTTTTTCAGAAATAACTCCCATAATAATTAAATCAGAATTTAATAATTCAAAAAATTTTTTAGATTATGCTGGAGGATATGGACTTTTTTCAAAATTTATGAAAGATAAAGGGTTTAAATTTTATTGGATAGACAGATATACACAAAATTTGTATGCAAAAGATTTAATTTGGGATAAGAAAAGTAAAATAGATTTTTTAACTTGTTTTGAATGTTTAGAACATTTTAAAGACCCAAAAAAAGAATTAAAAAAAATATTTTCAATTTCAAAAAATGTGCTTTTTTCAACCACCTTATTACCACAATCAATACCAACAAAAGAATGGGATTATTATGGTTTTAACCATGGACAACATATTGCATTCTATGAAGAAAAAACAATGAAAAAAATTGCTGAACAATTTAAATTAAACTAATATAGGATTGGAAACTTGCACTTATTAACTGAAAAAAAAATTAATATAGTAATATTATATTTAAAATTATTTTTATTTTATAAAATACAAAGAATATTAAAAATTAAATAACATTTTCCAAAACTTGATTATAATTTTAAAAACTAAAATTATATTATTTTAGCATAAATTTATCCCATCTAATTAGTCTTTTTAGTTCAATTGAAAAATGTTTTAATAAAATAAAGTTTTTATAAAAAAAATTATTAAATATTTTTAAAAAAAATAAATAATATTTTATTTAACAAATTAACATTTACCAATAACAACTATCCTCAACTTTTTCATGATCTTTAGGTTTTTCTTCTTCTAAAGGTCTCACCCAATATTTATTAAAAAACTTAAAATTACTATCTTCCCACCTTTTTCCTTTTATTCCAAATAATAACTGAGTAGCCCCTCCCATATGCACCACTTTCTTACCCATTCTCTTTACATGAGCTGCTAAAGGTAAACCATAAGCCCCACATCCAATTATCGCAATATCAAAATCAATTTTAGATATCTCATTTTCCATATATTCCAATGCTTCAAACCAATTTGAAAATTTGTCAGAATTTCCCCCAAGAGATTGAACCGCTTTTAATGTTTTTAAATTAAATTTTGGTAAAACATCTTTATTTTCAAAAAGTTTACTTCTCTTCTTATATTGTGATTTAATCGTTTTTTCAAACGGATGAATTACTAAAATTTTTTTTCCTTCAAGTGCTTTTGACCAAGGATAATCATGATACCACGATTCTAAATCAATTAAAGGAATTTTAGTTACATGAGTTAACTGCTTTTTAAAAAACAACTCTTCTGGACTCCAACAACCCATAATATCAATTAATTTGATATCACACATCATTCTTTCATAGAATCTTTTCATATTTTTAAAATTTACTGGAAAAAATCCAGAATAAACCCTAAGTATATCAAACCTTTCATTGTCATACTCTAATTTATTATCCAAAACTAAAGACATTTCCTTCAATTTACTTGTTTCAGTATTTCCCATCCTACAAATCATAACTGGTTTATCAGAAATCAAAGAAGAATATATTTTATCAGATGCCTCCTGACCTCTATAATTAATACCTATTGAAAAGTCATAATATTTATATTTCATAGATTTTACAAATTCAAGTAAACCAATTTTTTGTAAAACACCTTTAAAAAAATTTCTAATTCTTCGCCATGATTTTATTAAAAAATTTGATAATTTTTTAAGAACACGCATTAAAACACCACACAAAATTAAAATCCTAATTTAATCATACTTTTTTTTATTTTATTTCTTAAATTATCGGATATTTTTCCACTAAAATTATCCCTAAACCAAATTAAAGAATTCACCCTCAAATCAATCAGAAGATTATTTTTTCCTTGTAAATAATATTTCATATAAAATTTCATTGGTCCCTGCAAGTGTATTGCCTTTAATCTTACTAAAGAATCTTTAATTTCCCCAAAAGGAATTTCATTTTTAAACACCAGTTTTTTTATTCCATAATCATTTTTCCCTAAATAATAATTTTGAGATAAAAATCCAGAATCATAAAAAGCATTATCAATTATTTTTGTTGCTTCTCCAACTTTAAATTTTTTAGAATCATTTAATTGCTTCCAAAAATTCATATCAGATATTCTATCATTTTTTGTAAATTTTTTAAATCCTTTTTTATAAAAATCAAAAACTATTTTTTTATAATACTCAAGAACTTTTATTTTGTTTAATAAAGTTAAACACCCATTTGTCCCATCCATAATCACAACATCTTTTTTAGAATAATTTTTTGAATCAATAGTAACATCTTGAAATAACAAAATATCAGAATCACAAGTAAATAATTTTTTCATTTTTTGTTTTTCGACAAAATCAAGTAAAACTAGCCACCTTTTTATACAAAACATTTCAATTTCAGGATTTGAAACATTTAAATGAATATAATTCTTATCCAAGAATTTTGAATATTTATTAAGTTTATTTAAATCATAATATTCAACAAAATCAGGATAAACTGTAACACCATCCCCGAGTAAAATTATTCTCGAATCAGGATTGAATTTTTTTGCACTTTCTAAAGCATATTTTAAATAAAAAGAATCTCCTTTATGAACAAAAATTATTGGTAAATTCACAAAAACACCTATAATAAACTTTAATTATACCTATTTAAATATTCTACTAGTACAATATTGTTTAAATGAATTTAAAACTCTAACTAAATTTAGTGATTTTAAAAGCATTATAAAAATAGGTCTGGTCTCTTTGAAAAAAATCAATCCTAAATAGGACGCTATCAAATAAGATATTACTGTTGTTAATGCAGCACCATTAATGCCCCAAAATGGAATAAAAATAAGATTTAATAAAACATTTGAAATTGATCCTAAAAAAGAAGTAAAAAATATAATTTTTGTAAGATTTTCATTTAATAAATAATTTTCAACTGCAACTTTTATAAAAACTGCAAACAGAGCCCATATAGATATTGCTAAAGTTTGTCCTGCAATAATATATTCTTGCCCATAAAGAAAAACAATTATCTGTGATGAAAAGAAAAAGATTGGCAAAATTAAAATAAAAGGAAACCAAGTCATAAAATCAAACAATTTTTGAAGTCTTTCTTGATAAAATTTTTTAGAAACTAATTTGGATTTAATTAAGGATGGTAAAAGTGAAACCATTATTACTCCTGGTAAAAAATAGACTACTTCTGATAGTTTTACTGCAACTGAATATAATCCAACTTCATAATCACTAAGCATTAACCCTATCATTACTTGATCTATTTTCATATAAATTACAATCATTACTCCTGAAAAAATTAAAGGCCAACTAACAGATAATAACTTTTTTGCAACCTGAAAATCAAATCTCCATAAAAAAATATTTTGTTTATCTTTATAATAGAAAAATAAAAATAAAATAACTCTAATCACTGAATCGAATAATGCTGCAATCATAAAGAATATTAATGGAAAACCAGCTAAAATAAAATAAATTCTTAACATATAAGAAAAAATCAAACCCAAATTTCTGGCTAATACTGTTTTATTTGATTCTGTTTTTGAGTCAAACCAAATTGAAATTACATCAAAAGCCAATAAAACATTACCTAAAGATAATACAAACACTACTAAAAATGCCTCAAAATCATTTGGACGCACAAACAAGATTACAATATTCATACTTATTGTAATAATTACCCCTGTTACAAATGTAATCCAAAACGCAGTTCCTGAAAGCACATTTTTGTTTTCAGGGTGTTTTATGAACTCTCTTAAAAGAATACTTGATACTCCAAGTCCTATAAATGGACTAAATATTGATCCGAATGCCATTGCAAAATTCATTAAACCAAAATCACTTGGTCCCAAATAACGAACAACCCAAATCCCTACAAAAACTGAGAGAAATAATTGAAATCCTCTCTCAAGAGTAAGCCAACTAATATTTTTCAAGATTTTTTCAAGAATAGGCCTATCTTTTATCAAAGAATTTATTTTGGACAACATATAAAATCAATCAAAAAGACATAATAAATAGTTTCTGTTACAATTATTTAGGACTTATATCTTAATTTCAAAAAAATAGAGTATATTTTTCGAGCATATTTTTTAAGGTTTGGTGAAAGAATATCAAACACTTTTAATACCAATCCTCTTTTGAACCACCTATTAAAAGTTACTTTATCAGCAGCAACATTTCTTTTAATCTCTTTTGGATGAATTAATTTTTTTGACATTGATTCAAGAGGAGTTTGTAGTATAAACCCTCGGCTTACTTGAGTATTTGTTGAAGTGTTTGAAAAGCCAATATTTTTTACTAGGTTTTTATTTGGATAAATCGCTAAACCATTATTACTCCAAAGAGTAAATACCCATTGAACATCCCATGTTGAAAAAGGATATAATTTCATTTGGTCAAACCACCAATAAAATCGTTCTTTTTCTTCTTTAGAGTCAAATAAATTATTAAATTTAGAATCACTTTTTGCTTTTGGCCAATTTTTCATTTTAAAATCATGTTTTTTCCATGCGCGTCTCCATGTTGCCCAACCCCAAATATGAGAATATTTTGAAAAAAAGTAACTCTCTTTTACTTTTACTCCTCCATTATATTGAAAATTGTTTCCGGAAATATACATTATTTGTTCATTATCTGCATACTTATCTAAAAGGTCTTCACAAAAACTAAAAAAACTAGGATTAGGAAAACAATCATCTTCTAAAATTATTCCCATTTCTTCATGCTTAAAGAACCAATTAATAGCACTAGAAACAGCCCTACCACAACCCAAATTTTTTTTCCTAAATAAAGTCTTGACCTCACAATTCCAATCAATATTATCTAAAATAAATTTTCTAACAGCATCGGTCTTTAATTTTTCTTCCCTATTTCTAGGCCCATCAGCACCAATATATAACTTTTTTGGCTCTACCTTCCTAATTTCTCCAAAAACCTGTTTAGTAGTATCTAAACGATTAAAAACCAAAAACAAAACAGGAGTATTTAACTTTTTTTGCATAAATAATTGAACCATACATAAATATAAATAACTTTTAGTATAGATTAGTTTTATGAAAAAAGAAAAAGTTGCTATTGTATGGCATAAAGCTTGGAATGACAGAACACAATCTTTTAGTTTTTTTAGAAATTTACTTAAACAAAAATTTGAAGTTAGTGAAGTAGATGGGTTAAGTTGGACAAAAAATAAACATGATAATATCAAACAACTTAATTCAAATGATTTTAAGTTAATTATTTTTTGTCAAGTTCTCCCAACAGCTACTTATTTATCAAAACTCAATTGTAAAAACTTTGTATGGTTACCAATGTGGGATGGACAAAATGGATTAAGATTAGCTATTTTAAAATCACTATTTTATAAAAAATACAATTTGAAAGTTATTTGCTTTTCAAAAAGAAGTTATGACTGGTTGAATCCTTTTTTTAAATGTAAATATTTCCAATACTTTCCAAAACCAAAAAAACAAGTTAGTTTTGATAAACCAAAATTATTATTTTGGGAAAGAAGAGAAAATATGAGTTATCCTTTTATTAGAAATAATTTAATCAATGAAGATGATTTTGATTTAATTACAATAAAACAAACAATTGATATAGGAAAACCTTCAAATATTAAAACAACTAAAAAAATAAAGATAATCAATAAATGGCTCACAAAAAAAGAGTATGCAAAAGTTCTTTCAAATCATAATGTATTTATTGCACCTAGACTCAAAGAAGGAATAGGGTTTAGTTTTCTTGAAGCATTGGAAAGAGGATACTGTGTTATAGCAAACAACGATGCAACAATGAATGAATATATTATTGATAAAAAAACTGGATTATTATTTGATTATAATAATCCTACAAAGTTAAGTATAAACAAAGATTTGATTAAAAAAATAGGAACAAATACTATGAATTATATAAAAAAAGGACATCTCCAATGGAACAAACAAAAAAAATATCTAATCCAATGGATATCAAAATAAATAATTATAAACTAATTTTACTACTATTATTATCAAACTTATTAAAGAAGTATGAAATATTTAATTAGAATAAAGTTTTTGAACCTTTATTTAAATATTTTAACAAATTCTGAAGATTTCTTAATTGCAACAATATTTTGAAAATTAAAAATTTCACAAAGCCTTGAATCATACTCAACAATACTAACTAAACCATCAGGGAGTAATCTATATAGATAATATTTGTTTGATAACAAATCAAAAAAATCCTTAAAAAACACTCTGCTTATAACATTCATACTATTAAATTCAAATTGAATTATATTAATCATATCTTTATCAATTAATTTTTTACACCCTTCCAAAACATCATACTCTCCTCCCTCCACATCAACTTTGAGCAAATCAATTTTAGATATTTTCTTATTTTTTAGAACAAATTCATCTAAAGAAATCATTTTTACCGAATACTTTTTAGATTTTGATTTATGGACTTGTTCTATCACATTTTTATAAACCGAAGCGTGCTCTGATCCTTTCACAGAACAATAATCAAAAAAATTAGTAACCCCAGATTTTTTACCAACAGCAAAATTAAATGAATAAAATCCAACATTCTTTATCTTATTAAGTTGTTTAAAAGTTTCTGAATGTGGTTCAAAAGCATACACTTCAATAGGCACATTAAAAGAAAGTAATTTTTTTGAATAATCTCCTTTATTGGCACCAACATCAAAAACAACTAAATTTGATGAATTTGAATTTTCAATAAATTTTTCTAAAAAATAATCTTCACCACTTAAATTATTTTCAAAATTTGAAATCCCTATCATTCTCAATCCTAACAAATCTTATTAAAAGGATAAAAAAATTTTCGAGAAAATATTTTTACAATAACATATTTAAAAAAATCCAAAACATCACTTCCATTACATATAGTACATATTATATAAAAAAACCATTGTTTTAAAAACTAACTTTATTTTAAAACAATAATCTAAATTACAAATCAAATATAAAAACCATTTCATTAAATTATTCCTTTATGAACTACACCCTCACTCCTCAAACTTTTTTTGTTACAGAAATATTTAACCCTGTTTTGAGTGAGAGGGGAAAATATTACTATTATTTACTTGAAAAACAAGGTTTGAGTCATAAACAAGTGGTTAAAAGAATTGAAACTCAAACACCATTCTACAAGGCCAAGGATCATAATAATCCAAGCAAAGCAAAACCGCGTAAAATTGGGTTGTGGTTTTGTGGAGTGAAAGATAAACAAGCTACTACAAGGCAATGGGTTTGTACTAAAGAAAAAATTAGTGATATTGAGGAGGAGTATTTCAAATTAAAGTATGTTGGGCAGAGTAATGAAAAGATTTTTGTTGGAAAGCACAAAGGAAATGCATTTAGGGTTATTGTTGAATTAAATGAAGAAGAAGCAAAATTGTTAAAAAAATTTAGGGCAAAGGAAGAGCTTTGTGCGAATTATTTTGGAGAACAAAGGTTTAATACAAAATCAATGGAAATTGCTGATTTGATTGAAAGAGAGGATTATGAAGGAGCACTAAAAAAACACTTAACTCAAGTTACGGGGTTTGATTCTGATTTGAGTAAGACAATGAAAAAAATTATAAAAGAAAATTGGGGAAAGTGGAGAGAAATTAGTGAGAGTGAGGTGTTTAAAAATACTAGAAAAAAGAAGCAATTTGAGTATTTAATAGAAAATCCAACTGATTACAAAGGGGCTTTTATTGCGAGTGAGCCAAGGAGTGTTTCACTAATAGTAAAAACAGCACAAGCAATGAGGTTCAATAATAAATTGAATAAAATGGTTAAAGAAAAAAAACCAAACAACTTTGAAACACTAATTTCTGGACAATATTTGAATTTGGGTGCAAATAAAGCAATGAAAAGAGAAATAATTATAGAACCAACCGAATTTGAAAAGAATTTTAGAACAAGAACTCTTAAAAGAAACACTTTTTTTATTGCAAAAAAATTCAAACCAAAAAAATTGGAAAACAAAAAATATGAAATTTATTTTGAATTAAGTAAGGGGGAATATGCAACTATTTTCTTAAAATTCTTGGAAAAATGGATTGAAAAAAATAATTGTTGAATTAACCGAAGATATATTCAAACATATTTTGGGTTAATTGATTGTTATAAAAACCAATAAAAAAACAAAAACAACAATATCAAAATTATTAAATGATTCAAAACACAGCTTCATTAATTAAAGTCATTTTCCTAAAATCCTTTCCCTAATTTCAGTAGTAGAAATTGGTTTAAAATCAAGGGGTTTATCAAGCACTATTAGTTTTGCATTATTCTCTTCACAAAAAGCTTTTTTCTTTTCAATATTTTTATCATCAATAGTGACCACCAAAATATCTGCTTTTTCTTTAATGAAAGCATCTTTAAAATCAAGGATAGGATCATCAAGATTAGTGCTTGAATAAACTTTGTCCACCATCCTCAAATTTTCAAGCAAATACTTTTTGTGAGCCATTGGTAGGGCCGATACTCTATTCTTGTATTTTAGTAGGACTTCATCACTAGCAAAAGAAACAACTAAATAATCACCCAAAGCTTTCGCACTCTTAAAAAATTCTACGTGCCCACCATGAATTATATCAAAGCACCCTGAAACAAAAACCTTTTTCATATAAAACAACTCTATAAAAATCAATTTAAGACGAGTGGCACAAAAAAAATTAAATTTTTTTAAGCAACTTTATTTTTTCTTTCCCACCCGAGTTTTTGATAATCTTAAATAAAAATCGTTTGCTGAAAGAATTTGAGAATTAATAAAAGGAGTTGTTTGGGCCAAACAAAAAGACATATCTTCTTTGCATTTCTTTGCCCAAAACTCAACAAAATACATTTCTTTCACAAAAACACCTTAATAATTATTTAACACGCATTAATATTATAATTCAAACTCTTAGAAAAAAACTATTAATTACTAACCAAATAAACTCTTAACAACCCAAATTCATAATCAACAAAAGAAATTAACTTCTCAAAAGTAACAATAAATCAATAAACATGGATTCATTTTAATACTAATTGGTTCTAATATCAGTACTTATGTTTAAAGTAGCAGTTGTTGGAGCAGGCCCTGCTGGGTTACAAACCGCAATTAGGTTAAAGGAACTCGGGGTGGATGTAAGTGTTTTTGAAGAACACGAATCTATTGGAGTACCAGAGCACTGCACTGGATTGATTTCAAGAAAAGGAGTGGAAGAACTCGGACTTCATTTAGGAGATTCACTACAAAACACTATTAAAGGGGCAAAAATATTTTCCCCATCAGGAAACATGATCAAAGTAAAAACAAAAGAACCCGTGGCTTATGTTGTTAGCAGAAAAGAATTTGATTCAATTTTGCTAAGAAAAGCTAGGTTAATTGGGGTACACGTATCAACTGAAACCAAATTAATTGATGTGAGAAACAACACGCTTTTTATCCAAAACCAAAAAAGAGGAGAATTAAGAAAAGCAGATATTGTGGTTGGGGCGGATGGGGTTAATTCAACTGTTAGGCACTTAATAGGAATCAAAACTAATAAAGAAGATTTTATTCACACAATTCAAACCACTTGCACAGGAGAATTTAATCCGGATTTTGTTGAAGTTCACTTACTTGATTACACAAAAGGATTTTTTGCTTGGGTTGTTCCAATTAGTAAAGACAAAGCAAAAGTAGGGCTAGGGAGCAAACTAGGGGACAATATTTCAGAAGCACTAAAAAAATTTATTTCAGAAAAACTAAAAAACGCTAGGCCTTACCGGTACGAGTCCTCACTAATTCCTTGCGGAGAACCACTACAAGGACTAACAAAAGACAATTTAGTACTAATAGGAGATGCTGCTTTTCAAACAAAAGCAACTAGCGGAGGAGGAGTAATATTCTCAATGAAATCCGCAAACATCCTTGCACAAACAATCGCTGATACTTTAAACAAAAAAGCAACTCTAAAGGATTATGAAAAAAGAATGAAAGATTTGAACAAAGAACTAAAACTACACTACAAAATAAGGAGATACGCTAACTCACTCACCCCACAAGAAATTGATGAATTATTTGTAAAATTAAAGAACAAAGGAATTGAAGAATTTTTGGAAAAAGAAGGAAACATGGACGAACCAAGCAAATTCGTTGGAAAATTATTAACAAACCCAGCATACTTCACAATGCTAGGAACAGCAATAAAATTCATGACAGCATAAAATAAGTAAATGCAAATTATCCCAATTTTAAATTAATACAAACAACAATTTATCCTCAAAAAAACCAAAAACCTTTGATTTATAAATTTTCTCTAAAACAATTAAATAGTACTTGCAAAGCGAGTAAAGAAAAAAAAATTTAAAAGAAAAAGTTAAAGAATTGAAACATTTTTTGAAGAAATAAAATTTTGAAGAAAGTGAAATAGAGCCCCTTCGTCTAGTGGCCAAGGATGCAGGCCTTTGAAGCCTGATACCCCAGTTCGAATCTGGGAGGGGCTATTTTCTTTTTTATTAAAAAAAATTACATTATTTTCTATTAAAAAAAATCTAATCAGATTATTCATTCTAACTTAATTACACGAATTGGTTTTAAAAAAATTTTTGCTTTGAAAAAGAGTTCAAAAAGGGTTTTAAACAGAACACTCTTTTATTCTTGCGTGATGTTATGAAATTATTTATACCCGGCCCTGTTAGTGTATCAAACGAAATTATGCAATCAATGCAAAGAGAAATGATTGGACACAGGGGGAAAGAATTTGCGAATATATTTGAAGAATGCTCTAAGGGATTAAAAAAAGTTTTTTGCACTAATAACAGAGTACTAATTTCTACTAGTTCAGGAACTGGATTGATGGAGGGAGCTATTAGAAATTGTGTTGAAAAAAACGTGTTAATGATTGAGTGTGGGGCTTTTGGAAAAAAATGGGTTCAAGTGGCTAAAGCTTGTGGAAAAGAAGTTGATGTATTACAAGTTCAAAAAGGAAATGCGGTTAGTAAAGAAGAACTGGAAAAAAAATTGAGTGAAAAAAAATACGAAGCTGTTTGTGTAACTCATAATGAGACATCTACTGGAGTAGAAAATCCATTAAAAGAAATTGCTCCACTAATCAAAGAACACAACGCATTGTTTTTAGTGGATAGTGTTTCTTCAATGGGGGGAGCAAAAATAGAGGTTGATGAGTGGGGGATTGATGTTTGTTTAACTAGTTCACAAAAATGCTTCTCACTACCACCAGGACTTAGCTTTGCTAGTGTGAGTGAGGGAGCACTAGAAAAATCAAGAACAATTAAGGACAAGGGGTATTATTTTGATTTTGTGGAATTAGCAAAAGAATATGATTCACACCAAACCCCTTACACACCTGCAGTGGGTTTGATTTTTGGGTTAATAACACAACTAGAAAGAATGCTTAAAGAAGGAATGGAAAATGTTTGGGCGAGACACGAAGAGTTAGCAAAACAAACACAAGAATGGGCCATTAAAAACGAAATGAAGTTATTTGCACAAAGTGGGCATAGGTCAAAAACAGTTACTTGTATTTCAAACGAAAAAAGAATTAATTTAGAAGAAGTAAAAAAGAAAGTGAAAGAAAAAGGTTATGTGATGGATGCTGGGTATAGGAAACTCAATGAAGAACTCTTAGCAAGTGGAAGGGCTGATACTATGAGAATCCCTCACATGGGGAACTTGAATTCAAAAGAACTGCAAGAATATTTGGATTGTTTAGAAGAAGCAATGAAGTAAAAGGAGTTGATGAAAAGTGGCTAAAGTGTTGGTAACTGATGAAGTAAGTGAAAAAGCATTGGATTTAATTAAGAGTGAAGGAATTGAAGTTGATGTTTTGCTCAAAAAAAATGAAGAAGAACTCACTTTACTCGCACCAAATTACGATGCTTTTGTTATTAGAAGTGGAGTAAAAATCACTAAAAAAGTGCTAGAAGCGGGGGCTAAAGGAAAACTAAAAATAATTGGAAGAGCAGGAGTGGGAGTGGATAATGTTGATAAAGAAACTGCAAGAGAATTAGGAATAGTTGTGGAAAACACTCCTTTTGGAAACACTAACGCTGCAGCAGAACAAACACTAGCACTAATGATGCTTTGTGCTAGACCAACTTACTTGGCTTGTAAATCAATGAAAGAAGGAAAGTGGGATAGGAAGAGTTTTGAAGGAACAGAACTCAAAGCAAAAACACTAGGATTAATTGGATTTGGAAATGTAGGAAAAAAAGTTGCAAAAGTAGCTCAAAGCATGGAAATGAATGTAATAGTTTATGACCCCTTCCTCCCTGAAGAAAAATTCAAAGAACTAGGAGTAAAAAAAGCGGAGTTGGAAGAAATTTACACTACCTCTGATTATATTACGGTTCATGTTCCACTAACCCAAACAACAAGGAATATGATTAGTGAAGAACAATTCAAAAAAATGAAGGACGGGGTAAGAATACTTAATGTCGCAAGGGGAGGAGTAATTAATGAAGAAGCATTACTTAAAGCACTTAATTCTAAAAAAGTTGCTGCTGCAGGACTTGATGTTTACAACGAAGAACCACCCCTAAACAAAGAATTAATAATGCATGAGAAAGTAACTTGCACCCCACACTTAGGTGCATCAACAATTGAAGCCCAAGAAAATGTAGGAATAGAAGTTGCAGAACAAATAGTACTCGCACTAAAAAAAGGGGAAATAAAAAATTGTGTTAACGGGTTAACAAAACTAAAAGAATAAAAAACAAATAACAAATCTAAATATCTAAATGATTGATTAAAATCCAAAATAATTGAATTTTTGGATTAAATTAAACCTAATATAAATAATAAATTAAATTAAAGTTAGATTAAATTAAACAAATATAAATAAACTAAATTAAATTAAATAAATATAAATAGATTAAATTAAAGTTGAAGTAAATTGAATAAATATAATTAATAGATGAATTAATTGAATAAATATAATTAATAGATGAATTAATTGAATTAAACTAAATCTAATTTCAAATAAAAAAAAATAAATAATAAAATTATTTTCCAAATCTCCTATTCCTCTCCTCAAAATCCTTTACCACTCTATCAATATCACTTTCACTAACCTCTGGCCAAAACTTATTCAAAAAAGCTAGTTCAGAGTAGGATGATTGGTAAGTTAAAAATCCACTCAAGCGATGTTCATTTGAAGTTCGAACAATCAAATCAGGAAATTTAACATCAGAGTAAAGGTATTTAGAAAAATTTTGAGGAGTAAGGGAATCAACATCTATAACCCCATTCAAAACATCTTTAGCAAATTTTTTTGAAGCATCAACTATTTCACTTTGTCCATCATACCCCAAGGCCAAGTACACCACTCTGTCAGAATAATTAGAAGTTTTTTCTTCAAGTTTTTTCATTCCTTCTCTTAATTTTGGAGAAAATAAATCAGTTCTTCCAATGAATTTAATTCCAACTTCTTTGTCTGAATCAATTTCGGCGTTAATGGCTTTAACTAATTGTTCTTCAAAAATACGCATTAAAGTATTTAACTCGTTTTTTGATCTATCAAAATTTTTTATAGAAAAAGCATAAAATGTACAAGTTTTAATTGAAGAATATTTTGATAACCATTCAAGCACACTCCAAAATTTTTGAACCCCTTTGTTATAACTCTCTTCAAAAGAAATACCTTCCTTTTCAGCATATCTCCTATTACCATCAGGAATAAATGCAATTGATTCAAGCATAAAAAAAACCTTTAATAACTTAGAAATGAATGAATCATTTCATTAAAAAAGGTTTTCAAAAACACTATTCGATAATTGTACCAAAAAAATTGCTCCAAATAAGTTTTTAAAAATTTAATAAAAAAGTAATTATTATAGAAAAAATAATTATTATAAAAAAATAAGTATTATAAAAAAAATAATTATAAAAAAAAACAGTTATAAAAAAAAAACAATAATCATAGAAAAAATAATAATTAGAGAAATAAATTTGAGTTAAATTTTGTTAAAAATATAGAAGGGAAGAACTTGAGTAAACCAAAAATTTGTACACCTACACCAATAATTAAAAAGGACATTAAAAAGGCCATTGAAGGGTATTCTAAAGTTTGGGAGAGCGAAGAAAGTATTTTTGAAGAAATGTGCTTTTGTATCCTCACCCCGCAAAGTTCTGCAAAGCAAGCGGATAAAGTGATTAAACAATTAAAAGAAAAGAATTTGCTAGAGAAAGGAACTGCTAAAGAGAAAGAACCTTATTGCAAAAATGTAAGGTTTTTTAGAACAAAAGCAAAGCGACTTGAAGAAGCACAACAAAAATTTCCTAAAAATAAATTAAAAAAAATTTTAATTGAAAATGGATTACCCCTTAATCCACTCAAAGCAAGGGAATTTTTAGTAAAAGAAGTTAATGGATATGGGTTAAAGGAAGCGAGTCACTTTTTAAGAAACATTGGATTTGGAAAAGAAATTGCAATACTTGACAGACACATTCTAAAAAACTTGGTTAAGTGCAAAGTGATTGAGAGTGTTCCAAAAAATTTGAGTAAAAAAACTTATTTAGAAATTGAAGAAAAAATGAAGGGATTTTGCAAACGAAACAAAATTCCTTTTAATGAACTTGATTTAATTTTTTGGTCAAACGAAACAGGAGAGGTATTCAAATGAAAAAGGTTATTAAAAAGGTTTAATAACTAGAAAACAATATTATAAAGTATGGCTGAAGAAGAAAATGAATTATTGGGAAAAGTTAAAGAAGGAATAATGCCTGCTGTTTCTAGCGAACCAAAAAAAGAGGTTGAAGCTGATACTAAAGAAGAAATTACAAAAATTTTGAAAGAGTTAAAACAAAAAATGCAAGACATTGATAGAATTACTAAAGAACTTGAAAAAAAGAGAAACGAATTAAATAAATCTTCCCCAACCCACACAAAAAAATTGTTGGAAGAAATAAAAGTTCCTCCACTAGAAGTGATTAAGTAAAATCAAAATGGTAAAAAAATTATTAAATGTTGGACATATTTTTTTAAAATTATTAAATATAAATTAATAAAATAAAATAATGGTGAGAAAAGTGCTTAAAGTAGATAATAAAATTATTATGAAAAAAGTACTTTTTGCAAAAACTACTCTTGAAAGAACCAAAGGATTGATGTTTGAAAATGAAAAAAAATTTGATTATGCACTTGTATTTGAGTTTCCAACTGAAAGCAAAATCCGCTCATCCTTACACATGCTTTTTGTATTCTTCCCAATTGATGTATTATTTTTAAACAAAAACAAAATAGTGGTGGATAAAGTTACCCTCACCCCATTTACTCCTAATTACACTCCAAAAAAAGCTTCAAAATATGTAATTGAAATGCCAAAAGGAAAAGCTAAAGGAGTAAAATTGGGCCAAAAAGCTAGTTGGGATTAATAAAAAAATGAAAATTTTTGAGGAAAAGAAAGCGAATAAGTAGGATGCTTCCTCTCCCCCTATCTTGCCTTTTTCTTGCCTTTACCTATAGAAATCGGGGTGATAACCCAATATATATCCCACCTATCTACTATAAAATACTTTTGTTTCACCAACCCCCTCCATTTTCATTAGGCAAATGACGAAAAAATGTTAATGCTTTTAAATAAATAAAAAAAATTAAAAATATGAAACAAAAAATGGATTTTCAAATAACTCAATTGGATTATTCAAAAGAATTAAGTGAGTGTGGTTGTGGAAAAATAGTTGATTATCAAGGACAAAGATATTTACTAACTAATATACCTGATTTGAGCGAAAAAGAAAAAGCATTCTACATAAAATTGCTTGAGGAGATTAAAGTCACTCAAAAGGAACTGAAAACAAGAGGGGATGTGTATTTTTTTCTAAAAGAATATTGCTTAGAAAATTTGATTTTGCTTAACAAAGAACAACGAGAAAAAATACTTAACTTACTTGAATGGGAATGTATTAATGAGAGTGTATTAACCCCTCTTTTACACGAACCTGAATTTGAAGAAATTGTTATTAATGGACAAAAAAAACCTTTAATGGTTTATCACAGAATTTTTGGTTGGCTTACTACAAATATTCAATTTGAAAATGAAGAAAAAATTAAAACACTAATAAACAAAATGGCTTCTCCATTAGGAAGACAATTGAGTTACCACACTCCATTAATTAACGCGGTTCTAAAAAATGGTTCTAGACTTAATGCGAGCATGAACCCAGTTGCTTTCTCTGGAATTAATGCAACTATAAGAAAATTCAAAGAAAACCCTTTGACCCCATTAAACATAATTGATTATGGGACAATAAGTTCTTCTGCAACTGCATTTCTGTGGCTTGCAATGCAAACAAATTGCTCAATACTAATTTGTGGAAACACTGGTTCGGGAAAAACAACTACCTTAAACGCATTATTTTGTTTTTTACCAAAAGATGAAAGGGTGATTGTTGCTGAAGAAACCCCCGAACTCACCCTACCTCAAACCCACACCATTAAACTAAATACCGCGGAGCAAGTTAATGTGAATTTAGGAACACTAATTGATAATACTTTTAGAATGCGACCGGATAGAGTGATTGTTGGAGAAATTAGGAACAAAGAAGAAGCAAATGCTTTTGTAAACACAATGCTTGCTGGACAAGCAAGAGGATCATATGCTACTTTTCACGCAGAAAGCGCAATTGAAGCAATTCAAAGATTAAAATCATTCGGAATAGAAGAAAAGGTACTTGCTTCAATTGATTTAATTATAGTGCAAAAAAGAATTAATTTAATTGAAAAAAATAATAGGAGGGAAGAAAGAAGAGTGACAGAGATTTGTGAAACTATTAAAGAAGGGGGCAAATTAGAGTTAAGAGAATTATTCAAATATTCCTTTGAGAAAAAAAAGCTTGAAAAGAAAAATGAATCAATTCAATTAATGGACAAAATTTCCAAAACTTTCTCAAAAAATAATAAAGAAATAAAAAAATTAATTAAAGAAAAAGAAAAAATATTAACTAATTTACAAAAAGACATAACATTTTGGGAATTTTTTAATATTGTAGAAAGAGAAAAATGAATTAAACATAAAAGTAAATTTTATTGAAATTAATAAACCAAATAAAAAGAGCAATATACATAATAAGAAATTATGAAGAGTTGATTTTTTTATGAATGAAAAAAAAGAATTAAAAAAATTTTCAATAATTGAGAAATATTTGAAAAACAAATCAAATTTCAGAGATAAGGATTTTGAAAAACATAAATTTGAATCACTAAAATTAAGTATTATAACAGGATTATTTGCTTGGTTGATAATAAGTGTTCTTCTAAACAATATTACCCTTGGAGGAGGATTATCAACCCTCCTCTCTTTATTCTTATTCATAACACTAATCCAAGCCCCAATTTTGAAAAGAAAAAAAAGGGCCAAAATTATTGAAAGTGAATTACCTTTATTTTTAACTAGGCTTGCTTGTGAAATAAAACTTGGAAAAACCCTCCCTAATGCAATTAATTCAACAATAAAATCTGATGAAAACAGCGAAATCGCTAAAGAATTTGAATTGGTTTTAAAGGATATGAATAAAGGAATTAGTTTTTCTGATGCATTGCACGAAATGAACAAAAGGGTTTGTTCAGAGAACTTAAAAAGAGCATTAAGTAATTTGAGTAATATTAGTAGTACTGGGAAAAAAGATGTTTTAGGATTAAAGAAATTAACTAATGAGTTGCTCTTAAAACAAAGGATTGAGAGTAAAGAATTTTCTGGAAAAATGGTCGTTTATGCACTAGTATTCATTGCGGTTTCGGCAATAGTTCCAGCAATGTTCCTAAGTTTTATATTAATAGGTTCCTTTTTTATGAAACTTTCCTTCACCCCTCAACAAATCTTCCTAATTAGTGTAATTGGATTCCCCTTAATTGATGGAGGAGTATTAGTTGCAATAAACTCAAAAACACCCTTATTTTTGAAAGGGTGAAAATTTTTAAAAAAATAAAAAAATTGAAAAATAATTAAAAAAAAAACAGAAAATGATGAGGTTAAGGCAATGGATGTGATAATATTAATTGAGAATATAATAAAAAGTTTTATTGAAGAAAACAAATTGAAATTATTTGAAAATAAATTAAAAGTAATAAAAAACAAACACCTCATAAACTTAAAGAGTTACATAAAACTAAGTTCAATAATTGGAACTATTTTTTTGTTGAGTTCAATAATAATTAGTTTTTACTTATTTAACAAAAATATCCAAATAATATTAATAACAAGTTTATTTGCTTTCATCACCCCATTTTTTATTTTATACATAATAATAGATGTTTTTTTTGAATCAATTAAAAGAAAAAAAGAAGAAATCATTAGTGATGTTTTGCTCGAAGCAAGTGTTTTTTGTGATGAATCTTCAACCGAACAAATAATAAAAAAAATTGGAGAAAGTGAATTTTTATTTATTAGTGAAGATTTTAAACAAGCATATATTGAAATCAAAAATGGTTCAAGTATAGAAGAAGCACTAAATAGAATTAAAGACACTAACAATAGCAAGGTTTATTCAAGAGTAATTGATTTATTCTTACAAGGGTATTTAAGCGGGGCAAAAATTTCAACAACTCTAAAAGAAACCGCCGAAGATTTATTAAAATCAAAAGCAATTATCAAAGAAAGGCAAGCGGTAATGCTTGTAACAAAATATACCCTATTACTCTCTGCAGGAATAATAGTCCCCTCAATTTTAGGATCAATTACTGGGCTTGTTACAGGATTAAATTTCAATTCAATTGGAGAAATAGGAATAGGATTAAGCACAGAACTAAGAAAAGAATTATTTAACACAGCAACAACAGGAACTAACTTATACATAATAGAGTATTCTTTATTAAGCTCCTTCTTTTTAGCAATTCAAGAAGGGAATAAAAAAATGTTTTGGATTTATGCGAGTATATTAACCCCAATAGCAATAATTATTTTTATTATAACAAAAGCATTATAAAAAAATAATATATCAAACAAATTAATTTTATTACAAATCAAAAAAATTGTAAAAATCATTAGAAACATTTATTAACCTCTTAAAACTATAAATAGCATGGAAAGAAGTTTGCGAAAAGTGGTTTTATGACTGATAAAGAAAACAAAAGTAAAGTTATTTCAATAGTTGAATCAAAAAATTATAATATGAAGGGATTTACTTTCATTGAAGGTTTTCCTGATCTTGGATTAGCAGGAACTATTGGGTCAAAATATATTATTGATAAGTTAAAATTTGAAGAAATTGGATATATTGATTCTAAATTGTTTTTACCAATGATTAGAATTCAAGAAGGAGTACCAATTCACCCAGTGAGATTATACGCTAACAAGAAAAACAAAATAGTTATTGCAATTACAGAACAATTAATTGATAACGCTCTAGCTATCCCAATGGCCGAAGAATTAGTGCAATGGATTAAAAAAAAGGGTATAACTAAAGTTATTGCTACTTCAGGAGCAAGAATACCTGGGGGCAAAATTGTTTACGCATTTGCGAGTAACGAGAATTCTAAAAAAATAATTTTGAAAAACAAAATTGAGATGATTAATTCCGGATTAACTTCAGGAGTGACTGCTCTTTTAATGCTTCATTTAAGAGATATTGATGTGGATGCTATTTGTTTACTTGGGAACGCAAAAAACAATGCGGATTACTTAGCCGCTGCGGAAGTAGTTAAAACAATTTGCACTTTAACCGAGATGAAAATTGATATAGTTCCACTACTAGAAGAAGCTAAAGTTCTTGAAAAAGCTTTGATGGAGAACATTAAAACAATTGAAGAAAATAAAGTGGGAAAAAGAGATTCTACCCCAATGTACATATAAAAATTGGCTAAATATTAAGTAGTATAGAAATTAAGTAATATAGAAAAAGTGTCTGCAATTAGTTGATTTACAATTACATTCAACTAATTCACCCATTTCTTCAGTTAGGTTATAATCAATAGTTATTTCTTCACCAACATTTATTACTCTAATTGACTCTAAAAAAACTCCTTTTTGAGTTATTGTTAATTTGGAATTTGGGGAGCAAGAGTGATTGATAAAATTGAGCACAAGAGGGTCATTTACAAAAACCCCTTTAGAAATTCTAATAAAATTTGAACTTGGAGAGGACTTTAAATCATTAACAGGAACAGTGTAAAAAATTTTATTTTTTCCGC
>MWBC01000008.1 GCA_002068885.1 archaeon ADurb.Bin336
ATCTCCCCCCTCAATAACAATCAACTTACCCCTACTCATAAAAAAAACCTAATAAACTAATAGATTAACTCCTTAAAAACAATTACTCAAAAAAAGTTGCTAAAGCCAATATTTAAAAAAGAAACTAAAAAGAATTCATTTAACCAAAACTACAAAGTAGTTTGAAAACACATCAATTAAAAACAAATCAAGCGTTCGTGATGTAATGCTAAGCAGAACCTTTTTTTAGAAAAAAGGTTCGCGAAAAAAAAAGAATTGTTTTTTCTAACCTATAAACTAAAAGTTTATTTGGATATAAAAAATGCTTTGCAATATCAAAAACAAATCAAGCGTTCGTGATGTAATGGTAGCATAAAAGCCTTCCAGAGTTAATACAAACAAATCCGACAAAATAATTTTGTTGAAAAAAATTTGTTAAATTCAAAGTGTTGAATCGCAACACAAAAAACTGGAGATAGCTTTTTGTCGGGGTTCAAATCCCCGCGGGCGCACTACAAAAAAACTAATTTTAATTTTTTTAGAAAAAAATTTTTAATAAAAAAATAATTATCCAAAATAGAAACCTTTTTATAAAACAAAAAACTTTCCTACAAAGGTGATAAGAGTGGCTTGCAAAGTAAAGAAGAAAGCAGTTAAGAAAAAAGCTGTGAAAAAGAAAGTTGTAAAGAAAAAAGCAGTTAAGAAAAAAAAATAAAGAACTCTTGAAAAGGGCGTATTGATTAAATAGTTTAATTGATGCGCCACAAGAGTTTATAAAAACAAAGAACTAATTCTTGATTATGAAAAAAGAAAAAAAATTAAAACCAGTCCAAAAAATTGCTTTAGAAAGAATTCACAGATTAGTTGAACTCGCAAAAAAAATGCAAGAAGAAGGAAAAGAAAATTATGTGAAAAGATACTTAACACTCGCAAAAAAAATTAGTGAAAAATACACTACACAAATCCCAACCGAATTAAAACAAAACTATTGTAAAAAATGCTACTCAATGAATATTATTCAAATAAAACAAAAACCATTTCTGATTACAAAATGCGAAAAATGTGGATTTGAAAAAAAATATTCTTTAGAAGGCAAAAAGAAAGAATAATAAACTAGAAAAATCTAATTAACCAATATGAATAAAGCGCAGGGTGCGATAGAGTACTTACTAATTATTGGAGTGGTAATACTAATTGTTACAGTAGTAGTAATTGCGTTAAGTGGAGTGTTAAACTCAGCTACAGAAGACACCTCCCAACAAGAATACCAAGACAGCTACCTCCACATGAAATACGAACACATTGGATTCCCCGTAGCAATAAAACCCGGCGAACACGACTCATTCACCCTAGCACTCCAACCAAAAAACAGTTCCTTGCCAGAAATCTTCAAAGACGCACCCAACGGAACAACAATAACAATAAATTATGATACAACCTACACAAAAACAGAAGGTAGTTGGGGAACAGAAGGTGATGAAGCAAAAATAAACAAAGGAGATATAATAGATGTTTCAGTACCCGCAAGTTATGGCAAACCACTAGAACTACAAATAAAAGGAGAATACACCAGACCACAACCAAGAAAAATAACATTTGATTGTGATGGAACTGAAGAAAAAACCATTGATAAAAATTTAATTTTTGAACCAAAAGATCGAAACGCAGAAATAGTTTTTAAAGACTTTTTTGAACATCCTGTAGCAGGAAGTAAATTAAATATTTCTAAGCTACTATTTTCAACTTATTCGTGTTCAGCAATTAAAAGTTGTGAAGGCACTCCTTGCACATCATTAAATAAGACACAATGTGATGCAACTCGAGGAGCTTGTGTGTGGACAGGTACTGAAAATGAAGGTACTTGTGATAATAAATGGGATTATAAATGTTCAGATTTCATACAAATTTGGGGTTATGATGCTGAAAACGATATTTGTGAAAAAAGGGATGTCAACATGGGGATAAGGATATACTCATATTAAAAAATGATTGGTTTTATACTACTGATCCTACTATTTCAATGGGGGATACTATCTCACTTACTTGTGCTTTGGGACAAACTGTTCATGCAGAATTAGAAGAAAGTACCGAAAACAGTATTGAGAAAATAGAACAACTAACATTAGAACAAAACGAAAATAGTACCTACTACTTAGAAAAAACTTTTTCACTAAAAAATTATACATGTTATTCTTTTGAAAAATTGTTTGATGTTATTAAAGAACAAGGCATTCTTCAGTCTGATTACCAAGTTGGTTTATTGTGCTCAAGGGCAAAGACATTCTCTTTAGCTTCATTTGAAAAAATCAATAACAATACACATAACCCTAGGTATATGGATGAATTAAACCAACTTATATATTCAGATACTGTTTGTACGGTTTTTATTAATAGTCCTTCAAGTATTGAACCAATAGATCTTACTTGTCAGAATTAGAAAATCTTCTAACACAATTTATTCGAAGATTAGCCACCTCAATTCGTTCGCATAAATTAAAATCGTTCAAGTCAATAGCAAAATCAAAAAAAAAACATCTGCTCTTAAAAAGAGAGGCCGAAATTGGTTCACAAAGAAAAACATCTTTTTCATACCACAAGTAAGCTCTTCTTAACAATAAAACCTCTTCCAAACAACCAACCCAAAGATTAATATTCAAAAAAACATCATTTGATTTATGAAAACCAACAAACAGGGGCAAGGAGCATTAGAGTATTTGCTTATTATTGGAGCAGCAATACTAATTGTTACAGTAGTAATCATAGCTTTGTCAGGAATTATTAATCAGGCTGATGATCAAAATGTTAGTGATGATTATAACAATCAAATGAGTGGATTGAGGGGATTAATTGGGCTTGTAAAAAGTCCTTTTGAACAAGAAATTGATTTGTTTGAATTTAGTAAATACACAAAAATTGAGGAAATGCTTCTTAAACAGAGCCAAAATTAACCTTTTTAAGGGTTTCCTTAGGGTTTTTCTATAAGAGTCTACTAGCTCTTGAAAAGAATTTCAATTGAGCACAAATGGACTGAAAATGTCAAAAGGTGATTAAGTTTGGGAATACAAGATGTTGTAGCAGATTACTTAATTGAAGAAACTGCTCAAAAATTAAAAGAAGAAATAACTCAACCTGATTGGGTGAGATTTGTTAAAACAGGAGTGCATAATGAAAGGGCCCCTCAAAGAGATGATTGGTTTTATGTGAGAATGGGTAGTATTCTTTACAGAGCACACAAGTGGGGTGTTTTGGGTACAGAGTCCCTTAGAACATATTATGGCGGAAGAAGAAACAGAGGAGTGAAAAGAGAACACCACTATAAAGCAAGTGGAAAAGTAATTAGAACTTGTGTACAAGAATTAGAAAAAGCGGGTTATTTAGAAAAAGCAACTCCAAGAGGAAGAAAACTCTCTTCAAAAGGATTTAAATTATTAAACGCAATGGCTAAAATAACTGAGAAAGGAATGCAAGAAGGAAAGTACAAATCAAAGCCAAAAGCAAAGAAAGCATTTGATGAAAAGAAGAGAAAAGAAGTTCAAGATACATTAAAAATGCAAGATAGAGGAAAAGCAAAACCAGAGGCAAAACCAACTAAAAAAAAGGGGAGTGAATAAAAATGGCTAGACACAAAGATAAAGAATTCAAAGATTTCATGATTAGTGAAAGAAAAAAAATAGGTTCTGGCTTGACAAACGCTCCTGTTTGGTTAATGCAAAAAGCAGGTAAGCGACTTTGGGCAAAAAAACAAAAAAGAACTTGGAAAAATATTGACATGAAATTCAAATTCAATGAAGCAAAGCAAAAACAAATAAAAAAGACTAAGAAGAGTGGTGACCACAAAAAGCATTCAAAGAAAGTCGCTGCTAAGGTGGAGTGAGGTGAAGAAAAATGGCTAAAGAATTCAAAGAAAAAACAATTACAGTGAATTTGTCAAGAGTTTTTGAAAAACCTACTACAAAAAGAACAATAGCTGCAAAACACGTTATTTGCAAACAAGTAGAAAAAGAAACTAGGTTAAAAGAATTTAAGATAAGTAATGCACTAAACGAAACTATTTGGAGTAAGGGAAGGTATTCTTCACCAAGAAAAATAGTTGTAAAAATTGTTAAAGATAAGAACACTGCAAGGATAATGCTACCAACAGAAAAATACGAGCCAAAAGAAGCAAAGAAAGCACAACCAAAACCAACTGAAAAGAAAGACAAAGAAGAAACTAAAGAAGCAGTGGAAGAAAAAAAAGAGACAACTAAAAAAGAAGAAACTCCAAAAGCAAAAAAAGAGTAAATAACTTAATTAAAACTTGAGAGGATCAAAATCCTCTTAAGCACTTATTTTTACAAAGTGATTAGTATGAATATTGAAAGAATGAAGATAATGGGTTCCGCTTATGTTGGATTATTTGCAATAACAAACGACAACCTCTGTTTTTTACCCTCTTCAATTAGTGAAAAAGAAGAAAAACTTGTCAGCCAAACCCTACAAGTAAAAACAATAAAAACAAATATTTACTCAAGCCCCCTACTAGCAGTATTCGCAAAAATGAATAACAAATATGCTTACCTCCCTAACTTTGCAAGTCAAAAAGAAATAGAGGCAATTGAAAAAGAAATAAAAGTAAAAATACTAAAAACACAACAAGCACTAGGTAATTTAATTGAATTAAATGACAACACTGCAATAGTTTCAAAAATACTAGAAGAGAGTGTTATTAATGAATTAAAAAATAGTGGATTAAATGTTTTGGCCACCAATATAGGAAATAGTGAAGTAACTGGTTCAAGTATTGTTACCACAAACAAAGGATTCTTAATTAACCCCTATGCAAATAAAGAAGAAATAAAAAAAATTAGCGAAGCACTAAAAATTAATGGGGGGAGTAGCACTGCAAATTCAGGAGATTATTTGGTTAGAAATTCTGTTCTTGCAAACAAAAACGGAATGGTTTTAGGAGAACAAACAACTCCTTTTGAAATTAACAAAATAGAAGAGGCGCTAGAGTAAAAAAAGAAATCCGTTAGGAATATATTTGTTATTAAATAAAAATAAGTGGGGATGAAACTATGTCAAAATTCGTTGCAAAAGGAATATATTATAAAAAAGGAGAAGAACACAAATTTCAAAAAACACTAACTGCTAAAAACCAAAAAGAAGCTCAAGAAAAAGTTTACGCTGAATTTGGAAGCAAAAATAAGTTGAAAAGAAGAGCAATTATAATTAACGAAATAAAAGAGGAGAAAAAAAATGAGTAATGAAAAAACAAAAAAAGTTGCTTTAAGTGAACAACAAATAATGCAAATGGCTCAACAAGAAGAAGCTCAACTACAAAACAAACAAGTTTTAAGTGAAAGAGTGAGCCAATTACTAAACGAAACAATTACTGCTAAAGAAATTTTGAAAGAAGCAAAAGAAAACAAAGGAAAAATAATGGTAAGTATAGGTGCAACTGTTTTAATAGAAGCACAAATCACTGATAACAAAACTTGCAAAAGAGCACTATCTGATAACTCTTACAAAGAGGATACTATTGAAGAAACAACTAAATGGTTAGAAAAGAAAGAAGAACAAATAACAAAACAATTACAAACAATACAAACTGAATTAAGAGGACACCAAAAAAATCTTACAAATTATTTAAGCATATTAAAACAAATAGAAGCTGAAAAAAGAAAAGCAATTCAAAACGCAAGGCAAGCCCCACCAACAATATCAAAATAAAAACAAACAAAATTTTAAAAAATAAAATAACTAAGAGTTGAGTTAAACCATGTTTGGATTCCTTAAACAAAAAATAGCTGATTTTGGAAGCAAACTAAAACAAACTATTTCAAAGGAAGAGAAAAAACAAGAAGAAACTACTAAAGAAGTAGTAGAAGAAAAAAAAGAGACAACTAAAAAAGAACAAACAAAACACCCTGTTCCTCAACAACACAAAGAAAATATTCCCACACATACTAAAAAAGAAGTTAAGGAAAAAGAAATTAGTAAACAAAAAGAAGAAGAATTTAAAATTAAAGAAAAAAAAGAATTAACAAAAAGCGAACCTATTTCTAAAGAAAAAGAAGAAACAAAAGAAAAAATTGTTGAGGAAAAAATTTCAAAAAAACAAATTGAACCCACCCTCACCACCAAACCACAAATTGAACAAGAAAAAGAAAAGCCAAAAGGAATATTAGGAAAAATATTTGGATTTGGAAAACAAAAACAAAAAGAAGAAACAAAAAAAGAAATCAAAGAAAAAATAATAGAACAACCAAAAATAAAAAAAGAAGAAATCAAAACCCAAAAAGAATTTCCTAAAGAAACACCAAAAGAAATTGAAGAAGTTCCACTTGAAGAAGAAACTCCCCAGACAAAAGAAATAGAACCAATTAAAAGAGAAAAAGTAAAAGTTGCTAGAGTTGATGAGGATAAAAGAGAACTAAAAGCAACTATTGGAGTAGGAAGTGGATTAAAAGGAATAATATTTGGAGGAATAGAAATAACCTCAAAACAAATAGAAGATTTGTTATTTGAATTAGAATTAAGTTTAATTGAAGGGGATGTTGATGCTGACGCTGCACAAGAAATAGTTAACCAAATAAAACAAAGATTGGTTGGAAAAAAAGTTTCTGCAAAAAACATTGATGAATACTTGAACAAAGAAATAAAAGAAATAATTACAGAAATGATGAAAACAGAAACAATAAACGTTCTAGAAAATGCAAAAGAAGCAAAGAAAAAAGGAGAAGTGTACAAAATTCTACTCTTGGGCCCAAATGGAGCAGGAAAAACTACTGCAATAGCAAAGTTAGCAAATTATTTTAAGAAAAATGGGTTGAGTTGTATACTTGCTGCGGGAGATACTTTTAGAGCAGGGGCAATTGACCAAATAGAAGTGCATGCTCAAAAACTAGGGGTAAGATTAATTAAACACCAATATGGTGCTGACCCTGCGGCAATTGCGTTTGATGCTATAAGCGCAGCTAAGGCCGGAAAAATTGATGTTGTGCTAATAGATTCTGCTGGAAGACAAGAAACTAACAAAAACTTGATGGAGGAATTAAAGAAATTACAAAGAGTAGCACAACCAAATCTAAAAATATTTGTAGGAGAATCTTACGCAGGGCAAGGATTACTGGACCAAGTAGAAGAATTCAATAACATAATTGAACTTGATGGATACATTCTTACAAAAATTGATACTGATGCAAAAGGAGGAAGTGCAATATCCCTCACTTACAAAACAAAAAAACCAATTATATTTATTGGAACAGGACAAGAGTATGATGATTTTGAAGAATTTAGTTCGGATTATATAATCAATAGAATAATTTAAACAAAACAAAAAAAAATTTGAAAAATTAAAAATAAAAAATTGAAAAATAAAAACAAAAATAAAAAAATTAAAAAAAAAGAATAAAGAAAAATGATTTATTAATAATAAATCAAAAAACAACTAATTAATTCTTTATTCCTTTCAAAGCATTTATCCTCTCTTCAATAGGAGGGTGTGTGTTGAACATATTCTTAAACCACATACCTTTAGTGTTTTTTAGTGGATCAGAAATGTACATGTGAGCAGTTGCTTTGTTAGCTGCTTCAAGTGGCTCTTCATCATTAGAAATCTTTTCAAGAGCATTAGCAAGTCCTAAAGGATTTCTAGTTAATTCAACCGCACTAGCATCCGCCATAAATTCTCTCTTACGAGAAATAGAGAGCTTAATCAAATTAGCTATTAGGGGAGTTAGAGCTGCAAGAAGAACAGCTATTATCAACAAAGGAATGAACAATTTGTTATCCCTTGAATCCGAACTTCCTCTTGAAAATAGAGTAAATCTAAGAAGCACATCTGACAATAAAACCGCAACACCCACAAGAACAGTAGCAATAGTCATTGTTCTAATATCATAATTCTTTATGTGAGATAATTCATGAGCAACTACTCCTTGAAGCTCATCACGAGTTAATCTATCAAGACAACCAGTAGTAACACAAATAATTGCGTGCTCTGGGTCTCTTCCTGTAGCAAAAGCATTAATTGTAGCGTCATTAATAACAAAAATTCTAGGCATAGGAACCCCTCCAGCCAAACTCAATTCCTCAGTAACATTATACAACTGCCTATAATCATCCTTACTAACTTCCTTAGCACCCGAAACAGCAGCAACAATTGAATCACAAGAAAAGTAAGAGATTAATGCAAATATAATAGTTAATATTCCAAAAATAGTGAAGTAGGTGAGGCCATAAATATTAAAGCCACCTAACAAATAAGAGAACAAAAAAGCAAGGACTCCTATTAATAGAAAAAAAGCTCCAAATAATACATAAGTCATTTTTTTGTTTTCAGCTATTTGGTCATAAAAATTCATTACCATAAAAAAATCCACTCCATTTTTACAAAATACTCAAAAATTGATTAAAGAAAATTGTTTGAATGAGTCAAAAAAAGACTCACTCAAAAATACAGAACAATTATAGTCCTGAAAAATCAACTTTAACATTCTTCCTCTCTTCTTCAGTTGCTTGGAAAAATTCTCTCTCCTTACTCAAATTGAACATTCCTGAAATCATGTTATTAGGGAAAACTACAATCATTGTATTCCACTTCATAACCATATCATTGTAAAATTGTCTAGCAAAAGCAATTTTATTTTCAGTACTACTCAATTCCTCTTGCAAAGCTTTAAAATTTTCATTTGCTTTAAGTGTAGGATAAGCTTCAGCTACAGCAAAAACACTTTTTAAAGCACCTGCAAGCATATTATCAGCTTTAGCAGCTTCTTTAGGAGATTTTGCTGACATTAATGCACTTCTAGCTTGAGTAACTCCCTCAAGAACATTCCTCTCAAACTTCGCATAACCCTTAACAGTCTCAACTAAATTAGGAATCAAATCCGCTCTCCTCTTTAATTGAACATCAATTTGGGCCCAAGCATTATCAACTTGCTTACTAGTAGTCATTAAAGAATTGTAAATTCCAATTACACCCACAATCAACAATAATCCAATTACCCCTAATCCAATTAAAATCCATACTAACACAAAAATCACCTGAATTAATTAGGATTAACCTATTTAAAAAACTATTCAGTCAAGCTTATTTTAGTGAAAAAATGAGTTTGGGAGAAAAATTAAGAAAAGCGATGGATAAACTCCAAGGATCAACTTCAATAGACAAAGAAACTGTTAAAGAAACTATTAAAGAATTACAACGAGCTCTAATCGCAGCAAACATTGAAGCAACAACCGTGCTGAACTTATCAAAAATAATTGAAGAAAGAGCATTTGGGGAAATAAAAGGAAATTTGAGTAGAAGAGAATATGTTACCAAAATAACTTATGATGCACTAGTAGAAATGCTTGGAACAAAAAAAACTCCTAGTGACCCAAAAAAAATTCTTTTATGCGGGTTATTTGGAGCAGGAAAAACAACTGCTGCAGGAAAATTAGCTCACTGGTACAAAAAAAGAGGAAAAAAAGTAGGAGTAATTTGTGCGGACACTTACCGACCGGCTGCATTTGAACAACTCCAAACAAATACAAAAAACGCTGGAGCGGAATTCTTTGGAATAAAAAATGAAAAAAATGCTTCCAAAGTAGTTAAAGAAGGATTAAAACAACTAAAGGACTGCAACTTAATAATTTGTGACTCTGCGGGAAGAAGCGCACTTGATGAAGAACTAGTAACAGAAATAAAAGAAATTAATGATGTTTTTGACGCTGATGAGAAATGGTTAGTAATAGGAGCAGATATTGGAAACCTAGCAAAAAAACAAGCCCTCGCATTCAACAACGCAGTAGGAGTGAACGGAGTAATAATAACAAGAATGGATGGGTCCTCAAAAGGAGGAGGAGCAATAGTTGCGTGTAACGAAACAGGAGCAAGTGTGTACTTTATTTCAACAGGAGAAAAAATTAATGACTTTGAAGAATTTGATTCAAACAGATACCTTTCAAGAATAATGGGGTACGGGGATTTAGAAGGACTACTAGAAAAAGCAAAAGAAGCAGAAATAGAAAACATGGACCCAGAAGCAATGCTAAGTGGAAACTTTAACCTAAAAATGTTCTACCAACAACTCCAAGCAACAAAAAAAATGGGGCCCTTGAACAAAATAACCGAAATGCTTGGAATGAGTGTAAAAATTCCTAAAGAAATGCTTGAAGCGGGACAAGAAAAAATGGATTCGTTCAAAATAATAATTGACTCCATGACAGAACAAGAAAGAAACGAACCAGAGTTAATAAATAGGGGAAGAGTGGAAAGAATAGCAAAAGGAGCGGGTGTAAAAGAAACTGATGTAAGGGAATTAATAAAACAATTTAAACAAATGAAAAAAATGTTAAAAAAATTCAAACACATTCAAAGCGAAAAAGCAATGAAAAACTTTGGAGAAAAAGGAATAAGTGATTTGTTGAGACAAATGCAAGGAAAAAAAGCTGCTAAAAAATTTAGATTAAGGTAAAGTGATTAAATTGGCTAACCCCCGAAATTTGAAAAACATACGCCAAGTAAAAAAAATTAATTTTTCAAACCAAATAACAATAGGGGGCTCAAACAGAGGAAGTGTTTTTATTGGAAGAGTACACTTCAAAGACAATACTAAATCAAGAGCAGCAATAAAAGTTTTCCACAGCAAACTAACAAAAGAAAAAGCAAAACAATACCAAAAACTAATTGATGATTTAATCAAAGCAGGAGTACCATTACCAAAAACAGGAATGGCGCTTGTTCCAAAAGGAACAATGATAGGGGATCACAAACTAGCAACACGAGAATGGGTACAAGTATCCCAATTATTTGGCTCAACTAAAAAAGGATCAAAATTAGTTTGGAAAAGCCACTTAGAATTAAGAACAATGCAAGAAAAAGAAGAAGCTGCAAAAATATTTGGAAAAGTTGCAAGGTTAGGGTACAACCCCACAATGGATTTTGTTGAACCATTCAGATACAAACAAGGAGTCGTGCCAATGGATTTGGATTTATTAGTAGAAAGACATAAAGAACCACCACAACAAAAAATGACTACCCTCTCCACCACAATAAGAAGAATGAGTCCCACAAAAGAAGAATTTAGAAGATTATCCACCATAACACTAAGACAATTAAAAATAGAACAAAGAAAACTTGCAAGAGAAAAATTTCAAGAAAGAATAAAAAACTGGGAAAAAGAACACTACATTTCAAAATCGGTTAAATTAAATTAAACAAAAAAACAAATAATAAAAATTATTACAACTAAAAAATAATGATTAATTATGAAAATAAACCACCAAAACATTCTTTTTATTACAATAAGTTTAATCTTCTTAATTAGTTTTGTAAACGCAGAAGAATACTACGCAAACATAAATTTAGAACTAATCCCTGATGGTAGTTTAATAACTAAAGGAACAACAAACCACCCTTATTTTGAATCAAAAATAACTCAAGAACTCACTAAAAAAGAAGGAAAAAATTGGACTCTAAATATTAACACAGAAGAAATTTTTAGTGAATATACTTACAAATTAATTCTACCTCAAGAAATAAGAATACAAGAAATCCAAACAACAAGCACATACTATATTCAAACAGAAAACGAAAAATTAGTTATTGAAGGATATGGTGAAAAAGTCCCTTTCAAAATAATAATAAAATATACTCAAAATCAAACCCCCTCCTATCCTCTTCAAAACAATTATTTGCAAATATTTTTAGTGACTATACTAGTTGGAATATCCCTAATTATAGGTTATTTAACAACAATAAAAAAACAAAAAAAGCCAAAAAATGATTTAATTGAAGAATTTGATTCAAACACATTAACCCAAAGACAATTAGAAATAGTAAACATATTAGAGAAAGAAAACAATAATTATACTCAATCAAATTTACAAAAAAAGCTCTCCCTTCCAAAAGCATCTTTATTTAGAAACTTAAAAGGATTAGAAAAAAAAGGAATTATAAGAAGAGAAAGAAAAGGAATGACAATGCTAATTACTCTACTAAAAAAAAGAAAATAAAAAAAATGTGTTGTTCCGGCTTTTTCCGGATAAGATATAATAATCGTTTCGCAAGCAAATTAATCAAGGTGATAAAAAAATGGCAAACAAAATAATTGCTATAATTATAGGTTTGTTGATTCTAACAACAATGCCTTTAGTTCTAGCAGAAGAAAATAGTGAAATTGTAGTGGATTCAAATATTACTCCACTTGATGAGAGAGAAACAAAATTAATTCTCTTACCACTGGGAGCAGAAATAAGAATGACACAATTAGAAAAATCAATAACTAGAAATGTGTTAATAGGAGAAACAATTCTAGAAACCCTAAAAACAAATCACACAAATTATGATTTAACTGAAAGTGAAAAAACTTTAAACACTCTAGAAATGGTTCTAGAAGAAGTTAAAAACACTAACCTAGAGGGCGACAAAAATGAATTAGTGCAAATTTTTGTAGAACTAAAAAAAGAAGCAAGGACATTATGCGCACAATTCAAAACACAAACAAACCCACTCATTAACCAAAATGATAGGGATGAAATAATGACAAAAATAAAAACAATTGATTCAGAGTACTTAATGAACATAACTAACAAAGTAAGAGAAAAAGTTAGAGAACACAATGCATTAAGAACAAGACAACATTTAGAAAGAATGGGTGATTTGGACGAAACACTAATAAAAGAAATTCAAGAAGGAAAAGCAAATCTAACACAAACAAGAGAAAAATTAATGAAAAAATTTGGTGGACTAACTGATACAAACAAAAAACAAATTGCTACACAAACTAGAAACGAAACAATACAAAATATAACCAAAAACAAAAAAATAATGGACCAAATAAAACCAAAATTAGAACAAAAAATAATGAATAAAATACAAACACGAATGTGCGATATGAATACATGGGTACAACAAAAAGAGACCCAAATACAAAACAGAATGAACAGAATACGAGACGCAATTAATAATCCTAAAATAATTAACAAAAACAAAAATATGCAAACACAAAATATAGGGGGGAACAACCAATGAAAACAAAAATACTTATAGTAGGATTACTCCTAACAACACTCTTGTTTTTTGGATGTACTCAAAACACTGACACAAACAAAACAAACGAAACAGAAAATAATACAATAGATACAAATATGACAAACGAAGTGGAGGTTTTTGAAAAAGAAATAAACACTAATTGGGTAAACGAAAATGAGAATATTGACACAGGAAGTGTAATTTAAAAAAAACAAAAGGAAAGAAATTATTTTCTTTCCTTTTAACAAAAAACCAAAAACATACTATTTAAAACAACAAAAAAATAATATTCTTTGAAAAATGATTACAATAATACAACAAACACTATTGCTATTAGGAACAATTCTAAGCGGAGCAATAGATGCAAAAACAGGATATATTTATGATTGGATAACTATCCCAATGATTATTGTTGGAATAATAACTAGTGTACTACTCCAACAATGGATTAATTTAATTACAGGGCTAATCATATTCATAAGCTTTTTTTTAATATACACATACGGAAAAATAGGAGGAGGGGATGTTAAATTATTCACCGCAATAGCACTACTAAACCCAACAAACAACATTTACTTTCTAATAACAGGAATACTAATCGCTTGTGCTAGTTCAATAATATTTTACACTACTTACTATGGAATAAAATATTTGAAAAAAGGAATTGACTTAGAAGAAAACAAAATAGGAATAACAAAAGCAATACTATTTGGAGTAATAATCTCTATTTATTTTATAACAATAACATACTTAGGTTTGATCCCCCTAAAAACAGGAGCAATACTCATGTTCATTAGCTTATTTGGATTAATTTTTATTGCACTACAAAAAGGAATTACTAAAAACTTTTTTGAAGAAAAAATCAAATTAAGTAAAATTGAAGAAGATGAAGTAATAGCAGAAGAAAACAATTCAAAAAAAGTTTTACTACTACTCAAAAACAAAAAACTAGTTGGGCCAAAAGAAGCTAAATTATTAAAAAAACACGGAATAAAAGAAATTTTTGTTTTAAGAAACCTCCCTCCATTTGGCCCATTCATTGCAATAGGAGTAATAATTGCAACAATTAGCCCAGAGTTAATAAAATTATTTTTGATTTAAATTGGTGAAAAAAAATGAATATTTTAATAACTGGTTCAAGGGGGATGCTTGGAAAAGAATTGGTTAAATTGTTGAATAAGAAACACAAAATAATTGAATTTGATTCTCTAATTGGAGATGATATTCTAAGTGAAAAAAAATTAAGAAAAAAAATGAGTGGGGTTGAAGTAGTAATTCATTTAGCAGGAATAATTGATGATAATTCAAGTCAATTATGGAGAGTTAATGTTAGTGGCACAAAAAAAGTTTTACAAGAAGCAATTAGGGCAAAAGCAAAAAAATTTGTTTTTTTGAGTTCAACAGGGGTTTATGGAGAAACTAGTGGAATTACTAGTGAAAAAACAGAGTTGAATCCAACAACACTTTATGAAAAAAGTAAAGCCGAAGCAGAAAAAATTGTTTTGAAAGAAAAAGATAATATTAGTGTTAGTATTATTAGGAGTGCAATGATTTTTGGAGCGAATAATTATTGGAAAAAAATGTTTAACTTGTTAAAGAAAAAATACCCCTTGCCTTTAAGTGGAAAAAATACTTTTCAAATAATTTATTCAAAAGAACTCGCAAGAATAATAGAAATTGTTATGAAAAAGGGAGAGAGTGGAGAAATTTATTTAGTAGCAGGGCAAGAAAAAAAATCATTGAATGAATTTTGTAATCTAATTCAAGCAGAAATGGGGTTAGAAAAAAAATTAATGCATATTCCCCTAACAATAGGATTAATTCTTGGAAAATTATTTGGAATAAAAATCCTTACTAAAGAAAATGTTAGACACTTGGCAAAAGAAAGAAAATACAATACTTCAAAAATAAAAAAATTGGGTTGGAAACAAAAATACTCATTAAAAGAAGCTATAAAAAAAGTGGTTAAGGAACTTAATTAAAAAAAAAATAAAAAAAATTAATTAAAAAAAATAAATAATCAAAAATTAACAACCTAAAAAAAGTAAATTTTTGAATTTATTTAAATTAAATTAATTAAACTAAATCAATTAAAACAAAATTAACAAAACTAAATCAATTAAGTTAATTAAACTAAATTAAATTTATTAATTAAATCAAATCAATTAAAACAAAATTAAACTAAACTAAATCAATTAAATCATCAAAAAATAATTGAATCAACTCACTTAAACTAAATTGCATCAAAAATAGGGTGGAAAAGAAAAGAAAATTATTGTTTCGCTTTAGCCCCTTTTTTAACCGCTTCAACCATTTTCTCTAACTTTGATTTAACTTCAGATTCTAATTTTGTTTTCTCTATAGCAGAACCAACATGAACAATATCTGCTCCGCTAGAAATACAATCAAACGCATACTCAGGAGTCCTCACCCCTCCAGCAATTATTAAAGGAACTTCAATAGAAGCTTTGGTTAAAGCAATCATTTCTTTTGAAACTGGTTCTGGAGCACCTCCCCCAGATTCTAAAATAACCATTTTTGCACCCATGTATTGGCCAGCTAACGCATTAGCTGCTGCCAAATAACCTAAGTTTCTTGGAATGAGTTGAGCTCTACCCATAAAACCAACTGCTCTCCCTGGCTCTACTAAAATATAAGAAGTTGGAATCACTTCCAAATTCATTTTCTTAATCGGAAAAGCACTCGCAGTTTGGGCCCCACTAATATAATAAGGGTCATTACTATTTAGCATTGATAAAAAATAAATTGCATCTGCTTTATTTGACAGAGTTGCTATGTTTCCTGGGAAAAGAATTGTAGGAAGATTACACTTACTCTTAATCGCGTCCAAAGTATCATCAAGTAATTTTCCTTGAGCCCCAAGAGAACCCCCAACAGCAATCGCACTAACCCCTGCTTTTTGTGCAATCGCACAAACTTTTCCCGCGAGTTCGGGGGATTGGTTGGGTGGGTCAATAACTAAAAAAAGTTGCCCTGCTTCCTCTTTTAATTGAGAAACTAATTTTGAATAAACTTTCCCTTCCTTCATAACAAAATTGTAAAAAAAGGGTATAAAAAGGAATCTTTCCTAAAAGAAAAACTAATAATTAATAAATCCTTAAACCCTGAATTTATTCTATGAACTTAGTTGAAAAAATTTACTTGCCTTATTTATTAAAAAAAGTTAATAGGGCCGCGTCTAATGGGAATAGAAAAGAAACTACTGCGGAACACACTTACTCCACTCTTATCCTAGCAGAATATTTTTTGAAAAAACACCCGCATATAAATAAAGAGAAAGTAA
Source organism: archaeon ADurb.Bin336 (assembly GCA_002068885.1). Classification (GTDB taxonomy): domain Archaea; phylum Iainarchaeota; class Iainarchaeia; order Iainarchaeales; family JAAZKV01; genus JAAZKV01. Next base: position 16,287 of record MWBC01000008.1, read on the forward strand.
TGCAAATAATTCTTTACCATGATTTTGTTGAAATTTATGCAGGAGATACTTTTGTTAAAAATGAAAAACAAAAAATTAAACAAGAAAAACTTGAGAAAAAAGCTTATCAAAAATTATTGAAAAATCTTCCAAAAGAAATTGTTAAAGATTTTAAGTGGGCTTGGGAAGAATACGAATCACAAAAAACTATTGAAGGAAGGTTTGCAAAAGCAATGGATGCACTTGACCCAATAATACACGCAATAAAAGAACCAAGTGATTGGACTAGATTTAATTTCACTGAAGAAAAACTTAGAAAATACAAAGAACCGCACCTAAAAGAATTTCCAATTATAATGAAATTTTTTAATGAATTTGTAAAAGAGTTGAAAAGGAAAAAACTTCTTGTAAAAAAATAATTTTTAATTAATTTAATTTTTTATTCCAATCAAATTTTTTAATACAACCAATTTTTTTTTACTCCAATCCAATTTTTTACCTCATTCTAATTTTTAATCTAATCCCCTTTTTTACCCCAACCAAATTTTTTTGATTTAATCGGTAAAAAGCTTGAAAAACTCTTATAAAAGGTTCGGTGGATTTTACTAATTATAAAGAAGGAACTAAAAATGACTCAAATAAACACCCTTGAATTGATTAACCAAATTGCTGAACAAACCGGAAAAACTCCTGAAGAAATAAAGGAATTAATTAGTGCAAGAATAAAAAAATTTGATGGATTATTAACCGAAGAAGGAGCAATTTTTATGATTCAAAAGGAATTGGGGTTAAAACAAGAAACATTAGAACAAGTTGCTATTAGTGATTTAAAAGAAGGAATGAAAGGAGTTGAAATTAAAGGGGAAGTGACTACAATATTCCCTACAAAAGAATTTGAAAAAAATGGAAAAAAAGGAAAACTAAAATCATTTGTATTGAATGATTCTACTGGAGAAGTTAGAGTAACTCTTTGGAACGAACAAGTAGATCAATACCCTCTAAATAGAGGAAATGAAATAATTGTTTCAAATATTTTTGTAAAACTTTATAATGAAACCAAACAAGTAACTTTGGGTTTTGGTGGAAAAATTGAAATAAAAAATAAAAAAGAAATTCCTCCAACAAAACTCGCTGAACTAAAAAGCGGAATGAGTAGCGTAGGAATTTTGGGAAGAATAATGAGAAAATTTCCTTGCAAGGATTTTGAGAGTGGGGAAAGAAAAGGAAAATTGTGTTCATTTCAAATAGCTGATGAAAGTGCAATAATTAGAGCAACTGCTTGGAATGAAAAAGCTGATGAAATAGAAAAATTTAATGAAGGGGACGCAATTGAAATTGAAAACGCTTACACTAAAGAAGGAAGATTTGGAGTAGAATTACACTTAGGGTATAGTGCGGATATTAAAGAAACTACTAAAAGCGTACCAAGCCAAATGGAATTACTAAAAGACCAAATAGAACTAAAAAAAATTGCTGACACTAATGAAGGAGAAAACGCAGTAATTGAAGGAAAAATTATTTCAGTGGAAAGAGGAAACTTATTTTACACTATTTGCAGTAAATGTGGGAAAAAAATAACTAGTACCCCAGAAGGATTCTTGTGTGACTTGTGCGGAGAAACAACTCCAAAAAAGAACCCAGTACTTTCAATTATAATGGAAGATGATAGTGGAAACATAAAAACAAATTTATTTGGAAAAGTAGTGCTAAAAGCAATTGGACTTGAGGCAAGTGATTTGGAACAAAAAGTTGAAGAAAATGGTGCAGAAAAAGTCATTGAAGAATTGAATAAGAATATTACTGGAAAACAACTAAAGATTTTTGGGTACACTAAAATCAATTCATTTAGTGGAAACAAAGAATTTGTTGCAAGAGAAATAGTTGATTAAAAATAAATTAAAAAAAAGTTGCTTAAATAATTTTAATTATTAAATACTAATTATGCAACAGAATTATAATCAAAAATAAATTAAGAATTTTTCAATAATTAATTCTAATTAGAGGATAACAATAATTGTAAATCAAAAAAATAAATTGCATTCTTTGCCTCATCAAAAAAGCAATTATGAGAACCAATATCTATCAACCCCTTCTTTTTCAACTTTGTTTCCAAACTATCCAAAGTAGAACCAAGTCTTGTTTTTAAAAAATTCTCTTTACCCAAAGCTCTTTCAATATCAAGCACTAAAGAAACTTTACTACTTGGAAAAAAATCTGAAACCAAAAAACCCCTAACCTTTTTTTTAGAAGCATTTTGATACAAAAAATGATAAGGCACTACTTCAAGCTTATAACCATTAAATTTATTCCCCATACCCTTAAAAATTTCCTTTGCTCTTTGATAAGCTAAAAAAACTCTCTCCCCACAATCCACCCCAACCTTAACAAAAAAAACTTTGCCTTTAAAAGAAACACTCAAAGCTAAATGCGTATTAGAACCTTTATGACTCTTCCCCGTAAACCCTTTTCTAATAACAAACCCCTTCTCACTAATAACCTCCCCCGCCAACAATCGCTTATAATTAGAATTAATCAAATGAGAAGCTGTGGAAATTGATTTACCATACTTACGCATAAAAACAGGAGAAGTGGCCAAAAATTTTCCTTTTATAAAAGAAGAATTATTAATAACTTTTTTATTAACAACAACATTCAAGTCCCTTGCTTTGGAAAACTCTCTGCCCTTAGTTTCTCCCCTTTGTTTTAAAAAAAATTCTCTTAACTTAGGATTAACTTCTCCAAAAAATTTTTTAGCAGAACCAATTTTAGAGGAAGCCATTTTTCAAATCACTTCTCAAATTTTTTTGCAGCATCAATTTCTTCCTTAGTATATTTATTATCATAAACATACTCATCATCAAGCATATCCCTCTCCTTCCACTCCCTCGCCCACTCTTCAACATCAAACACAGCGAGTTCCCCATCCTCCTTATTCCCAACAAAAAACTTTACCCCAGAATTAATCAACATTTTTTTACACATAAAACAAGGTTGAGCATTAACAAACTTAACTCCACCATTAGGTTGACGCTTAACAAAATACAAATAAACAGTAGCACCAAGAACACTAACCCCTGCCCTAGCAGCATTAATCAAAGCGTTTTGCTCTGCATGAACAGAACGACAAATCTCATACCTCTGCCCAGAAGGAATATTGAGTTGACGCCTCATACAAACCCCTCTTTGAAAACAATCCATAGTCCCCCTAGGAGCACCAACATAACCAGTTGCAATTATTTGATCATCCTTAACAATAACCGCTCCGCCTAGAACACTCAAACAAGTCCCTCTACTCGCAACCTCCTTAGCAATCCCCCAATAATACTTACTTTTACTAGGCCTATAATCCTCACTCATCCCAAACTCACTCCCCCTCAATTAAAGGCAAAACTTTTTCTAATTGCGAAATCAATTCCTCAACAGAACCCGTGTTAACCAAAGTAAAATCACTCATAGCAATTGGCCCCCCCTTCTCAATATTCTCAATCTCTGCAAAATCCCTTGACCTAGCAGAATCAAAAGTAGCGGGCCTATTCTTCAAATTAACATCTGTTGAGAGAAGAGTTCTATTTACTAATCTAGAATACCTTAATTTTGGTGGAGCAAAAACCGCTACTACTACTAATTGTTCCCCATATTTTTCTCTTAAAATCTTGTACTCACTCCAAGAATAAAGTCCATCCCCAACAACACTCCCTTTTTTTAACAATTCATCAAATTTAGGAATGTTTAGTAAAGCATAAGCCCCCATTCCGTGCTCTCTACGAATACCCTCCCTAACACTCCTCTCATTAACTTCATTTGGTTCAAGACACCTCTCTTTAATTATATCCATAGTAATTTGGCCAAACCGCAAATAAGAATAACCCTTACTAACTAAATAATCCGAAACCACACTCTTACCAGAACCAGTCATACCAACAACACAAACAAGCTTATTCACAATCAAACACCTAAAAGAAGATAGTAGAAAAAACCATTTTAAACAATGGGTTTAGAAAAAAATGAATAAAAAAAATTAATCCCCCCTTAGGGAAACATCCACAATTGGTTTTAACTCTTTTATAATTTCTCTAATTTCTGAACGTTTCATTGATTTTAATTTTCTTGACTTTGGGTCAAGTGCATTCTTTCCTTCAAAAAGTTGCCAAAACCACTTTGATCCTTTTAAGAAAGCAGCCATTTCAACTAAATCTTTTTTATCCAACTTAGGATAAAGCGTGGTTCTAAACTCGTGAGGAACACCACTCGCTTTAATTAAAGAAACTGATTCAATAATTGTTTCAAAAGGAATTTTTGATTGAGTAATTTCGTGAAACTTTCCAACAGGGGCTTTAAAATCCATTGCAACATAATCAACTAAATTCTCTGAAAAAATTTTTTTCAAAATTAGGGGGTTAGTTCCATTAGTGTCAAGCTTTACTTTAAACCCCTTCTCCTTAATTTTTTTTATAAAATTGATTAGGCCCGGAGAAACAGTTGGTTCTCCCCCAGTAATCACCACTCCATCAAGCATCTTTTTTTTTGAATCCAAAAACGCAAAAAAAGCTTTATCCTCAATCAACACTCTCTTAGATTTTTTAAAAAACTTGTGAGAAGTTAACTCCTTATTATAACAAAACTTGCACTTAAAATTACAATTAACTAGAAAAACAATACAAGCAACTTTACCAGGAAAATCTGTTAAAGTAGTTTTTTGCAACCCCCCAATAAACAACCCAACCACCCAAAAATTAACAAAACAAAAAAAAACAAATTTAAAATAAAAAAAAATTAAAAACAAAAATAAAAAAAGACTACTTAAAAAAGTCTTTTTTTATAATAAAAAATTAACAAGTTTTGCATGATTCAAGAGCAGAATCAAATTTTTTTCTATCACTAAACTCTGCTTGTTTAGAATCATTCCAATTACTCACAGGGCGAATATACCCAACAACTCTACTATACACTTCACACTTTGTCTTAACCATACCTTTCACCTCCAAGTGAAAATTACTTATTTAAATAATAAACCTAAAATCCCTCAATCACTCCTTCTCACAAAT
>MWBC01000009.1 GCA_002068885.1 archaeon ADurb.Bin336
TTATTTGAGTTATATTAGAACGTTGAGCGGCTTTAAGAAGAGCAATTCTTTGAGAATTATCAAACTCGGTTTTTGTGAAAAACAAAACATCAACATAAACCCTCTTTGATTTTTTTAAAGAAACTGAAAAATCCAAAAAACATTTATCAGAACCAACCAAAAAATGGCCAGTGTCTTCTAAAATACCTATGCAATTAAAAAAGAAAAAATTGGGATTAGAAAAAGTGTCCAAGAAATTGTAAATTAATTGAGTGGTGGAAACCATATTCTCATCAAGAACACACCTGCCCCCAAAACCAATACAAGTTTTTTTTAAAACATGATGATCAAACACCACCACTTCAAAATCTTTTTTATTATACAACTCAACAAAATTTTTTTTGAGTGGGCCTAGTTGTTCAAATGAATTGAAATCAAAAATCAACACAATTTCAAAATCTTTTAGAATAGGGTTCAAAACATAACTTATTCTGAAAAAATCAGCAAACTTTTTTGCTTGTTCATTAATATGAGAAGGAACTCCAATAATTGAATCAATTTTTTGTTCCGAAAGAAAAATTTGCATCATGCTAGCAGAAGCAAAAGAATCAAGATCAGCGTGTTCGTGAGTCAACAAAAGAACACATTTATTTTTGCACAATTGAACAATATTTTTAGGAGTTAATTTTCCCACCCACACCACCAATAAACTAACACAAAAGTAATTATTATAATTAACTACAAAAGAATAAAAAGAACAAAACTACCAAATTAGTTAATATGCCTTACCAAATTTCTAAAGACCCAGCAGGGATAAGTTTACTAGCATCAAACTTAATAACACTAATTCTCGCATTTCTACAAAATTGGTGCATTTTTGAAATAATATTCATTTTTTACATTCAATTCCTAATTCTACTAATCACATCCACCATAAAAATCAAGAATTTAAAAACCAAAATAATTGCATTAGGAATTTTTTCCGCAATAGCATCAATTTATTTTAAATTTTTAAACATAACAATACCAGGCTCAAAATATAGCATAATAGAAATAGTTTTACAAAAAGAAATTAATTTGTTAGTAATAATGTTTTTACCAATAATTGCTTTTGCTATTACACACATTTACTCTTTAATGAAAACAAAAAAGAAAGCGGATATTCTCATATTTAGGCCAATAGTAATGATTTTTCCACTGCATATTGGAATCGCAATATCAAGGTTTGCTGGATACAACCATGAATGGAACTTAATAGTGTTAATCGCATTTTGTTTGATAAAAACATTTTTTGATATTTTTACCCACGCTGAAGAATATAATATTTTAGAAAGACAAGAAAAAATACTAAAAGAAAAAAATCAAAACAACTAATTCCCCAATAAAAATAGTTTAAAGTAATCCACACAACTACAAGTGCAGATTACCATTTTTTAAAAAAATTATTTCTTTGTTTTCTTTTTTTCTTCTTCCTTCTGTGCACCCTCTAATTTTACTTTTAGCGCATTTAGTTTTTTGATTATTGTTTCTTCTTGTTTTTCTAGTGTCTTAACTCTTAATTCAGTACTCTCTTTTCTCTCTTCTAGTTCTTTCTTCATTTCTTTAGCATCTTTTAAGAACAAAACATTTCCAACAACTTTGTAAACATTTTTTTCTTTATTCTTATCCATTTCTTCAAGAGAAGCTTTAAACATTTCTAGTTGAAAAGCAAATTGTTGCTTTTGTGCACTAATATTACCAAGTATTTGCCTGTTCTTTTCAAACTCCATTATAGTTGCTCTTCTTTCTTGTTCATCCATTTTCAAAACACCTCTAAAAACAATTTTTGATACAAATTTATTTAATTGCAAAGCAATTAATTACTATCTTTTTAAACAAAATCATAACTCCTCAATCATTTCAAATAATTTTAAGGGTTTAGTTATTGAATTAAGTGAGGCCCTAAGAGCAGTTTTATCACTTGCAGTAATTAAAAAATCAAGAACATTTTCTTTTTGAGAAACCCTTGTTTTACTCCTCAAATATTCTTCTTCAAGCTCGGGTTTAATTGATTTAAAAAATCTTAGAGCTTGACTCTTTGAATCAAATTCAACTTTTAATTTAATTGAAAACATAAAAATAATTAAAAACAAAAAAAGTTGTTTGAAAATCCTTTAAAAAAAAAATTAAAGAATTAATCAGTGGTAATTATTTTTGTAATTGGTTCTCTTGTCTTATACAAAACCCTATGTCCACACGAAGGACACCTTACTAATCCTTCAGAAACATTAGTTACTTCTGTAGCACATTTCGCACATTTATAAGCCATAATCCCTCAACTCCAAAAAATAATTCAAATTACTTTGCCTTACTCTTTTTTATCATTAATCAACGCTTCTTCAACTTCTCTTTCAATATCAGAAAAAGAAGATTCGCTTTCTTTTGCTAATGCTTTTGCGTCAGCTAAAAAAGATTTTTGTGCAACCATTTTTGCAATTGTTTTACCAACTAGTGTTTGAACCTCATAAGCCCCGCCAGCGAATTTATTGTTACACTTCTTACAATAAAATAAACCAGCAGCTTCTCTTTTAACAGTGTTAAAACCACAAAAAGGACAATCATCCAAATTATTTTGCTTCTTTTCAGTAGCAATTAATCTTTTTCTTATACCCACACCATATCTAGAACCATATCTACCGGCTCTACCAACTTTTTTTGTCGAACCCATTTTTCGCTCACCAATACAAAAACTTCAATAAGAAAGGTTTATAAACTTTCTAAAAACCAACTAAATCCAAAAAAAGCAATTCCTAAAAAAAGGAATCACTTTTTTTAAATTCAATTACACTCTTTATTTAATTTCTTTCAACAACTTTTTTCTCCTCTCATCTGCTATTTTGAACCCAAGGTCAATCATTTTATTCACTTCTTCAAGAGTGAAAGAACCTGGTCCTTTTTGCATTGCACTCATTAACCCATCATCAGTAGTAGCAACTGAGAACCTAGCTTCACTCGCTTTTTCTTCCAAATAAGTTGGGTCTACCATTATTTGTCCCCCAATCTTAACAAAAGTTGTTAAAAGAGGAAGTCTCTTCAACTCCAATTTTCCTTGGTATTCATTCTTGATTATTTTGTTATTCTCATCAAGTTTAGGGATTTTTGCTGTTAAAAAAGCAGCAAGCCCTGCTATTGAACCCGCATCAAAAAGGTTACCACTTGAATTAATTGCATAAAAATCCATGAATGCAATCCAACAAGCTTCTCCCTCAGTAATACACAATTTTTTGAAATCAATTGCTTTTGATTCCCTAATCCCTCTATCAACTACTCTAGCTACTTCTATTTCGTCAAGAGAAGGTGGGCCTGCTTCGTATTCAGAGTGAGCTAGTGCAAGCAACTCTGCTCCGCAAGAAATTGCTCCTTCATCAGGGTTATCAGGATAAGGTTTATCCACACCCATTTTTATTCCAGCAATAACCTCGGTTTCGCCTAACCTTATTCTAGCACTACTCTCTGCGTTCTTACACATTCCTAATTCAAGAGTAAAATCTCTTGCTTCTTCAAGTCCCCTACCATCAAGTCTCTTTCCTTGTCTAGCAAGTTCAACTATTTTTGATAAATCATATTCTAAAACAGTGGTTCTCATTTTTTCACCTTCTTTGCTTTTTCTTTAGATTCTTTTTTAGTTTTAACAGAATCTTTTTCCACTTTCTTTGGAGTGCTCTTATCCACAATTTGGTTTTGTGAAACTTCGCTTAATTGATATTTATCAGTTAAAGCTTTTTTTTGGATTTCGTAAATTTTTTCGCACGCAGCATAACCAAGTTTAGCTATTTCTGCCCACTCACTCTTTTTTAGTAATCCATCCATTTGGAGTAAAACTATTTCTTTAGTGTTTGGAAGTATTCCAAAAGGAATATCAACTGCATCAGGAGCATCCTCTTCAGCCTTATCCAAATCAACTACTAATTCTCCAAACGCTTTTCCTACCCCAGTAGCTGCTACCATATCCTTCATTGGAATACCAGCATCAGCCAATGCACAAGAAGCTGCAGTCAAACAAGCAACTCTTGAACCAGCATTAGAATCAATTACCTCAACAAACACACTAATTTCAGTATTAGGAAATTGTTCTGTAAAAACCGCTTTATCAAGTGCTTCTCCAAGAACTTTTGAAATCTCCATATCCCTCCTATTTGGCCTAGGTTGTTTTCTTTCAGGAACTGAAAATGTAGTCATCCTATAAGTAACCTTAATATTTGCTTTAAGAGGATTTTGTGTATGCTTAGGCAAAGCTTCTCTTGGCCCATAAACCGCAGCATAAACTTTGTTCTGCCCCCACTCTAAATAAGCTGAACCATCAGCATTAGGAATTACTCCTACTTTTATACTCAATGGCCTTAACTCATCCATTTTTCTGCCGTCCACTCTCTTCTTATCCTTCTTGTAGTCCGGCATATTTTCTTTTACTTTACCACTCATTTATTTCACCTTCAATAAGTTTTCATTTTTTTCTCTTTCAATTCTTTATTTTTAATTTCTTTGTTTTTCATTTTTTTATTTTTAATTTTTCACCACTTTTTTTAGTTAAGCAATTCTGATTCTTCCAAGTCATTAACAATAACTTCGGATTCTTCAACAAAATTGTTTACTCTATCCGCATCTCTTTTTGGAGCACTAACTGGAATACCTTCTGCCTTGAAGAACTCTTCAACAGAGTTAGTTAAATTGCTTTTGAAAGAATTATCATTAATGAACAAAACAACTTTTTTTAATAATTCAGTGTTTCCGTTCCTTGCCCAAACTCTCCCATTTTTTCCAATTATAATATCGCACCCAGTTCCTTGCTTTAATAATTCAAGCATTGAACCACCCTTGCCAATTAATCTCGGAGTTCTAACAGGAGTAACTTCAATAACTTCTCCCCCGTACAATCTACGAGCAAACCCAAGGTCAGCTTCTCTTAGTTCATTAACATATTCTACTTTTGCAGAAACCAAGTCACCAACTTTTAAATCATCCCTAATCGCACTCTTTGGAATGAATGACTCAACGAATGAATTAATGTTAATATTGTACCCTGCAAAAATTGCTCTGGTTACTACTCCAATAACAACATCATCTTGTTGAGGAGGATATCTCCCTTCAAGAGGAACTACACTTGCTTTTTCGCCCCCCTCTTCACTAATACCCAAAACTTTTGAGTATATTTTACCATTAGAAACAAAAACATTGCTCCCAAGGCGTTTTCTCTCTGCCGAGATTAATTCTCCCGGAATCACTACCTTTTTACTCATTTCAAATTCACCTTCTAAAAATCATTTTTATTTTTTATTCAATCAAACAAATTTTATTTAATCAATTGAATTTTTTTAATCAATCACCTAAAATTTTTGTTCAACCACCTGAATTTATTTAATTGTTTAAATTATTTTTAAAACCACTTCTCCTTTGGTTGCTGAATTTAACTCATTCAACAAATCTTGCTTTGCTCCAACAGGGAGAGAAAATTCTGCAACTAAAGAACCATCATTAAGCCACTCCTCTCTACGTATATCATATTTATGAATAATACTAGCAGCTCTGCCAGAAAATTGAGCAGGAATCTTAACTGCAAAATCAATTTTATCCATTGAAATTGGAATAAGCACCCTAATCGATTTAATTATTTCATTAACCTGCTCTTCAGTACTCTTAAAAGGATCAATATGAATTTTTGCTTGTTCCAAACAATTTATTATTCTTTGAGGAGGGTGAGGAGTTTTTGTTTTAGGATCAATCGCATTTTTTGAAATAAAATTAATTATTTCAAGACGCTTCTTTTCTAAAAAAGCTCTTCTTTGTTCAGTAGTTAATTGAACATCCCCATCTTGAATAATTTTTTTTGCAATTACTCCAACATCATTCGTTTGAAAAACTTTTTTCAAAACATCAGGACTTTGTTCATCACCAGTTTTTTGATCCTTAAACACTCTATCAATAGCCATTAAAGAATCAATAGAAACTTCCTTATTGTGTTTAACATCCATTGCTAAATCAGGATCCACTAAAATCTCAAATTTGTGGCCAAATTTTTCAAGACGAGCAACAACCGCGTCCTCTACTCTTACCATAATCACTCAATTCCTAAAAATATTAAAATATTATTTTCTATTTTACAATTTTATATTTCATAATTCTCTTTTATAATTCTCTAATTTTGCAATTCTATCTTTATCATAATCCCTTATTTTATTACCCTCTATTTTATTGTCCTTTATTTTATAATCCTTTATTTTATAATCCTTTATTTTACAATCCTCTATTTTATAATCCTCTATTCCATAATCTTTATTCTATAATCTTCTATTCTATCCTTCTCTATTTTATATTCTCTATTCAACTAACCTATGTTCAATAATTGCTCCACTCTTTTTTTGTTTTCCCTCAAGGGAGCATTAAAGTTATTTAAATGCAAAATATTTTGATTTATCTAAATGCTTGTTTTAATTCTTTGTCAGTGAGTCTTCTAAAACCATTTCTATCAATTACTGCAAATTCTATTCTTCCAGGAATCAATTTTTCTTTTTCAGGCAAACTCTTCTCAATTGATTTGTAAGCAATATTCACTGCTTCAACTAAACCCAAACCCTCTTTGAATTCCTTCTCTAAATAATCCATGGCCTTATCCTTATTTCTCCCAACCGCAACCGCCTTATACTCTGCTAGTGCCCCACTTGGTTCAGTTTCAAAAAGCTTTGGGCCCTTCTCATCAACTCCCCCAATAATAAAAGCTACTCCAAAAGGACGCAACCCCCCATATTGAGTAAATGCTTGTTTTGTTTCTGCAATCTCCTTAGCCATTACTTCAACTTGAATATCTTCAGAATAAATCATTTTATTTTCTTGTGCTTGTTTTCTTGCAATACCCACTAATCTTCGTGCATCCCCCACTAGTCCAGCAGAAACAACCGCAATATTCCCATCAATTTTGAATATTTTTTCTATTGATTCAGGAATAACTAACTTGCTTTGAACACTCTTATCAGCTGCAAGAACAACTCCATCCCTATAAACTACCCCTATTCCAGTACTCCCTTGCTCAACTATTTTACTCGCATACTCTACTTGATAAAGTCTACCCTCAGGAGAAAACATTGTAGAAGCTTTATCATAAGCTGGAACTTTTGAACCTTGAACCGGATACATCAAACACACCTCAATAAAATATACCAAAAATCCTCTCTAACCTTAAACCACTTCACTCTTTTAAAGAAATCGTTAAAAAGCGTTCTTCAAAAAGAACACAAAAAAACTTTCTCATAAATAACAATATAATTAATCGAAACCCTTTAAAATGATTAATTTGAGTAAAAAAACACTTATTTTGCAATATTTTTGTACCACTTTTCATATTGTTTGTGAGTTCCTGCAAACATTATTGTTCTTAAATTAGAGGAAGATTCTTCATAGCAAATCCTGTATTGACCAGTTTCAAGAACAAAAAAAGGAACACCATGTTTTAAGTGTCTTGAAGTAGAAAGTACTTTTAATTTTAAAATTCTTTTCCAAATTCTTTCTTGCACAGATTTATCAAGTTTTGAGAAATGTATATCCCACCCATCAGCACATTCAAGCTTAAACATTATTATTGGCCCCTTTTATTTGAAGCCATATTTTTTCTTTACCTCTTCTTCAGTGAAAGTTCTTCTTTTTCCTTCTTTTATTTCCTTACTTATTTTTATCATTTTTTTCATCACAAGTTCATCTTCTATTTCTTGTGCACTTTTGAAGAGATTATACTCCTTACCCAAACTCATTATTCCTGCACGAATTGCTTCGCTTCGAGTTTTGAAAATTCCTGTTCTAGTTAATTTATCAAGAATAAGTTCTTGAGCAGGTTGCATTCGAATCAATATATCCCCCATAATACCACCATATCAAATACATATCAAAAAGATATATAAAGATTATAGTTAATTAAAGAGCTAAATTTGTGGTTAAAAAGATTTCTAAACTAATTTGCCAATGGAGAACCAAAAGTACAACTCAAAGTTTAGCAAATTCTTTTAGAGTTTTAATAGTCCCTGAAGTGAGTAAAGGATTTAGAATTATTTTTTTGTTCCTAATCTTATCAACCAAAGCAGTTCCCCCAATCAACTCTGTTTCTTTCCCACGCTTACATTTAATTATTACTTTATTTTCTTTAAACAAAACTATTTTTGGATTTATTTCAGCTAACCCTTTCGAGCCAAAGAAGGATAAGAGTTCTATCCAAAAACCAAAATAAAAATCTTTTTCATTAACTTCAGCATTGAGTATTTCAAAAAGAACATAACGCTTCCTCTCTCTTTTTGAAAGAGGAATAACTGATTTCTTTGTTTTAACAATCTTCATAAAAATCACTTAACTCATTTCCATTTCCAATTCATTTTCATTCCAACTTATACTCATTCCAACTTATACTCATTCCAATTCATTTTCATTTTAACTTACCATCATTTCAACTTATTCCATTTCCAACTTACCCCCATTTCAACTTATTCCATTTCCAATTCATTTTCATTTCAACTTATTCCATTTCCAATTCATTTTCATTTCAATTTATCCACATTTTAATTCATTTTCATTTTAATTCCATTAAAAATTCACAAAAACCAATACCAATAACCACTAAAACCATTTCACCAAAAAAAATTATTTGAACCCTTGCTCAATTGAACTAACCACCAACTCTTCCGGATAACCAAGCATTTTTGCAAGAGCAATTCTAGAAATTTTTGGCCTAATGTGAAGGGCATCTTTTGAACCAGAAGCAACAACAAATTTTGTTTTCTTTAATTTACAATAATTAACAACTTCTAAATAATTTTTCCAATATAAGTGTCTTTCAAAAGAATTTAGTTTCATAAACTCTTCAAACATAAAAACAACAGTAGTATTATTTTCAGCAAGTTTTTTTGCAAGAGCAAGATCAAAGAATTGTTTTGTATTACTTGGAGAAATCAAAAAATCAGCTTTTATTTTCACAGCTAATTCATTGGCCTTAACCGAACCCCCAAAAACAGCTTTTACTTTTCCTCTAAATTTATTTATTTCAGAATCAGTTGATTTTTCAGTGAATAAATAACAAGGAATTAGATTGTTTAATTTAGCTACTTTTTCATCCTTCTCATTAGTGACAAGAACAATAACCGGTTCTTTGAAATAAACCGCTATTTGCAACAACTCTTTGAGTGGTTGCGTGTAAACCAAATCAACCATAAAAATAAAAGAAAATTATTGTGCTCCCCACAACAATCTCTTTAAAATCAATTTTTTACCCAAAGCGCCTATCAAGAGCTTTCTTTGCTCTGATTTTTCTTTTATTCTTCAAGTTAGTTATTTTGTTTGACCCACCAGCGAAAGTCTTTCCTCTCTCTGCTCTTCCTTGGTGGCCATGAGCTAAGTACTTCAAATTCTTATCAGCTACAATTGTTGAAGCATTCCTATCAGCCATAACAACTTCAAAGTAATGCCACTTCCCATCTTCAGCTATTTTATAAGAACCAAGTGCTTCAGCATTTTCAAAATACTTTGAAACCTTTTCTTCAGCCATTGCTTGAGTACTAATCCTTCTTGACAATTTAGCTTGACCTTGTCTCTTTGGCCTTCTCTTATTTTTTGGCCTGTGATGAGTACCAGTTCCTTTTCTAACCCTAGCTCTTGCAACAAAAATACCTTGCTTTGCTTTATACCCAACACTTCTTGCCCCAGCTAAATTAGTTGGCTTCTCTAACTTAACAACAGCTCTATCTTCTTTTCTAAATTCAATTCCTCTCTTCCTCATCAATTCAGAGTAATCATAATTATCATCTTTGCTACCCTTCCACTCATTTTGAAATGTTTGTTTAATATATTTAGATGCACCCATTGTAAATTCACCAAAGCTAATAAAAAGAATTCCCAAAAAAGCATTTATAAAGCTAACTACTAAGCGAATTTTGGGCTTTAAACAAGACAAAAACCAAAAAAAGATTTTTAGAAGGTACTTAAAACTTTTGATGAATTAGAATACTTATGAACAAGCAAGGCAAAAAAAATCCAGAGATTTGCGAACAATGCGAAGAAAAAACTAGGGTGGTATTACCTTACGGCCCACATTATTTTTGCGAAAAACACTTTACTAAATTCTTTGAAAATAGATTCAAAAAAACTATTAGAAAATATAAATTGTTTAAACCAAAAGAGAAATTATTAGTTGCATTAAGTGGGGGAAAAGATTCTTGTGTATTACTGCATTTAATCACAAAATATTATTCAAAAAGCAATTCAATTCAAGCACTAATAATAGATGAAGGAGTAAAGGGTTATCGCGAAAAAGCAATTAATTCTGCAAAAAATTTATGCAAAAAACTCAAAGTGGATTATACTATTGTTGAATTCAAAAAAGAGTTTGGAGTAACTAATGATACATTAATGCCTTTGATTTTATCAAATCCAACTTTAGGAGGAACCTGCGCTTTTTGTGGAACGATGAGGAGAAACTTAATGAATAAATATGCAAAGAAACTAAAAGCGGATAAACTCTTAACAGGACACAATTTGGATGATGAGGTGCAGAGTTTTGTGATGAATGTATTCAACAATGATTTAAATAGACTCAAGAGAATGAATGCAACAAGCGGAGTAATTGATTATGAGGGTTTTGTTAAGAGAATAAAACCACTTTATGAAACTCCTGAAAAAGAAATAATAACCTACGCTGCAATTAATGAAATAAAACACTATTCAGAAGAATGTTGCCCATACTCATGGACTGCAAAAAGAAATGAGTATAGGGAAATGTTGAATAATTTTGAGAACAGATTCCCTGGAACACAATATTCCATACTAAGATTTTTTGAAGAATTAAAACCCTATCTAAAACCAAAAAAAAATGGAGAAAATAAAATAACTCACACTCTTCACGAATGCAAAAATTGCAAAGAACCAACTGAAAAAACTTATTGCAAAACCTGCGAAATGATTCAACGAATAAAAAAAGAGGAAAAGAAAACAAAAAATAAAAATAATGAAAAAGATTTAACTCATTTGAGTAAATATAATAAGAAACTCACTTGCCACACAACAAAAAACAAATAACCCTATTTCGTTTAATCCAACTATTTACTTATGCTTATCCAACACATTCTCAATTATTTGAGTAAATTGATTCTCAAACTTTGTTAACGCTTCTATCTTCGCATCAATTTCAAGTGATTTTTCTTCAAAAGTTTTTTGAGCAAATTCATTCTTCTTATTCAATTCTTCAATCGAATCATTTATTTGATTCAAACTCTTTTGCATACTATTAACAAATTCCAATCTAAATTTGTCTAGTGTCTTAATTTTATCATCTAACAACTCTGGAGAAATTCTTTTGTTAGTAGCTTGAAGTTTATTTAACTCAACTTCAAGTTTTCTAATCAAATCATCGGCCCGAGCAATAGTAAGTTGTTCTATTTTTTGCTCTGCTTGAGAGAGCATCCCCTCAGCAATATTTTTTTCTAATTCAAGTGTCTTATTCACTCTTACATCCATTTGATTCATTTGATTCGCGGCCGAATCCAAAAAAGCTTGAGCTTGGGATTTTGTTTTAATTAATTCAGAATTAACTTCAATAAGCAATTGTGCTTTTGTTTTCTTTGCATCTTCCAAAGCAGATTTAATTTCAGCAGTAGATTCTTGTTGTTGTTTTTTTATTTCTTCCATTACTTTAAGATTATCAGAAAGATATTTGTTGTATTGCTTTAACTCAGCAATTTTTGAATCAATTATAAAAGTTATTTCTTTTTGTTTTTGTTCAAGAGCCTCTTTATTACTTGAAATAAGAAGCTCTTTTTGAGAATCCATTAAAACCTTCATTTGATGTAATTCTTTTCTTACTGCTTCATCCACACTTTGATCAATTTTTAAATCAACATCTTCTTTCAATTGTTTCATTTCTGCTAACTTAGTATTTACTGCAACCACAATTCCTTTCTTCCAAAGTTCTTCAACACTTTCTGAAGAAGTAGAGAAATCATTTTTTGAAAAAGATTCCATAAAATTCTCTTTATTAGTTTTTAATCCAAAATCAAGCGAACTAGATTTAGAATATGTCCCTAAACCAGATTTATTTTCTGAAAGATTAATTGACCCACTTGTTTTTTTAAAAGGGGACTTATCTAAACCACCTGAAAAACCATCTTTACTATTTGAAGATTTTACCTCGATTTTGGATTCTATTGAAGTATTTTCCGCCTTACTATCCTTAATATTTGAAGATTTTACATCAATTTTTTGAGTGGATTTATTTTCTAAACTCGTAATATTTTTTGCATTTTCTTTCACACTTGATTCATTTTCCTTATTTGCACCATCAACTAATTTTTTATCCACAACCAACTTTTTATCCAACACAACTCCTTTATTTATTGAACTAGAATCAATTTTCTTAATATTACTCAAATCTTCCTTTTCTTTAACTTCCACCCCACTTGCTTTTAATGATTGATCAGCAACATCACCAACCATTTTTTCGTTAGATTCTTGAACCGACTCTGCTTTCTTGACTAAATTCTCTCCAGAATCTTTTTTAACAAAAGGAATTTGCGAAATCACTTGATCATTCATACTCAATTTTTTTAGAGTATCATCAAAAACTTCTTTTGAAGAAGATTTTGTTTCACTATCATTAGTTTCTTTAACAACATTTTCTGCTTTAACCTCTTCCTTTTTAGGAGAAGAATTATTATTAATTCCTTTAGCTTCTTTAATCAAATCAATTGCTTCTTCCTTACTTAACCCAACATCAGACAAATTATCTATTATTTCACTATCCGTAACATTCAAAGCCAACAATTTTTTAATGGATTCAATTACTAATTGACGCTTATCCATAAAACCACAAAATTTAGTACAAATATCAAAGTATTTTGTTTTTTCTTAAATAAAAAGGTTATTATTAAAAAAATTAGAATAAGAAAGGAGCAAAAAATAATTTTCTTAAACAAAATAAGAAAAAAATTTTTGCTACAACAAAAAAACTCTTTTATTTATAAAGAAATAATTAAGGAGAAACTAATACTACACTATCCCCTCTAACAAGAACCGCGCCATATTTTGTTTTTATTTCCCCATCAACTATTTGTGAAGCATTTTCTAAATGAAGATTCATATGAATATCAAAAGCTTTTAATACCCCCCTAACTTGATTGTTCCCCTTTAGAACAACCAACACCTCTTTATCCACCGCATCGTTTAAAAGATCAAACGGCCTATTACTCATTTTAAACACCTCACTTCCTTTTGAAGAATGAAAATAATCTCTCCAAAAAACCAACTTTTTTAGCCTCCTCTATTTGAGGCATTTTTATTCCAGTAAACCTTGAAGCTATTTTTGCTATTTCTTGAGAAGCAGGAGAAGAAGGTTTTCGTATTATAACAGGAGCAATTTTTTCTTGCATAAAACTCTTCCTCACTTCAGGGTCATAAGGCACACTACCATAAGAAGGTAATTCAAGCATATCAGAAATATCTTTCTTTGAAATCTCTCCCTTTTCATTCATCACAAAATTAATAACTACCCCAATAACCTTTGAACCAAGTCTTTGAGCAACAATCTTTGTTTTCAGTGCATCAGCAATAGCAGGGGAAGTAGGCATTGTTACAAGAAGAGTTTCTTGAGCAGAACTCAAAGCGGAAAGAACATTCTTCTCAATCCCTGCAGCAACATCAAGCAAAATATAATCATACTGATCAGTTAATTGCGAAATTATACTAGTAAGCCTCTCACTATCAACCCTCTTATAATTATCAAGACTCAACCCTGAAGGAATAAACCTAACTCCATGAGGCCCGTCATAAATAGAATCCTGCACCTGTGCCTCTCCTAAAAGAACATCATGAAGAGTTATTGGAGAAGATTGCATCCCAAGAATTAAAGATAAATTAGCCATTGCAACATCAGCATCAATTAACAAAACTTTTTTACCCATTTGTGCTAATGCAATTCCTAAATTAGCTGTTATAGTTGTTTTACCTGTGCCCCCCTTTCCAGAAGCAATTGCAATTACTCTACCCATAAAAAAACACTTTACTAAATGAAATAATTAACTTTAAACAAAATAAAAAACTACTCTTTTTAACAAAAAAACCTTTTTTTTGAAATAAATTTCTTAATTCAAGAAAATTAAGCAACTTGAGTTTGAGTCAACTTTTTTTTATCCCCCGAATTCTTATTCACATTAAGCAAAGATTCTAATTCAATTGAAAGCGCTTTTAATTCAATGTTGGATAACTCCGAACCTGCTTTAACTATAAACACTTTTTTGTTAAGGGAAAATAACATGAACCAACCATCACTTCTCTTGATTAGAACAGATTCCGAATCAGGCAATTCACTCTTAATGTAAGAAAGCATTGCAGTACCCATTATTCCATCAGTGTGTCCATTCCCTTCACTAGAAACAACAATACTCCCATCAAGATTAGTAACCAAAAAAGAATCCACTAAATGCTTCCTCTTTAAAATATTCAAATTTTCTTCAAAATCTTGCGAATAAACATATTTGTGCTTTGATAAAAAATCTTTCAAAAATTCTATTTGAACTATAGGACTAGAAGTATCATCATCCAATACTCCTCGTGCGAAATTTCTTAGTATCTTAAAAACCATTTTCAAACTCACCAAACTAAATTAACCAACAACTAAAATTTGATATTAGTTATTTTAATTCACTCAACCCATAAGCATCAAGAGTGCTCTTAGAATCAAGTGGCTTCTCGAATTTTATTGAGAATACAGATGGAATGCTCTTTGGAAGCTCTTTTAAATCTATTTTATTAACCAAAAGTTTTTCGTCAAAAGCAGTTATTAAATCCACTTGAGAACGAGTCAATTCAACCAAGTGAAAAAAACCTTTTCCTTTTGTTTGATTGAAAAAAAATTCAAGTGCATCATTTCCTTTAATAGTTTTCTCAACAGCCAAACACTCCACAATACATCCAATAATTACCCCACCCTTAAAAAAAATTATTCCTTCTTCAACAAAATTACCTTTAACTGAAAGAATCAAATAACCATTAAACGCTTTTGAGGACAACTCTTCAGCCTTTGAAACAAAATCAATTGGAGTAACCCCCTTGCCCCTCACTTCACCAACAGGAAAATTCAATTCATCCACCCCTCTAAAAAAAATTATTTTTTTATCCTCAACTTTAACCAAATAAATTATCAATAATCTCCTCTTTCTCTAAAAAAAATTATTTCTTCTCCTCAACCCTAACCTCTTTCTTTTCAACACTCTTTGTCGTAGCCACTACATTTTTTGTTGATTGAAGAGAGGCACTCTTTGAAACATCTTTTTTATTCTCCACCTTCTCAACTTTTTTTCCTTTCAAAAAAACAACTTTATCAGCAGTATTCTTTAGAGCAGCTGCACTCATCTCCTCAGCAACCAAAGCTACTGTTTCCTTCCCATGCTCCTTAGCCTTAACCAAAGCAGGTAAAAAATCACTATCCCTAGTAGCAAATACAATTACATCAATATTAGGATTGAACGCAACTTCGGTAGCATCACAAGCCATCCCCACATCCACATCAGTAGCAGAAATTATTGGAGAAAACCCTTGATTAACAATCGCTTCAACTAATTTATCAGAAGCGAATTGATTAAGATAAACCCTCCCAATTTTAATAGAACCAAATTTCTGGGATTCCTTCTTAATTAAATCAACATCAATCCCAAGTTCTTTTCTAAGTAAATTAGGCCCATCCACAAAAACAGCTACTCTCTTAGAACCACTCTTAAAAGAATCAATCCACTTTTTTAAAAAACTCATGCTACTCAACTCAACTAAATGGCCAAAATTAATAGAAAAGCTCTAAATAAAAAAACTTCTCTAAAATGAATTTGGTATGAACCCCTTAAAAACCCTTCAAAATGAGTTAAAACTTGAAAAAAATGAGGAGAAAAGAGTGATTCTCCAAAGATTCTTTAAAACTAAAAAAGGAGAATATGCACAAGGGGATGAGTTTTATGGAATAATTGTTCCAAAAGTAAGGGAAAAAGCAAAAAAATATTTTGAAGAACTGGATTTAGAACAAGTGAAAGAATTGCTTCACTCAAAAATACACGAAGAGAGATTGTGCGCTTTATTTATTTTAATTGAAAAATATAAAAATAAAAAATCTACTCCAAAAAACAAAAAAGAAATTTACAAATTATATTTGAACAACACTAAATTCATTAACAATTGGGATTTGGTTGATTTGAGTGCTCCAAACATTGTGGGAAATTATTTGTTTGAAAATAGAAAAGAAATTAAGGTTTTAGAAAAATTAGCAAAATCAGAATTACTTTGGGACAAGCGAATCTCAATAGTTTCCACACTTTATTTTATCAGAGAAAAAGAATTTGATAGTACCATAAAAATATCAAAAATACTTTTGCAAGATGAACATGATTTGATTCAAAAAGCAGTTGGGTGGATGCTAAGAGAAGTAGGTAAAAGGGATTTAAAAATTGAAGAAAACTTTTTGAAAGAAAATTATAAAATAATGCCCCGAACAATGTTGAGGTATGCAATTGAAAAATTTCCTGAAGAAAAAAGACAAAAATATTTGAAAGGAAAGATTTAATTCAAGTACAAAGCAATAAAATAAGTGAAATGAAATGGTTGAAGAGAAAAAAAGAGTAGGAACAGGTTTTGGATTAATGCTAATAAAAAAAGGAAAAATACTCCTTGGAAAAAGACACGAAGATCCTGCTAAAGCTGACTCCGAACTCCACGGAGAAGGAACTTGGACAATGCCAGGGGGAAAATTTGAGTATGGAGAAACATTCGCTCAAGGAGCAAAAAGAGAACTAGAAGAAGAAACAGGAATTATTCTAAAAAAAGCAAAAGTTATTTGTGTAAATTGCGACAAAAATGAATACGCACACTTCATAACAATAGGTTTTTTAGCAGAAGAATTTGAAGGAGAAGCAAAAGTAATGGAGCCGGATGAAATAACCGAATGGAAATGGTTTGATATTAACAATTTACCTAACAAAGTTTTTCCCCCAAGCACAAAAATACTTAAATGTTATAAAGAAAACAAATTCACTATTGAATAAAAATCAAAAAAAATAAATTTTTTTAAACCCCGAGAGGTTTTTAAACCAATTCTCCCCACTCTTAGTTAATTGTTGCAAAGAAAAAGCAATATGAAAAATAAAAAGGTGTGAAAAAATGGTTGATGAGAAAAAGTTTGATCAAGCAGGAGCATTAAAACCAGGTAGTTTAGTTCTAATAGATGGAGAAGTTTGTCAAGTAAGGTCAACTGAAAAATCAAAACCAGGAAAACACGGAGCTGCAAAAGTAAGAATAGTTGCATTTAATATTTTCACTAACCAAAAAAGAGGATTGTTGAAAGGAACTGATGCTGAAGTAGAAGTACCAATCGTGCCAAAAGGAGATGCGCAAGTAGTTGCAGTAATGGGAGATGTGATCCAAATAATGGATACAACCACATACGAAACATTTGACGCTCCAAAACCAGATGCTGAAGTAGGCCAATTAAAATCAGGGGATGCTGTAGAATACCAAAAATACGGCACCTCAATTAAAATTGTAAGAAGAAGGTAAAAAGCACAACCGCTTTTCCTTCACCTATTTTTTTATTTTTTTATTCACAAAATTAAGTTGATTCTAAATGAAGAAAAACAAAAAAGCCCTCCTCTTAATGTCAGGAGGAATTGATTCACCCGTTGCAGGAAAACTTGCTAAGGAAAAAGGATACGAACTCCAAGCAATTCACTTCTCACAAGAACCCTTCACTGATTCTACCCCGAAATTAAAATCAATTTTATTGTGCAAACAATTAGGAATAAAAGAAATGATTGTAGTAAGCGCGGGAGAAGAATTTAAAGAAATCGCTGAAAAGAGTTACAGAGAATATTATTTTATTTTAATCAAAATATTTATGATGAAAACATCCCAACTAATTGCAAAAGAAAAAAAAATTGATTACTTAATAACAGGAGAAAGTTTGGGCCAAGTTAGTTCCCAAACCCTAAGCAATTTAAACACAATAAATCAAAGCACAAAAATAGAAATTCTTCGCCCAGTTTTGTTCATGAACAAACAAGAAATAATTGATTTGAGTAAAAAATATAATTATTTTGAAACCTCAACAGGAGCAGAAATGTGTGATGCACTTGCTAGTGGAAACCCAAAAACCCAAAGCACTCTAAAACAAGTGTTAAAAGAAGAAGAAAAATGCAATATTAATGAATTAGTTAAAAGAGCATTAAAAAAAATAACAATTGAAAAAACTAATCAAGAAATAGTTCTCCCAAAAACACTAAACACTTGCAAATAGAGATTTTACATTAAACAAAATAACTAATAATATTATCATACAAAATGATTTGAATGGAAATAGCTGATTATATTGGAAAACCTTGCAGAACAAAAATGGCTTATGAATTCTTACCAAAAAAGAACTTAACAATAAACCTTGAAAAAGCAAGTGAAGAATTAGCAACCATCGCCACAATTGAAGTAAAAACAAAAATTGCTTTGGATAAAGTTTTGGCTAGCTTGT
>MWBC01000010.1 GCA_002068885.1 archaeon ADurb.Bin336
TGAATACACTCACTCTTTGAACTCATAAGTAATTATCAAATCTTTTTATTTTTAAACCTAACTAATGTCCAAGAAAAGATGATTAATTTATTAATTGTATTAAAAAAAATTAATTTATTTTCACATCAGAATAACAATTAATTATTTCTCCACCAGTCCCTGTTAAGCCCCCAGCTATTACACCATTACTATTAATTTTTCCAGTTACAAGAGAATATTGAATTGTTGAACTTGAGTCAGCACTTCCTGCAATTCCTCCAACTAAATTTTCTCCTTTAATTTCAACATCTTTCAAAACTACTCCTGAAATTAATGCCCCTTTTAACGCCCCAAATAAACCAACAAAAGAAGTCGAAGAATCAATTTTTAGATTATTTATTGAATAACCATTACCATAAAAAAATCCTTTAAATTCATTGTTATAACTCCCAATTGGTTCAAAATTTTCAAGACCTTCTGAAGCACAATTAACATCATTCATTAAAATATACATCCCTGTAAAATCAGATATGCTCATTATATCCCAGCAAGAATACAAATTGTAAATCGTGTATGGAAGTGAACAATTCCCACAATCCCCAGGGCAAGTGGAACAATTTTCATCAATTAGTGAATTACAATACCCATCACCACAAATATTGATTAATTTTGGATAATTATTATTCCCAACCTCCCAAACCTCATTATTCCAATCACTAAAATTTGATGCAATCTTCATTTCGCTTGTAGTTAAACCCACCCCTCCAGCAGAAGTATTTCTGCCTGAAGTGGTTTTATCCCAATAAGAATCAACAACAGTCCCATAAAAATTATTATTATAATCCGCTGCCACAAGACCTCTCAACACATAAACCGAAGTCGAAGCAGAAGGTCCCAATACTTGCCCATAAGAATAAGAATCTTCAATTAAACCATAACTCCTACCAATTAACCCAGCAGCCTGTTGAGTATAATTACTTGCGCCTGCAGTAGATTCTACTTTTGCAGAAGAATAGCAATTCTTGACAACCCCTCCACTCTTCTGATGACCCACAATTCCTCCTATACTTAACCAAGAACTCTTAGAAGCATAATAACCTGAATAAAAATGCCCACTTGAATATGAATTCAAAATAGTTCCGCTAGATTCCCCAGCAATACCCCCTGTATTCCATTTACTCTGTAACACTCCATCAAAACTTGAATTAATTATCAAACTTCCTGCATCCTGCCTCCCAGCAATACCTCCAAGAGTCGCCCCACCACTACTAGAATAATACCCAGCCATATTTCCCCCAACCACTTTTAAATTCCTGACTTCCCCTTTTAAAATTCCAAATAAACCAACACAACTTAAATTAAAATTACGATTATTTATTGATAAATTTTTTATTTTAAAACCATTTCCATTAAAGTAACCACTAAATCCTGTATTCCCGCCAATTGGTTTAAAATTAAATCCTGCACAATCAATATCACTCATCAATTTGTATTTACCATTCAATTTTTTATCAATATTTTGAAGGTCTTGACAAGAAGATATTATGGTATAATCTCCCAAAACTCCTCCTGGTAAGTAATTAACAGTTACTGAAAAATTTCTTTGTTGTGTATAATCATCTGATATTAGAGTAAAATTTTTAGGAACCCCTAAACTAAAACTCATTCTTGAATTATTAGGAGAAATAGTCCCATTTTCAACTACAACATTAAAAGGCAAATCTTGTAAACTTGTCCCCCCTGGCAAAGTTATTTGTACTGAATCATTTTGTATATTTCCCCCATATCCACCAATTGAAAGAAAAACTACTTGGGCAGAGTCATTATTAAAAATCACTTCAAAAGATCCATTAACCAGTTCACTTGAATTATTTCTACTATCCACACATATAACACCCCACATATTAGTTCCTTCATATCCTAAAAGATTTACTACTTTTTGATAAGTCCCACTTGAAATATTATTCCAAGTATAATATTCATCGGAGTTTAAGAGTAACTTGCAATTATTTATTGAAGAATTATCATTTACACTAAATTCAAAAATAAAATTTTCTTCATAAATTTTTTCATCATAAGTAGGAGAAATTAAATTTACAACAGGAGGATCTTCATCAACAGGAGGAGAATAATTAATTACCACAGAATAGTCTTTTTGAATTTTATTATCAATTGAAGTCACAGTAAATATTTTTTTAGAATTAAGTACAAAATCAATTTCTGAATCATTAGGATTAACAACTCCAATCGCATCAATTTCAACAGGTAAATTATCCAAATTAGTTCCATAAGGTAGTATCACAAAAATATTTTGTTCTTGTATTAACCCATTTGTTCCATCTACTTTAAAAGAAATTATTTCTGCAATTGAATCATTAGAACCAGAACCATCAGGTTTTTTTTGTAAATCTTGCAATTTATCAAATTGAGAATCATAATCACTTACAGAATTCTTATCTTTAGTATCCCCAACCACTCCTGACAAAGCAACTATCACTATAACAACAATCAAAATAGCCACACCAATTATCAAAAGATACTCAAGAGCACCCTGCGCTTTTCTACTAAAAACCATAGCAAAAATAGGTTTTTGTAATTTAAAAAACTTACTTCCCAACAAAAACACTACCTTAAAAAAGAATTCACTTAACAAATTTATTTATTGCCCCTATAGTATAGTGGATTAGTATACTAGCTTGCGGGAGCCTTGTTAAGGCTCGAAAAAAAGCGAAGCTTTTTTTGACTAGCAAAACTTTGTTTTGCCCAGTCGCGAAAAATCTATTTTCGCTGAGGCTCAATAGATTAGGAAATCTTGTAGAGTCTGCAATAAGCTAAAGACTTGGGTTCGATTCCCAGTGGGGGCATGAATTAACTTTGGGTTTGAGTGAATGGCTTTTTAGCCATGAGTTGTCTCAAGAACACTTGAAAACATTCCCAAGTAAGGGGCATGAATTAACTTTGGGTTTGATTTGTAATTATTAAAATTAAATGGGTTTTAATTAGTTTTAATTACTCCTTTTTTTATGCCTTCTTGGTATAATCTATTAATTGCTCCATTAGCATAGTATTCGTTAGGAGTCCTAGTTTTTAGTCTTCTAATTACATTTGCTGAAATGTCAGTCATAGCTAGGTTAGGATTTTTCTCGATTTCTGAAAGCATTTCTTCAAAGATTAACCGAAACTTTGGTTTTTTTATTTCACTTAGCATTTCATTTGCTTTTTCTTTGTTAATATTTTTTTTAACTGCTTTTCTACCATTATCCGCCAAATTTTTTACTCTTGAAACGTAAACTTTTTTCTTTGCTCTTAACTCTTTTATTGAAAGCATTTTTCTAAGCAAAGGATTTTTTACTGTAGGTAATTTGAATCCAACTGTTTTTTGTACTCTTGGACCAGTCATGTTATCCCCTTAACTAATTTTAATTGCACCTTGCTTTACACTTGCTTTGTATAACCTTTCAATATTTCCAACCACATATTTTTCTTGAGGATTAATTGATTTTAATTTTCTTAGTACATTAACATAAATGTCTTCAAGAGAAGAGGAAGGGTTTTGTTTTATTTCTTTTAACAATTCTTCAAAAGCTATTCTTGGACTTGGTTTAAGGGTTTGAATCATTTCTTTTGCTTTACTAAGATTAATTGTTTTTGTTAAAGCTTTTCTACCATTTTTTACAAAAGTCATTTGAGTCGTTTTTATTCTAGCTTCTCGCCTTGCTCTTAAAATACTTAAAGAATCCATTTTTTCTTTACCTATTTGGGCACGAACAGAAACTGGTTTGAATCCAACTTTTTTTTGTTTAAAAACCGCCATTTATAGTCAACTCTTTTAATTACTCCCCTAAAACAATTGTTTCACCATCATTAATAATAATAGTTTTTTCTATTTGAGTAACTATTGTGCCTTTTGCTTCCTTTAAACCAGGATAGGTATGAATTGATTTATTTTTCATTAATTCT
Source organism: archaeon ADurb.Bin336 (assembly GCA_002068885.1). Classification (GTDB taxonomy): domain Archaea; phylum Iainarchaeota; class Iainarchaeia; order Iainarchaeales; family JAAZKV01; genus JAAZKV01. The sequence goes on from MWBC01000010.1 coordinate 3,940, forward strand.
TTTAATCCAAGAGTTAATCCAAAATCACTTACCTTTCCATCTAATTCTTTTCTAATCCATCTTTCTGCAAATGGCCTACCCTCATACTTGTCCAACAAATTAAGTATTTGTTTTGCAACTGGACTCCTCACACCTTTTTTTTCAACTAGCGAAAATATTTCTACTATTACATCATCCCTAACTTCTCCAACCCCAGTTGAAGCAAATGGTTCTATTGCAACAGCAATTCCTTCTTTTAGTTTATCACTAGTCCCTCCCGCGTGATTTGGAACACTAGGCCAATCATGAATATTATTTTTACTAACCCCATGGCCACCCAAATTATAAACTGGGTTGAATCCTTTGTCTTTCAAAGTCTTTTCAATTATTGCACCCATTTTTTCAACTGGTTCCCCTAACTTTGCAACACTAATAGCATTGGCTAAAGCAAGTTCATTTGCTTCAATTTGTTTTGCGTGCTCATTATTCAAATTAATTGTAATAGCCCCATCACAAATAAACCCATTAACTGCAGTACCTAAATCGACTTTAAGAACATCTCTCTTTTAAAGTATTAGTATCATTAAACTTTGGAGTAAAGTGCGCTGCTTGTTCATTAATACTTAAATTCACAGGAAAGCCAATTTGTGCACCTTCATCAACAATTAGTTTTTCAATACCCTCAGCAAGATCAAAAAGAAGTAACCCATCTTTTGCTTTCTTTTGAGCATACTTAATTGCTTTCGCCCAAACTACTCCTGCTTCCTTGTACGACTTAACTTCACTTGAATCCATTATTAATCAACTCTAACATAAAACAAAATGCACTAAACTACTTAAACTTAACACTTGGTTTCAAAAAATTAATTCAGTTCTAACCCCAAGCACTTAACCCAGTTTGTTTTCCACCACTAATTAAGTCTTCTTTTGTGTACCCAAGTTCTTGCATAATTTTTATAACAGCAGGCAATACTTGGTTTTCAATATAGTAATCCGCATCATAATCTCCTTCGCTTACATATTCTTCTAGTTCAGCTTTTTGGGATATACTCATTTTTCCTTTTCCTTTAGTAATAATGAATGATAACATGTTTCCTACTCCAAGTTCTTTTCCCCTATCAATTGCTTTTTTTGCAGCAGCTACGTGTGGGCCAATGGAATCATAATCTTTAACGTCTCTTTGGAGTAGAGTCATTATCACTAAATCTTTTTTAAGAACTTTCCCTTCTTTTAAATCTGCAAGCATTTTTTTTACAAACGAAATTGCTTTTTCTGGTTTTCCTTCGTTTAATACTAGTTCAATTACTTTTTTTTGAGTTTCTTTTGCTGCAATACACCAATCTCTTCGAACGTACTCAAATCCAACTATCTTCAAATTTCCTTTTTCATCAATGAGCGCATATTTTTTCTTCGCAGCTCCACCTTCTTTTTTTGTAACAAATATTCCTCTTTTATAGAATCCATCTAATTCCAGTTCCATTCCTTCAGGAAGTTCATTATTTGTTTTATCTAAAAACTCTTCAACTTTTTTCTTCCCCTCTTGTCCAATAAATTGTAAGAATGCACTGTCAGTGTCATTGTATAAAACTTTGAACCCGGCACTCTCAGCTTTTTTTGAAGTCTCTTGTATATATTCTCTAGCTAGTGCGGTTGTTGCTGATGCGCATTCTCTTGAGTACCATCTTGCTCTTGCGTACCCCAAATAACCATAAACAGAGTTCAAGACAATTTTTAATGCCCATTGTTTTGCAAATAGTATTTTGTCATCAATTCCTTCTTCTTTCTTTTTTCGTTTGTACTCGCGTTTTAGCACTAATCTTTGTTTTAACATTTTTTCCAAGATTTCTGGAAATAATCCTTTTTGTTTTGTACAAAACCAAGTTCCGTCAGGAGTAGAATTTTTTTGTTTGCATTCTTCATGTCCACAATTTAGTGTTTCGGGGCTCAAGTTGTGAGAAATTATTATACTTGGATAAAGGGAGGCAAAGTCTAGTACTGCAATGTTTTCATGTAAACCAGAGGTAGGTTCTTTTACAAACGCTCCTTTAATTGGATTATTTGACCTTTCTTGTATTTCCCCTTCTTTTGGTTTGTTTGGCGCAATCATTCCCCTTAAGTGAGCCTCTTTTAATAGTAAATCTTCTACCATTTGCGAAGTAGTGCTTCTAGTAGTTTCGTACAAAGTTTGGGAAGTTAGTTTTGATAATTCCACAAAGAGTGGCAAAAATTCTTTTGCAATTCGTAAAGCAGTTCTTGAATCCTTTAAATTATAATCAACTAATCGCTCTAATTTTTCTTCATTTTTCTCTTCCCACGCTTCGTTTATTTCACTCGGATAAACTTTTTCTTTAAATTCTCCAAATACTTTTTCAGATATTGTTTCAATATCCATTTTCACTGTATTAATTGCCCCTGTTCTTGCTAAGAGTTTTATTATTTGAAAAGAATCAATGTGTTGTACTCCCAAGAGTTTCACTGCATTGTCCCTACCATGTCTCACACTCTTTACAAAAGAATTGTTTACTTTAAACTCGAGTTTGTTTTTCCTCGCCCTTTCTTTTAAATAAGCAAAATCAAAGTTATCCCCATTATAAGTTATCACAAAGCTATTCTCTTTTTTGTTTAATTCTTTTATAGTCTCTTTAATTAATTCTTTTTCATCACTCACTAATTCTAATCCTTTCACACTAGCAGTGTTATAGGCCAATACTCTCTCGTAACTTTTTTCTTTTGACTCTGAATCCAAGTCACTTGAAACAATCGAAGTCATTATGATTGGTTCAAACCCAATACCAAATTTTTCTCTTGAATAAGTTTCAAGGTCAAATGCTAACCCTTTTCCTTCAAAATTTCCTTCAACTACACTTATTTCTTTAACTATTTTTCCTTCTCCACTAACCAATTCCCCTTCCTCACTCTCAAAGTCTTTTGCATTCACTTCTTTTTTTGTTGAATTAATTTTTTCTTCTAAAATAACTTCGTACTCTATAAAATTCCCTGGTTCTAACCTATTGTCAATTAAATACCTCTTAGCATAAGGCACGTCATACTCGTACCTTTCAAAACCCATTTCGGAGAGTATTTTTCTTGCACTAATTAACTGACTAACTTTATTGAATACTATTTTTATTACACTCTTAGAATTATGACTCTTATTAGTATCCTCTACTCTTAGTACATTAAATTTTTCTTCAACCCCAAATTCAAAACCCTTAATATCTCTAACAACCTTTTCTTTCTCACTAAAACCACTCAAAACATAAAAATATGGCCTAAATTCATTATCCTTTAACCAATAATGCTTTCCTTCCCTTTGAACAAACAACGAGATTATTGAAGCTTCTTTATCATCAAAGTAAGTAACATCAAGGAGCAACGCTTTCTCTTTAGTCATAAAAAATTAAAGAAAGAAAGGAGTTAAAAAAGGAAGTTAAAAGGATTAATTACTGCCAAGAAAGAATTGGGTAAGTATCAGTTGCAACCCAATTACCGTCTTCTCCAAAAGTCCAATTATTTGCTGGATCGCTATTATTTTGCATTGGAACATTATAATCGTTATTTGGAGAAGATTGAGGATAAAATGAAGATACACTACTCACCTTAGTACAATTACTATCACAAGATATTCCGCCACAGCAATTTAAAACTGAACTATACCAGAATAAATTAGAAACATTCCCATTAACAAAATCCCCTATTATTGCTCCTTTTGTTTCTTCAACTACCAAATTACTAGTCGAATAAGAGTTTGATACGTTTCCATTAGTTAGTTTTCCTACAATCCCCCCTCCATAATTACTAGCAATAATATCTCCTGTTGAATAAGAATTAGAAATAATACCCCCTCCAGTAATTGATCCAACTATTCCCCCAACAAAATAACTTCCATCAACATTTGCTGTAGAAAATGAATTTGTAATTAAACCTTGATCTTGTTCCCCAACAATAGCCCCTATAGAAGTCCATGCTGTACCAAATCCAATATTCCCGGTTGTATAAGAATTTAAAATAACTCCTTCATCCAAATAACCTACAAGCCCCCCAACATAAAGTGCTCCTGTAACATTTCCAAAAAAAGAACAATTAGAAATTACCCCAAAATCTTGATTTCCTGCAATTCCACCCACTCCCACACTAAATCCTGAATAACTAATATTAACATCAACTAGTTTAAGGTTTGAAATAGTTGCTCTATATAAGTATCCAAATAAACCACCATAATTTTCAGCAGATCTATTTTCTACTAACCCAATTATAGAATAATTGTTTCCATTTAAACTAAATCCCTTTCCATCATTATACAACTCTCCTCCTTCGTGAGTGTCAGTATAACAATTAATATCCTTTCCTAAAATATAATTCCCGTCTAAGTGTTGGTTCATATCTTGAAGCTCAACACAATTATTAATCACCCAAGGGTGCTTCAAAGTACCAAAAACAATCGGCTCAAACACCCTCCCAGAATCTCGCGGAGTCGGAGTTTCATTTGAATTAGTGCATTGTACATTAATTGTTCTCTTCTCAACTTGTTTCATTCCACTCCTAGTTTCATACTCAAAAACAAACTCACACCTAACACTCTTCTGCCCCTCACTACAAGGACAACTATCTTTTAACCCACTTAAACTAACCGGAACAGAATCCACTCCCCCAATATAATTATCATACTCATTCTCACTTTTTCCCCCCACACTAATCTTCTTCAAAGTAATCCCATCACTAGAATTATTACTCAACATGATTAATGATTCTCCTTCCAAATTACTCACTGATTCAACAACACTAATTCCCCCAACAGCAACATTACCCAACTTCTCAGAAGAAGAAACAATTTGTTGACTAGGAGAAGAAGTAACATTAATAGTCAACGCAACAATAATCAAACTCAACACAACAACAACAGCAATAACAACTAAATATTCTATAGTCCCTTGAGCAATTGATTTTCCACTCAACAACTTTTCAAAAATAGTATCTTGTGCTTTTGTATTTTTATTAAACATATAGTAATTCACTTTTTTATTAAATATAAATTTATCTTTTAACTCCACGCCCCTAGCCCTGTTTGTTTTCCCCCTATAATTAGATCTTCTTTTGTGTATCCTAGTTCTTGCATTATTTTTATTACTGCTGGGAGTACTTGGTTTTCAATGTAGTATTCAGCATCATAATCTCCTTCTTCAACGTATTCTTCTAGTTCGGCTTTGTCAGAGATACTCATTTTTTCTTTTCCTTTTGTAATAATGAATGAGAGCATGCTTCCTACTCCTAATTTTTTTCCTCTTTCAATTGCTTTTTTTGCAGCTGCTACGTGTGGCCCAATTGAGTCATAATCGTTAACGTTTCTTTGGAGTAGGGTCATTATTACTAAATCTTTTTTAGGTGTTTTTCCTTCTTTTAAATCTTTGAGTGTTTGTCTTACGAATTTTATTGCTTGTTCTGGTTTTCCTTCGTTTAGCACGAGTTCTATTACTTTTTTTTGTGTTTCTTTTGCTGTGTTGCACCAATCTCTTCTAACGTATTCAAATCCAACTATTTTCAAATTTCCTTTTTCGTCAATGAGTGCGTATCTTTTTTTTGCTGCTCCCCCTTCTTTTTTTGTTACGAATATTCCTCTTTTATAAAATCCATCTAACTCTAACTCCATTCCTTCAGGGAGTTCTTTGTTTGTTTTTTCTAATAATTCTTCTACTTTTTTCTTCCAATCCTGTCCAACAAATTGTAAAAATTCTGAATCTGTATCGTTGTATAAAACCCTAAACCCTTCATTTTCAGCTTTTTTTGAAACTGATTGTATATATTCTCTAGCTAGTGCAGTTGTGGCTGATGCGCTTTCTCTTGAGTACCACCTTGCTCTTGGGTACGCCAAGTACCCGTATGCTGAGTTTAGCACAATTTTTAGAGCCCATTGTTTTGCGAATAGTATTTTGTCATCAATTCCTTCTTCTTTCTTTTTTCTCTTGTATTCTTTTTTCAGAACCAATCTTTGTTTTAACATTTTTTCTAGTATTTCTGGGAATAATCCTTTTTGTTTTGTGCAAAACCAAGTCCCGTCCGGAGTAGTGTTTTTTTGTTTGCACTCTTCGTGTTCACAATTTAGTGTTTCGGGGCTAATGTTGTGGGATATTATTATGCTTGGATATAGTGAAGCAAAATCTAGTACTGCAATGTTTTCGTGTAATCCAGAAATTGGTTCTTTTACAAATGCTCCTTTTATTGGGTTGTTTGTTCTTTCATTTATTTGTCCTTCTCTTGGTTTGTTTGGCGCAATCATTCCTCTTGAGTGTGCTTCTTTTAGTAAAAGATCTTCCACCATTTGTGAGGTAGTGCTTCTAGTGGTTTCGTATAGTGTTTGTGAGGTTAGTTTTGATAATTCAACAAACAAGGGCAAGAATTCTTTTGCTATTCTTAGTGCAGTTCTTGAATCTTTTAGATTGTAATCAACTAATCTTTCTAATTTTTTTTCATCTTTTCCTTCCCACGCTTCATTAATTTCATCAGGATAAATTTTTTCTTTGTATTCCCCAAAAACTTTTTCAGATATTGTTTCAATATCCATTTTTATTGTATTAATTGCTCCTGTTCTTACAAGGATTTTAATTATTTGATAAGCATCAATGTGTTGTACCCCCAATAATTTTACCGCATTATCCCTCCCTCTCCTCATGCTTTTTACTAAAGAGTCATTTATTTTGAATTCTATTTTGTTTTTCTTTGCTCTTTCTTTTAAGTAAGCAAAATCAAAGTTATCTCCATTGTAAGTTATGATAAAACTATTTTCTTCTTTGTTCAATTCTTTTATTGTTTCTTCAATCAATTCTTTTTCATCACCCACCAACTCTAACCCATTCACTTTTGTAGTGTCGTAGGACAATACTCTCTCATAATTTTTTTCTTTTGATTCTAACCCAAGTTCATTTGAAACAATTGAAGTCATTATAATTGGTTCTAACCCTATCCCAAATTTTTCTCCGGAATAAGTTTCTAAATCAAATGCTAACCCTCTTCCTCCAAAATCTCTTTCAACTACTTTTATTTCTTTAACTAATTTTCTTTCTCTTTTAACAAAATCCCCTTCATTTTCCTCTTCTTTTTCATTCACTTCACTTTTTGAATCACTTTCTTCTAAAATAACTTCATATTCTATAAAATTCCCTGGCTCTAGTTTATTATCAATCAAATACCTTTTCGCGTAAGGTATATCGTACTCATACCTCTCAAACCCCATTTCGGAGAGTATTTTTCTAGCAGCAATTAAGTGACTAACTTTTTTGAACACTATTTTTAACACGCTTTTGGAATTATGAATTTTTTTAACATCCTCTACTCTTAGCACACTAAATTTTTCTTCAACCCCAAACTCAACTCCTTGGAGATTATTAATAACTTTTTCTTTTTCGCTTGATTCACTCAAAACATAAAAATAGGGCCTGAATTCATTATCCTTTAACCAATAATGTTTTCCTTCTTTTTGAACGAATAAAGATATTATTGAAGAGTTTTCTTCATCAAAATAAGTAACATCTAGTAGCAATGCTTTTTCTTTAACCATTTAAAACATTAAAGAAAGAAAGGAATTAAAAAAGGGAAGTTAAAAAGGATTTTAATTCAAAAATTTAACTATTTAAACTTTTTTTGATTAAATTATTCACATAATTTTTTGTTAAATTTTTTTAATTATTTTTTGTTCATTCACTTTTTTGTCTACAAAAGTTTTTTAAGGAACAAAATTCTTGTATTTAGTAGTTATTAAGTGATTTTGTTATGGCTCGTCCTGATAGATCTAACCCCCAAGCAAGGGGCAATTATGCTCGTCCTCCTCAAAGGCAGGGTGCTCCAATGCAACAAGGAATGCCTTCTGCTGGTGGAGTTAGGGAAGACATTAGGGCCCTTAATTCTAGTATTTTGTTGATTAGTCAAAAAATGAAGTTTTTGGCTAGGAATGAAAAGATTCTTGGAAGGAATTTGGTTGTGTTGAATAAGAAGATTAAGAATTTAGAAGATAAACTCAATTTAGCCCCTAAAGAAGAATCTTCTTCTAGTAGTGTTTCTAGTAAGGATGTTGAGGATTTGAAACAGAGGATTACTTTGCTTGAGGCTCAACTAGAAGATTTGCGTTCAAGGTCTGCTAGTGTTGAGAATTTGAAGGAGTTGAAGTATGTTATTGATTCTATTAATCCTTTGGAATTTGCTACTCTTTCTCAGGTTAGGGATTTAATTGATAAGAGATTGAAAAATAAAGAATCTCCTTAAATTATAGTTATTTATTTTGTTCAAATTTTTGGTTTACCGCTTAAACTTGGTCTTAGATTTACCCTATAAGTTTTTTTCCCTTTAATCATTACCGCAATATCTTTTCCTGAAATTATACTCATTTTTGTGGAGAGTAGTGAGTTTAGTTCTGGGGGTAATTCTTTTTCTGAACCAATTATTGCACCAAATCCTCTATTCATTGTTCTTGTTATTGTTGTTATTGTTCTTTCTTTATTGAATTTTAGTAAGTAATCAATATTTGGAATTATTAATCCACATTTAGTTTTGTTTTTTTCTGAAGCGTGTTTAGTTAATTGTCTTAGTATTGTTTGAATAAAAATTATTTTTTCTTCAATTGAAAGATCTTTTGTATTAATTATTACTCCTCTGCCTAACCTTCCAGGGATTTCTCTAGTTAGTTCTTCGCTTGGTGCACTTTGTCCAAATAATTCCCCTAAATCCATTTTTATTAGGTTAACTATTCTCTCCGCTTTTAGTTTCTCGTACCCAGTTAGTTCTTTTGAATCATTTATTTTTTGTAAGAGTTCATCTATTGAATTTACTTGAGTAGCAAATGCAAACAAGGATAAGTTTTTTTCAAATTCATTGTCTTTTACCCCCATTAATTGAAGAATGGAAACAAAATCAGCATCTTTTAAAGATATTTTAATGTTTTGTTTCGGAGTATATTCTTTCATTGGAAAAGCCATTGGCTCAAAATCAACTAATTCTTCTTTTAACTCTACCCTATTTTGTGTTGCCGTATTTAGTTGAGCGAAATAATTATCTTCATCAAATATTATTAGAGGAATGTTATCAAGCAATAAATTCTCTGAAATTATGTATGATGCATAATTTAAATTATTTTTTCCACCAGTTAATTGTGTTTTCATTAAAACAATAGTCGGTTCTTTAATTATTTCTCTTGTTTTACTTAAACCTAACTGGATTAAAGGAACTTTTTCTTCATCAAACAAAGGATTCGTACCTAAATCTATTTTTGAGAGTGATGGCCCTTTTCCTCCTGAAGCCAATAATTTTACTACAAATGGATCTCCCAGTACTATTAAGTAATCCTTTTTTGATACTGTTGATAATTCTTTTAATTCTACTGACGAGGTTCTTGCAAGATCAATTATCATTGAAGAGTTTTCTTCAATTTTTTTTATTTCATTATCAATTCTCCTTGAATAATCTTCTTGTTTGAAATCAACATAAAATGGTTCAAATGATAAGAAAAATATTTTGCTTGTTCTCTCACCAATATTTTTCCCTATTCCTAAGCATTGCTTGGGAAGAGTTTGGATGAATGATTCTAGTTGTCCTTTTGCATAAAATGCTTTGTATCCTTCAATCACCGCTCCTTTTTTTCTCCCTTCTTCAACATCATAAACTATTACTATGTAAAAGTTTTCTGGGTTTGAAACTATTTCTACTTCATGCCCATAGGTTGTTCCCACAAATATTGGTTCCCATGGCCCATAATCTAATTTAAAATCCATTTCTAAAATCAACTCTTGTTAGTGAACTAAATTATTCCCAATTTTTTTATACTAATTTTTAAATTTTTTATACTAATAAAAGAGTTTTTCCCTATTTATTTCTTTGCAAATATCAAAAAGTTAGTTTTTTAAATTATAAAATCTTTATCTTGTTGTGGTTGGTAGTGTGGTAAAAAATGGTTAATGAGCAGATAATGATTGATACTGTTAGGCGAATGCTTGAAGCAGGTATTGATGATGCTACTATTATTAGTACTTTGAGTGATGCTGGTCTTTCTAATGAACAAGCTCTTGAAATTATTTCAAAAGTTAAAGAACCCCCTGCTAAAGAAGAGAGTGTGGTGGATGTTTCTCCAAGTAATGATATTTCTGCTTTAAGGAATGTTATTGAGGCTACTTCTACAGCACAAGATATTCAATCCGAAACCACTTCTAATATTTTGAATGAACATGAGAACAAGATTCACAAAGTTGATAGTGAGATTGAATCAATTAAATCAACTATTTCTTCTAATAAAGGAAAAGAAGATGCTTCCCTTTCGTACAGGATTTTGGAGTTTGAAAAAAAGCTTGAGGAAGTTAATTCTGCTTCTCGTGCTCAACTTGATTTAATGAAAAAGATTCTTGAAATTAATAGAAAAATTTTAACCGAACTTGAAGCAAAGAAGTGAATAAATTTCGTTTTCCTAAATTTAGTTTTAAAAGCATATTTTTTTATTCAAATTCTTGTTAATTAATTTAGTTTAAATTTATTTTTTTTCATTTAAATAATTCTTTTAATTCTGTGAAAAAGTTTTTAGCAAGTTGAGGTGTTTTGTGTAATACTCCTTTGTAATCATATTGTTTATTTTCTTCTGGGAACACAAATTCTGCTGTTTGTTTTGAAGCTATTTTAGCGTATGACTCCATTTTTCCACTTGGGTGAGTAGCATCAGCTTTTTTTACTTCTTCCCAAACTTTTTTCATCTTCCATTTTGCATAAGTATATACTGTACCAAACAAAGTTGCTACAAATACAACTAAGGCCAATTCAGGCAGTTGAATAAATAAGAATAATAGTGTTAGCATTGTTCCTACAAATAAAACTCGGTAATTCATTTTATCCCATCATTCCCATTCCGTCTCCACCCATTCCACCTAAAAGTCCTGCATATGGATCAGCCGGAGCAGCTTCTTCTTTACCCAGTCCAAGCAAATAAGCTAATATTAGTAATCCAAATATTGCAAATATCCAATACTCTTTCATCCCAACATAATTAATAAAATAAATTACTATTACTGAAAATATCATCAAAAAACTTCCTTTCAAATCCTTCGAAGAGAGTACTAGGATTAGTGTTGCCCCAAAAACTATCCAAACCTCTCCTAATTGAATAGCAAATCCTAGAAGAGTGATTGCAATTAAGAATGTTAATAAATCCATAAATCTTCAACCTTTACACTTTACCCTCTCATTTTTTTATTTAAAACTATTTTTTACCACTTTGACTTTGGCACTTTTTCTAATAAATCTTTTCCAAATATTGACCAAATGTATAATATGAATGGAACCCAAATTAGTTCGGTGAAATTGTAGAACAATAACCAAGTTATTAGTATTGCTAAGAGTAATCCTGTGGTTGCCCCTACTTGTTTTTTTGCCCAAGCATAAATCCAAAGAAAATAAATTATTAATAAAACCAGAGCGATTGTAAGCGCAAGATCAGTACCTGATAAGGCTCCAAAAAAATCAAATTCTAGAATCAATTCTAATCCCTCTCCCATTAATTAATTGTTTTCTCAATACTTAAACTTAATTGTTTTATTTTGAACAAATTTTCATGGCCTTGGTTTTGTCAAATCCAGAACTGTTTTTGAACCCCAAATGATTATACTAAATGCTCCAAAAGTGAATAGAGTTATTATTAACCATCCACTTGCTCCAATCCACCACCATTTTATTACTAAGAAATAAATTAGTATTCCTGATACTATTAGGGTTAGTGTTCCATTTCCTAAAAAACCCCTTACTGTTTGAAATATCATGAACACCAAAAATATTTTCACAATAATATCAATTGGTTCAAAAGTATACATTAGCACAGGCAAGAGTATTACTACTCCTATCATTAACCCTAAAGCAATTAGAATAAAGTTTCCTTTTTCATTCAACAAAAAACCTTTTTTCATCCCAAATCCTTTCCCCTATTTTTTACATCATCCCCATTTTTCGTCTCATTTGCATTAATTGTTTTTGTCTTTCTTGCATATCCGCTCCATTTGGTTGATTCTCAACTCCTCCTTGCATACTTTGTTCCATTATTGCTTGTGGAGCCAGTATAAAGAAATCCATTAATATTTGTGTTATTCCAAACAACACTAACATATAAATAACATAAATACTCCCAAATATCGCAAAGTTAGAGAATATCATCCAAGCAAGTACCGCAACTATAATTAAAGCAATTGGGCCTTTTCCTAAGTGTTGATTAACATAAGACACGATGGTTAGTAGTACAAATATTTTTAGCACGAAGTTCATGTCACTAAACAATTCTTCAAGGAATAATAAATTCAGAAGAATTGAATTGAGTATTAATAAAATCATTTTTACCAATAGATTAAGGGTTTTTGGAGTATAAAAAGATTTGGAAAAAAAACCAAGATAAAATTTGAACCAACTTATTATTAGATTTATTTTAAAAATAATTAATTTTAATTAAATAATAAAACAAAAAAAATGAAAAAACTAATTTTAATTAAAAAATAATAAATTAAAATAATAAATCAAAAAAAATAAATTGAAAATAAATTGTTCTTAAAAAAAATAATTATTGTTGCCAAGCAAGGATTGGGTAATTATTATCTCTTGCAACCCAGTTATTAACAATCCAACTATATTCACTAGTTAATTTTGCAACTCCCCTATCCCCATAATAAGCAGAAACATCATCATTTGTTGAAGTACAACCCTCAGTCCCATCATAATAACAATTAGTTTGACCACTCAAAACAGTATCCCAATAAGAACTGGAAATTGAACTTCCATCATACCCTATAAGTCCACCAACATTACCAGAACCAATTATTTTACTAGTAGAAAAAGAATTAGAAACTGAACCCCCAAATACTGCCCCTCCATTGAAATACCCTACAAGACCCCCAACAAAATCCGAACCAAATATATCTCCAACAGAATAAGAACTAATTATATCCCCACTACCGTATAACTCCCCTGCAATACCACCAACACTACTAGAACCATTTACATCCCCCATAAAATAAGAATTAATAATTGAGCCACCATTATAAGAACTACCCATCAATCCCCCAACATTATTAAAACCATTCACATCCCCCTTTGAAAAAGAATTAGTGACAAAACAACCAAAATTAGATTGCCCTACAATGCTACCAACATTAGTTTCACCTCGTATTAAAACATTAATTAAACCCACATTAGAAATCTTCCCCTTTTAAAATTCCAAATAAACCAACACGATTAGTTTGAGGTAGATTAATCATTAAATTAGAAATAGTATACCCACCTCCATCAAAACTACCTACAAAATGCAAATTATCTTTTCCAACCGGTTCAAACCCTAACCCACCATTATACAAAGCACCATTTGGTAATTGAGTGTCATTATAACAATTAATATCTTGGCCTAAAACATAGTTTCCGTCTAAGTGTTTGTTCATATCTTGAAGTCCAACACAATTATTAATCACCCAAGGGTGTTCCAAAGTACCAAACACAATCGGCTCAATCACCCTAACAGGATCTCGCGGAGTAGGCCTCTCATTAGAACCCATGCATTGTACATTAATCGTTCTTTTTTCTCTTTGTATTAAACCACTTCTAGTCTCATACTCAAAAACAAACTCACACCTAACACTTTTTTGACCCTCTAAACAAGGGCAACTATCTTTTAATCCACTCAAATTAACCGGAACAGAATCCACTGCCCCAATATAATCATCATAATTACTCTCACTCCCGCCCTCAACACTAATTTTTTTCAAAGTAATCCCATCACTAGAATTATTACTCAACACAACCAAAGACTCTCCTTCCAAATTACTCACTGACTCAACTACACTAATACCACCAACAGCAACATTACCCAACTTCTCAGAAGAAGTAGAAATTTGTTGACTAGGAGAAGAAGTAATATTAATAGTCAACGCAACAATAATCAAACTCAACACAACAACAACAGCAATAATAACTAAGTATTCTATAGTCCCTTGAGCAACTGAATCAAACACATGACTTTTATTAAAATTATTTTTTTTATCCAACATTATTAAATCACTTATTTCAAATATTTAAAGCTTTCTTTTATAAATTCTATTGGATTTTTATCCAAAACCTAATTTATAATTTTTGCTTGATTTTTATTTTGTCCCTAGTAGTTCAAGTTCTTTTTCAGCCATGCTTGGGTTTGCCCCACTAACATTTTCTGCTATTGCTGGGTTCCACCAAAAGCTTGTGCTTGAACCATCATTTGATACACATACTTTTCCTTCTTTTACTGCATCAAATAAATTTTGGAGGGATTCTATTCTCGAGTTTGAAGATATGTCGTTGTAAGTCATTCCGTTTATTCCCCCTAGTTGAACGTGTGGAGAGAATTCATTGTTTGGAGTCCAAAATGTTGCACTATTTTCTATTGATTTGAGTATGTATAAATTGTTTTCAACTGGGGTAAAGTAGAGTGTTTTTAGCAGCATTGTTCCGTTGTGTGAGATATCTTTGAATTCAAATCCATAAACATTATCTCCTAACTTGTTCATTCTGTAATCAGGAGAATC